>CAMDHJ010000005.1 GCA_945897865.1 Tepidiphilus sp. J10
TGGCAAAAGCGAGCGGGATTTCGTGCTATTTTAGCAGGCCGAATCCCTGAACCCTTTGCGCTCGCTATGGCTGAAGTTGTGAAATCCGTCCTTGTGCCGTATTCGGCGGAAGAGATGTTCGTGTTGGTCGATGGCGTTGAACGCTATCCGCAGTTTTTGCCCTGGTGCGGTGGCACTGAATTGCATTTTCGCGATGACGTGACGACCGAAGCCACGATCCATATCCAGTACATGCAGGTGAAACAACATTTCACCACCCAGAACAGCAAGCGGCATCCGGAAGAAATGCGCATCCATCTGAAAAGCGGCCCGTTTCGCAAGCTGGAAGGTTCCTGGCACTTCAAAAAGCTGTCGCCTGAAGCCTGCAAGATCGATTTCGTCATGCATTACGAGTTTTCCAGCAGTCTGCTGGAAAAGGTGCTCGGCCCGGTCTTTGGCATGTTGACCAACAATATGGTGGATGCGTTTGTTCGCCGTGCAGAACAGGTTTACGGCGAAAGATGAGCGGGCCGATTCATATTGAAGTGGTTTACGCGCTGCGCGATCGGCAAAAGGTCGTTTCCGTGCAGTTGGCTGCTGGCGCTACGCTGCGCGACGCGGTCGAACGCTCCGGCTTGCCGGCCGAGTTTCCGGAAATTGACTTGGCGGTGAACAAATTCGGTATCTGGAACAAGCTGGCCAAATTGGACGCGGCGCTGCGCGACAAGGATCGCGTCGAAATCTACCGACCATTGCTCGCCGACCCGAAGGAAGTTCGCCGTCAGCGGGCTGCCGAAGGCAAAGTCATGAAAAAAGGCGGCGGCGACGCGGAAGCGGCTTGATCTGAATTTTCGTTAGTGTTTGTGCCGGCGAGCCAACCCACTGCGGCCATTTTACTTTCGATCCGTTTTGCGCTCTGTGCTTGGCAGCTTGAGTTGTTCCAAACCCAGTTTGGCCTGGCTGGAAGCGAATGTGGCCATTCTGATCACGCTGGCGCTATCTCCCAAAGCAGCTGATTCCCGTGCGGCCTGCAAGGCCGATTCG
Source organism: Tepidiphilus sp. J10 (assembly GCA_945897865.1). GTDB lineage: Bacteria > Pseudomonadota > Gammaproteobacteria > Burkholderiales > Thiobacillaceae > PFJX01. The sequence continues at coordinate 1,024 of CAMDHJ010000005.1, forward strand.
GCGGTGGTCCAAAGCGCAAATTTCGATCTGGCATCGCTGACATCGGTTTCGGCTTGAATCAGCAGGGCCTGAGCTTCCGGTGTGATGCTTGCGGCTGTCGTCTGGTTGGCAGGTTGTGTCGATTCGGTTGAAGCGCAGCCGGTCAGGCCGTATGCGCTCAAAAGGGTGATCAGGCCGCTGACAACGGTGAAAACGAACTTGGAACTGACGCCTGCCATTGGATATGGATGATCTGAATTCAATGGGCAGAAACATAAATTGCTGGATGTCAGCAAGTCAATTGCTTCCGGTCAGCATATTTTCGGGGCAACCTTGGGAGCCGCCAGTCGCATCGTTATAATGCCGTTTTGTGCGCCAGGTCTATCCATCATGCGAGTTTTACAAAAAGCACTGACGTTCGACGACGTCCTTCTGGTTCCCGCGTATTCCGGCATTCTGCCGCGCGATGTCAGTCTGAGAACCCGGTTTACCCGGGAGATTTCCTTGAATTTGCCTGTTGTATCCGCCGCGATGGATACCGTTACCGAAGCGCCCATGGCGATTGCGATGGCGCAGGAAGGCGGCATCGGCATCATTCACAAGAATCTGTCCCCAGAGATGCAGGCCGCCGAAGTGGCCAAGGTCAAGCGATATGAATCCGGCGTGGTGAAAGATCCCATCACCATCAGCCCGACGATGAGCGTGCGCGACGTGCTTGAAATCATCCGTCGCTATCGTATTTCCGGCTTGCCGGTGGTGGATGAGATGGGCCGGGTGATGGGTATCGTCACCAACCGCGATCTGCGTTTTGAAACCAATCTCGATCATCTGGTGAGCGAGATCATGACCCCACGCACGAAATTGGTGACAGTGAAAGAGGGCGTCGGCAAAGAAGAAATCATTGCGCTGCTGCACAAGCACCGGCTTGAGCGTCTGGTCGTGATCAATGACGATTTCGTGTTGAAGGGTTTGATCACCGTCAAGGACATCCGCAAATCGAGCGAACACCCACTCGCCAACAAGGACAACATGGGTCATCTGCTGGTTGGCGCTGCAGTCGGCGTTGGCCCGGAGAATGATGAACGTATCGCCGCGCTGGCTGAGGCGGGCGTTGATGTCATCGTGGTCGATACCGCGCATGGTCATTCCCAAGGCGTGCTGGATCGCGTCAAGTGGACCAAGATGAAATACCCGCATATCCAGGTCATCGGCGGCAACATTGCTACCGCTGATGCCGCACTGGCACTGGTTGATCATGGTGCTGACTGCGTCAAGGTCGGCATCGGCCCCGGTTCCATTTGCACGACGCGTATCGTCGCCGGTGTCGGTGTGCCGCAGATCACCGCTGTCGCCAATGTGGCCTCTGCACTGGCTGAGTCGGGCGTGCCGCTGATCGCTGATGGCGGCATTCGTTATTCCGGCGATATCGCCAAGGCCATCGCGGCCGGCGGTCATTGCGTCATGTTGGGTGGACTGCTGGCGGGTACCGATGAAGCGCCGGGCGAAATCGAGCTGTATCAGGGCCGTTCCTACAAGTCCTATCGCGGCATGGGCTCGCTGGGCGCCATGCAGAAGGGCTCCAAGGATCGTTACTTCCAGGACAACGAAACCAATGCCGACAAGCTGGTGCCGGAAGGCATCGAGGGTCGCGTGCCGCATAAGGGCAGCGTCCTTTCCGTGCTGCATCAACTGATGGGTGGCCTGCGTTCGTCGATGGGATACCTCGGCGCGGCGAGCATCGAGCGTTTCCACGAGACCGCACAGTTCGTTGAAATCACCAATGCCGGCATCAAGGAATCGCACGTCCATGACGTGCAGATCACCAAGGAAGCGCCGAACTACCACGTTTGATCTTCGTTCCATCGAGGAGGCGGGTTTAATCAACTCGGCCTCCTTTATTTTTTGAGCCGCCGCCATGCACGCCAAAATCCTCATCCTCGACTTCGGTTCCCAATACACCCAACTCATCGCTCGCCGCGTGCGCGAAGCCAACGTGTACTGCGAATTGCATCCTTACGATGTTTCCGAACAGTTCATCCGTGATTTCGCCCCGGCTGGGGTGATTCTCTCCGGCGGGCCGTCGTCGGTGACCGAAGATGACACGCCGCGTGCGCCGCAGGCTGTCTTTGAACTGGGTGTGCCGGTGCTGGGCATCTGTTATGGCATGCAGACCATGGCCGCGCAACTTGGCGGCAAGGTCGAAACCGCCAGCCATCACGAATATGGCTACGCCGAACTGCGTGCGCGCGGCCATTCCAGGTTGCTGGCCGATGTGCAGGATCGCGTCGATCCTGATGGAAAAGCCTGGATGGATGTCTGGATGAGCCACGGCGACCGCGTCGTCGAACTGCCGCCGGGTTTTAAGGTGATTTGCGACAACGCCTCATCGCCGGTCGCCGGAATGGCCGACGACGAACGCCGCTTCTACGGCGTGCAGTTTCACCCGGAAGTCACCCACACATTGCAGGGCAAAGCCATCATCGGCCGCTTTGTGCATGAACTGTGCGGTTGCGGCCAGGACTGGAATATGCCGGATTACATCGGCGAAGCTGTTGCCAAGATTCAGGCCACAGTTGGCAGCGACGAAGTTATCCTCGGCTTGTCCGGCGGCGTCGATTCATCGGTTGCGGCTGCGCTGATCCACAAGGCCATCGGCGACAAACTCACTTGCGTCTTCGTCGATACCGGGCTGCTGCGCTTGTATGAAGCCGAGCAGGTGATGGAAACCTTCGGCAAGAACCTCGGCGTCAAGGTCATCCACGTCGATGCTTCCGCCGAATTCATGGGCAAGCTGGCCGGTGTCACTGACCCGGAGAAGAAGCGCAAAATCATCGGCGGCGAATTCGTCGCGGTGTTCCAGGCTGAATCCGCCAAGCTGGAAAATGCCAAATGGCTGGCGCAAGGCACCATCTACCCGGACGTGATCGAATCCGCCGGTGCCAAATCCAAGAAAGCGCACGCGATCAAAAGCCATCACAACGTCGGCGGATTGCCCGACGACATGCACCTGAAACTGCTGGAACCCCTGCGCGAACTGTTCAAGGACGAAGTGCGCGAGTTGGGCGTCGCCCTCGGCCTGCCGCACGACATGGTCTACCGCCACCCCTTCCCCGGTCCCGGCCTCGGTGTACGCATCCTGGGCGAAGTGAAACAGGAATACGCTGATCTGTTGCGTCGTGCAGATCACATTTTCATTGAAGAACTGCGCGCAAGTGGTTGGTATGAAAAGACTTCTCAGGCTTTTGCCGTGTTCCTACCGGTGAAAGCGGTCGGTGTAATGGGCGACGGAAGAACCTACGATTACGTCATCGCACTTCGAGCGGTGCAGACCCAGGACTTCATGACCGCGCACTGGGCCGAATTGCCATATGCACTGCTGGGTAAAGTCTCCAATCGCATCATCAACGAGATTCGCGGCATCAATCGAGTTACCTACGACATCACTGGAAAACCACCCGGCACCATCGAGTGGGAGTGACCTGTTTAGTGTGAAGGTATTGTTGACACATGTAATCAACACGGCCCTGTGGGGCCGTGTTGATTTGTATGTAGTGACAATGCGCAAGTGATCGAGGGTCAGTGCTGAATGGTGAACACGGCCGCCTTCGCGGCGGGATTCGACCAGACGGTAGCTGTGGTAGGCCTCGCCTGAGGCTGCGCGGCGGGTGGTTACGCGGCGGATGTACACCCCACGGGGATAACTCAGGTCAAGGGGGGGATTTGCCACCGCGATAATTTTATGTCACTACAATTCGTAATCAGCCAAAAATCAACGGTTTTACTGGGCTGGCGGGGTGTCAATGAGGGGAAAACAGGAAAATCGGCGCGAATCTTGTTAAAGATGGGTTAACTTAAAAAACGCAGTTGACCAGATGTAGGTGCGAATTTGCGAAAACGAACCCAAGGCACCGGACCATGCGCCACTTTACATTGACATCACGCTGGTTTGATGTAAATGCAGCTGAAGCTGCACCGATTTCTTCATCGCGCACCGGGTGTGGGACGGCAAGAGTTGAAGCAGGCAAGGAGCCGGCAGGCCCCCTTGGCTGCGTTACAGGTGCGGCTCAATCATCCGCCGCAGCCATTCGTGGAAGTGCACCATGCCGTCTTCCATCGGCGATTGATACGGACCAGCCTGGCTGAGGCCCTGCTCGTACAGCGCCTTGCGGCCCTTCTGCATGCTGTTGCAGATATCGTCATCTTCGACTGCTGTCTCGCGATAGGCGGCTTGTTCCGCTTCGACGAACTCGCGCTCGAACAGCGCGATGTCTTCCGGGTAATAGAACTCCACCACATTGAGGCAGGAATCGACGCTGGTTGGAATGATGTTGCTGACCACCAGCGTATGCGGATACCACTCCACCATCAGCGCCGGGTAATAGGTCAGCCAGATTGCACCATGTGCCGGATCCTTGCCGTCGCGATAGCGTTTCACCTGCTGGTGCCAGCGGTTGTAGACCGCGCTGCCAGGGGTGGCGAGATGATCTTGCACGCCGACGGTCTGCACCGAATACATCTCGCCGTATTCCCATTTCAGTTCGTCGCAGTTGACGAAATTGCCCAGGCCGGGGTGGTAGGGCACGACGTGGTAGTCCTCCAGATAGACCTCGATGAAGGTCTTCCAGTTGAACTTGTATTCCGTGATCTGGGTGCTTTCGTAGACAAAACCAGTGAAGTCCATGTCGGCGGTGACACCGAGTTTGGACAGATCAGTATGTATGTCGCGCGGGCCGGCGAAGAGCAGTCCGTTCCAGTTGGATAGCGGTGTCTTGTTCAGGTGCAGACAGGGATTGTTGGGGAAATGCGGCGCGCCGACGAGCTGGCCCTGCGTGTCGTAGGTCCAGCGGTGAAACGGGCAGACGATGTGCTGCGCATTATTTTGCGTGCTTCCGCGTCCCTGCAACATCTGCGCCTGGCGATGTCGACACACGTTGGACAACAGTTCAATGCCGTGGGCATTGTTGACCAGCATCTTGCCACCGCCATGCAGCCAGTCGAGCACGTTGAAATCGCCTGCATTCGGCGTCATCAATTCGTGGCCAACGTAGTTGGCACCACGCTTGAATAGCAGTTCCTGTTCCAGCGCGTAGATCTTGGGGTCGAAATACCAGTCGATGGACAGGGCCGTGCTGGTTTGGGTGAGAAGAGACGAGGCCGTCGGGTGAGACATGCCCATTCCCCCTAAAACAATGAAATATATAAGAAATAAAACTGCAAAATGGGGCGCGATTATGCCCGCCCGGGAATCCTGGGGCAAGAATGATTGGCGATATGCGTGTCCGAGTTTGCCGGATTTTTGCCGCGATCGAGTATCGCCAATTCAGCTGCGCTGAAACCTGCCGCCAGACGTGCTTTTTCGTTGAATGGTTGGCGTGGCCAAGGCACGCCTGGCGAGGCAAGTAATGTTTGAAAGGCAATCTCAGATTGTAGTCCGCGTTGAGCGCATAAGTAGCGAAACCAGCGATCGCCAGCGGCGACATGAACAATTTCGTCGAGCAGGATGATGTCCAGAATGTCGGCCCCTGCGGTGTCGCCGTAACCGCGCAATTTGCGCTGGATATCCGGTGTCACGTCGAGTCCGCGCGCCTCCAATAAACGCGGTACCAGCGCCATGCGGGCAAGCGGATCATGCGCGGTTCTCTCGGCCATTTCCCAAAGGCCGGCATGCGCGGGGAAGTCGCCATAATCTTTGCCAAGACTGCGCAAGTGGTCGCGTAGCAAGCTGAAGTGATAAGCCTCTTCGGCCGCAACCTGCAACCAGTCGGCATAGAAATCAATCGGCAGACCAGGAAAGCGCTGCACTGCATCCAGAGCCAGATTGATTGCGTTGAACTCGATATGCGCGAGGGCATGAATCAACGCGGCATGATTTTCAGGGCCATTGAGTTGGCGTCGCGGCATGCTGTTGGCCGGGGCAAGAAGCGGGCGGTCAGGGATGCCGGCAAGATCAATTGGCGTCTCGAAGTCGGTGCCGGCATCCAGTTCATTCGCCTGCCACTGTCCCCAAAGCCAGGTTGCCCCGATTTGTTTTGCGGTGCAATCCGATTCGGCCAGAATTTGGCGTACAGCACGGTAGAGATTCATGCTGGTTTTGATGGTGCAAGTCTGCGGTTGCTCCAGACCAACCCAAAACGCGCGATAAACCAGCCGATGCCGACACCGACAGTATTCGCAGCCATGTCGAAAATGTCGGCTTGTCGATATCCGGTGAAGCTCTGCAGGATTTCCAACGAGAGTCCCATCAGTACAAACAGCAATGCCAGCCTGTATGCATTTCGATCAATCTGATGCCACCAGCCCATCAAGATTGCATACGCCGCGAAGTGCCCGATCTTGTCGCTGAAGCGGACTGGGGCGGGCTGAGTATCTGAGTTCAAGGATAAATAAATCACGCCAATCACCAGAATCCAACCCAGCATGATCCAGATACGACGGGCGAGAACCGGGGCGTGCATGGACTTGATTTCAGCGGAACTCGACGAGTTCCTGCATCGGAAGACGCAGTTTCTCGCCAGGTTCCTGCGCGCGGTAACCAAACGTCAGGATCAAAGAGGGATGATGGTAATCCGGGTCAATTTGCAGAATGCGAATCACGCTGGATGGATCGAAGCCGCCAATTGCGCAGGAGTCGATATCAATGGCTGCGGCGGCGGTCATCATGTTGGCGGCCGCAATATGACATTGGTTGTCGCTCCAGGCTTTGACATCGGTCGCGGCATGGAAATTGCGGTAATTTTTCAATGCGGCATCCAACGCATCACCAGGGTATTCTCGGCCCATCAGGCGCTGCAGGTAGTCGGAGTCCGGGTGCAATTCAGCCAATTTGGCGAGTATTACCACCACCGCGCTGGCTGTGCCGACCTGCGGTTGCTGAAAACATGCGTCCTGTACCGCCAATTTCGCTGCACTGTCAGTGAAGACCACAAACTTCCATTGCTCAAGACCAAAAGAAGAAGGTGAAAGCCGGCCAGCTTCAAGAATAAAATTCAAATCATCAGGTGCCAGCAAGCGATCAGCCTGGAATAAATGACAGGCGTGGCGACGACGAAAAATGTCGAGTAATTTTGATTTCATGTAAAGGCACCTTGTTCAAGCTGAACATTCTAGCGCAGGCATCTAGCCTTGCATTCCAAGCTAGACTAGGAGTCTGTCGGACTTTGGTCGTCGATAGCAAAAATCCACCTCGCCGAAGCCATTTTTTTCGATTTCGCCGCCGCATGGTTGTTACATGCGGCTAGAAACCGGCAAAAAAGGGGCCGGATCGGTCGATTTGCAGCCGACGATTCCAAAGTCCGACTGGCTACTCGGACTGTTTTCCTTACTGACGGGCGTATTTAGACCCTCCCCCACATGCGGCTCCCCACCCCAAAATTCAAGGTTCTACTCTATGGTTCCGACCTGCCGCCAGGCGGGATCAAAGCACAGGCGCATTTTGAAGGGGCTATTCTCGTTGTTCAGGGTAAAGGTCATTGGTTCACCATTCAGGGGGATCGCCTTTTCCTCAAGACCGGTGGTTACGATGGCCGGCAATGGCTGGTTTGTTGGGCTGCACACTCTGGACAGATTTCCATGATCTTGAAAGGTAGTGATGCGGTAGAAGTCTTTATCAAGTTGGCGCCCGCAGAGATTGCTGAGAAATTGAAGTTGGTGTACAGAGCTCGTTCCGGGAAATCCAAATTCGGCCGATTCGGCTGGGGTGTGTTGATTACCCTGCTTGTTGTGTTAATTGTGATGGCTTTGGGCGTACTTCAGAATCTGGTGGATACATAAGCTCCGCAAGCCGATGAGCCAGACGTGGCAAGTCATTGGCAACCAACCTTTGGTCGCAGCTATATTCAATAGAATTCAGCCTGAATCAGGCGGTAATCAGTGGGTTTGTGCGTTACGACACAGAGAAGCAGGGCCTCTGGCGATATACTTTCCGAGCACAAATTCTGTGGGCGAGGGTATGTACATGCTTCAAATCCGGCAACCAGGGGAGGGCACAATTTGTGTCGGTCATTGCTAAAAAAAACATGGTTGTAGATGTTGATATGCTGCGGCGGTGCAGTATGTTTTTTTCAGTACTTAGTGACGAGGATGCCAATGCCATCATTCAGCTTGGCCGCATCGTCGAGCATCCAGCCAAACATATTATTTTCCAGGTTGGCGAGGCCGGTGATCATCTGCTGATCTTGCTTGAAGGCCGGGTCAAAGTCAGCCTCAATTCCGCCGATGGCAAGGAAGCCATTCTCAGTATTCTTGAGCCGGGCAATGTGATGGGAGAGATGGCACTGATCGATGGAGATACACGTAGCGCTAATGTGACAACCATGGATGCGTGTAGTTTTCTGGTGCTCTGGCGGCGAGATTTCCTGCCCTTTCTGGAGCGCAACCCGCATGTTGCATTGAAACTTCTTTCCGGTCTGTCTCAGCGTTTGCGGGCAACCAACGATATGGTTGGCAATCTTAGTTTCCTCAATTTGCCGGCGCGGTTAGCCCGCATTCTGATCAATTTGGGGCAGCAATATGGGAAAGTAACCAGTGCAGGTATTGCCATTGGCCTAAAACTATCGCAAGAGGAGCTCGGAAATCTGGTTGGTGTGTCGCGTGAAAGCGTCAATCGCCAAATCCGTTTGTGGGTTGATGGCTCGGTGTTGGATTACTCACATGGAACCATTATCCTCAAGAATTCTGATGCGTTGTTTAGAGAGTCATTAAATTCAGAGCGCTAGCAGGCGCTAATCAAGCCAGTTTTACATTTTACTTTCTGTCCAAGGAGTCCTTCTATGCAACATAAGCTCATTGTTACTCTTGTTAGTGCTCTGTTCAGTGTCGGTATCGCACAAGCTCAGTCCGGCCCTTATTACAACCCATCCAACCCTGCCAGCCCAACCGGTATGACGACTGGCGCTGAGTTCAACAAGACGATTGGATGTCCAGGTAAGGGCATTATGGATGCTTCATGCTCCAATGGCGAAGTGGTCGCCCCCAAACCGGCGCCATCGCCCGTTGCAAAACCGGAACCTGTAGTCGTTGCTAAGCCGGAGCCTGTTGTTGTCGCCAAAGCAGCACCCGCTCCAGTGGTCAGCAACACAGTTGATTCCGTGATGTATATCCCGACTGGCATTCGTTCTACCAGCGCGCTCATGATTGAGCGCATGGCCCCGAGCGAAATCGTCGCCGGCCAACCGTTCAGCTACGACATCAAGGCAACTAACCTGACACCCAACAAGTTGAGTGATGTGGTTGTTCAAGACCAGTGCAGCAGCAATTTCAAGCTGATTGGCTCGAACCCGGATGCCGAACGTGTCAGCGATTCTTTGCTGCGCTGGAAGTTGGGTGAACTCGATGGCAATGCGTCACGCCTGATCAATGTCAATGGCCAAGTTTCTGGTGATGGCGTTGCACAAAATTGTTTGTCTGGTAGCTACGATCAAGCCTCTTGCATGGCTTTCAACGTGGTCAAGCCCGAATTGATGCTGAAAGCTAGCGCACCGACGGAAGTCATGCGTTGCGATCCGATTCCTTTGACCTACTCGCTTTCCAATATTGGAACTGGCGTAGCGCGTAATGCCATGTTGGCGCAGACCTTGCCGGAAGGTACCAACCTGAAAGAGGGCCTGGACAAATTTGCTGCTGGCGATCTGACTGCAGGCGCTACCAAGGACTTCTCTACTTCGGTCATGGCAGCCAAGCCGGGTGTTTACACCTTCAACCCGACAGCTGCCGCTGACCCCAGCATGCAGGCACAGGCATCGGCAACAACGCGTGTGACCGAGCCGGCACTTCAGGTTGAGAAGAAGGTTTCCAATACCGTGATTCTTGGTCGCGAAATGGAATATGAAATCGTTGTGACCAATACCGGTGATGCGGTTGCCCGTAACCTGGTTGTAGAAGAGACCTTGCCGGCTGGTGCTACGGTCAGCAGCGTCTCTAATAACGGTACAGTCAGCGCAGGTCGCGTGGTCTGGAATCTGCCGGAATTGGCGCCGAAGCAATCGCAAACCGTCAAAGTCACGCTGCAACCCCAGTCGGTTGGCAGTATCGAGACCGCCACTCTTGCAACCGCTTATTGTGCAGCGGATGCCGGCGCGCAATCCAAGACTGCCATTATTGGTATTCCGGCTGTGCTGCTCGAAGTGGTTGACTTGACCGACCCGGTTGAAATTGGCAAAACTACAACTTATGTCATCACGGCGACTAACCAGGGTACTGCTACCGACATCAACGTCCGTATCCTTGCCGAACTGGAAAGTGCGATGGAGTTTGTCTCTGGTGACGGCGCTACTGCGCTGGTGAACAGTGGCAACAAGATGGAGTTCGCTCCTCTGCCGAAGTTGGAGCCAGGTGAAAAGGCGGAATGGAGAGTCAACGCCAAAGCGCTGGTGCCGTCTGACCATCGCTTCACTGTCATCATGACCAGCGATTTGCGTCAGCGTCCGGTTATGGAAACAGAAGCGACTACTTTGTACAAGTAAGTGTGTTTGTTCTGATTGAACAGTTCGCTGCCATGACTGTGTAACAAACAGTCTGAAGCGATGCCTCTTGACAATGCCGACACATTTTTGTGTCGGCATTGTCGTATTTGGGTTTTGCAAATGGCGATGCAATTGGAAGTTTGTTCATGAATCAGCCCCAAGCCGCGAGCCCTAAGTTCTAAACTTCAATCCAGCCAAAATTGCAGTGGCTTTTCGGGGCGCGTGGTAAGTCATGAATTCCACGCACGAGACTGGTATCTTTCCTGCAAATTCATCTTCCAAAATTTTCTTCGTGTTCACGATACCCAATCTGCTCACTGCATCACGTCTGATTCTGGCGCCAATCGTCGCCTGGCGTTTGCTTGAGCATGACGTGGAAGGGGCCTTTTGGTTGTTTGTCATTGCTGCGATTACCGATTTGCTTGACGGCAATCTGGCGCGCTGGTTGAATCAGCGAAGTGTGCTTGGAGCCTGGTTGGATCCGATCGCAGACAAGGTGATGTTGCTGACTACGTTGACTATGTTGGCTCTGACAGGTTTGTTGCCTATGTGGTTGTTGTATGTTGTTGTTGTGCGCGATCTGATCATTCTTGCTGGCGCTGAAGCTTATCGACACCTGACTGGCAAACTGGATGTACGCCCAACCTTGTCCGGCAAAGCTGCAACTTTCATGGAATTTGTGCTGGTTTCATGGGTTCTCGCCGATGTCGCACTCGATCTCGGTTTGGGTCGATCAATTGAACCGCTGGCAATGCTGACGGCTATAGCGGTTGCCGGCTCGGGTGCACGCTATGTCTGGCTATGGACACGCAAAACGACGGTGTTCTTGCGTGAACAGTCGCGTCAATAGCGCTTCTTTATCGGCAGCGGCAAGCTTTATGCAGCGATAATATGCAGCCAGATTTAATGTTAAAAAACAATGTCTATTCAATGGTTTCCCGGCCACATGACGTCGGCCCGCAAGAAGGCCGCCGAAACCATGGCCAATATCGATGTAGTGATCGAGGTGCTTGACGCCCGTTTGCCTGAAGCAGGTAGTAATCCGCTGGTGCACGAATTGCGCGCTTTTCGCCAGCGGCCATGTCTGAAAGTTCTGAACAAAGCCGATCTGGCCGACCCTGCCGTGACCAAGGCTTGGATCGATTACTTCAACAGCCAGAAAGGCGTCAAAGCGGTGGCGTTGTCGGCCAAGAAGGTTGGTGAGGTCGCGCGCCTGCCCAGTCTGTGCCAGAGCCTGGCACCGCATCGCGATGACAATTTCAAGCCGCTGCGCATGATGATCATGGGCATCCCCAACGTCGGTAAATCCACCTTGATGAACGCGTTGGTGAAACGCAAGGTTGCTGCCGTTGGAGATGAACCAGCGATCACCAAATCACAGCAGAGCATTACCTTGAGTCCGCGCCAGATTCTGGTCGATACACCTGGCCTGATGTGGCCAAAAATCGAACATGACAGCGATGGCTACATGCTCGCCGCCAGTCATGCCATTGGCCGCAATGCGGTGCTGGAAGAGGAAGTAGCGACTTTTCTGGCTGCCATTTTGCTGGAACGATATGGCGATCTGGTCACCGCGCGCTATGGGTTTTCCGTGCAGGGTCTGGATGCGCCTGGCGTGTTGGAAGCGGTTGCGCGTAAACGCGGCTGTATTTTGAAAGGTCGCGCGGGTGGACTTGATTTGGACAAAGCCGCAATGCAATTGCTGACCGATTATCGTACCGGCACACTAGGCCGTATTAGCTTGGAAACCCCTGAGTCGCGTAGCACCATGTTGGCCAATGCAGCAGAGAAGGTCGTGGCCGCTGAGCTTGCAAGCCCGGTTACAACCCCGGCAACTTGAGTTTGGGGTTATTCGATGTGGGCGCTGACGCTGTCGAGGCCAGAAAATTCAACAGTGACCTTGGCGGGCATGTCCACCCAATGCACGCCATTCCAGGCGCCGGTGGTGACGATATCGCCAGTCCGCGCGCCGCAGACATGCTCAATCCACCAGGGCAGGCAAAAAAACAGATCGTCCAGCGGCGGTCGGCCAAGGGTTTCCACCAAACAGTTTGCGTTGCTATGAATACGCACTGTCAAACCGGAAAAATCCAGTTTGCGCCAGTTCGGAATCGCCTCGCCCAAGACCAATCCGCCGTTAACCAGGCTATCTGCCAGACGCCAAAGTGGACCGGCTTTTTCTGGATCGTTCAGACGGGTATCGACCAGTTCCATAGCGACATGGACGCTGGCGATGGCGGCCAGAATTTCTTCGTGCCGGTACGGTTCGGCGCGCAACGGCAGATCTCGGCCAAAGCAGACGGCAATCTCGGCTTCTATGCCAAGTCTGCGAAGCAGCGCAGCGGGGAATTGAGCAGGCCTTTGCAATGAACTTTTCACGATCCGCAGCGGTAGAACGGCTGCTGCAGTCGCCATTGTTTGACGATCCGGCGCACCTGCTTTCCAAGCAGTTGGACGCGATTGATGCGTCAGTTCATGCCAGACCGCCTGCTGCACGGCATAGGCTTGTTCGACACTGGTCGGGCCGGATTCGGGCCTGGCATCGATCGGTTGGCGGCTATTCCAAGCTAGTGCCAGTTGGGCGGCGAGATCGAGTGTAGTGGGCATGGTCATGAGAGGTGGCAAAGGTGATGGCGGCGGTCAGCATACAATCGCGCACCGTTTCAGAATGCAAAGAATCAGAACCCAAATATGGAAGCCCAAACTTCAGAAGCCCGTATTGATGAACTTGAAGCCAAATTGAGCTTTGCGGAAGACTTGATTGATGAACTCAATCGCAGCGTCTTTCGCCAGCAAGAACAACTGGATCTTCTGCAGCAGCAAATCATGCTTCTGCATCAGCATCTACAAAGTGTGGCGCAAAGCGTGACGCCGAATGAGACGCGCAATCTGCGGGATGAACTGCCTCCGCATTATTGATTCACGACCAGTCATCCTAGTTCCTGACGAGCTTGCTTTGCCTGAACGTTGTCGCTGGACTTGGCATTGACGTGCCACCATCAAATCCAGGCTTTCACCAGTAATGACGCGCTGCTGACCAGCAACAACAGACCAATCAGGCGCGTCATCTGTGCATTGCTCAGACGCGCATGCACATGGCTGCCAGCGTACAGCGCGGCAATGATGATAGGTGCTGCATATAGGCTGTTCAGCCAGACCATGCTGCCATGCAACAGCCCAACTGCCAGGAAAGTGATGATTCGGATCAGACCTTCGAGGAAGAACAGCCCCGACAATGTCGCGCGCAGGACGGACTTGTCCTCAATGCGGTGCGACAGATAAATCACATAAGGCGGGCCACCCGTCCCGAACAGGCCACCTACCGCGCCGCCAGTCAACGCTGCGGGAAAGGCCCAGCGTGTCGAGACAGGTTGAAAGTTGCCGCCATGAATCAACAATGAGCGTAACGCGAAGGCGAGGATGAACAGGCTCAGTATGCTCAACAAAATCGTGGGCGAAAGCGAGACCAGGAGACTGGTGCCAATCACAACGCCAATCAGGCTGAGTGGCAGCAGGCGGCGGATTTCACCCCATTCAACGCGCTTGAAGCTGACGCCGCCGACCAGCGCTGAGGCGGAAAAATCGGTGATCAACATGAACGGTACGACGTCTTGCAGCGGGAATCGCAACGCCAGCAATGGCACTGCGATCAAACCCGATCCGAAGCCGGAAATGCCGCGCACGAAATAGGCCAGAAGCAACACGCTGATGGCGTAAAGAATATCCGGATGTGTCATTGGGTATGCGGTAAGGATGCGGCATTTGACCACGATTGCCGAGTCAGTTAGCGAGTCTTCGAGCTTGAATCCAGCTGGCGGATCCGCAGATATAATCAGACCCTGTCATCCCGAAGGAACTCGCCATGTCGTTCAAGTTGCTGCCCGATTTATCTTTCCTCGCCAATGGCCCGGATGCACTCATCCTGCAAGTTGACAAGGCCCTGCGCACGGTGTTTGCCGCAGCGGCTTCTCGTCGGCCATATCCCGACGTTGGGGTTGAAGAGGTGGAAATGAGCGAGGCTGAAAAGCGCCACGCTGCGGGGTTGATGCGGGTCAATCATAGCGGAGAGGTCTGCGCGCAGGCGTTGTATCAGGGCCAGGCACTGACCGCGCGTAATCCTGATACCGCGCGTGCGTTGATCGAGGCCTCGGAAGAGGAAACGGAACACTTGGCCTGGTGCGAGAAGCGTTTGAATGAATTGGGTAGCCACAAGAGCCTTTTCAATCCGCTTTGGTATGCCGGTTCCTTTACGTTGGGCGCGCTGGCGGGGGCATTGGGGGATAAATGGAATCTCGGCTTTTTGGCTGAAACAGAGCGACAGGTTGAAGGCCATTTGAATGAACATTTGAGCGAGCTGCCGGAACAGGATGCAAAAAGCCGGGCGATTGTCGAGCAGATGAAAATCGATGAAATGAAACATGCCGATACGGCCATCGAATATGGTGGCGTGCCGCTACCGATGCCGGTCAGACAGGCTATGCAAATGACATCGAAAGTGCTGACTTTCGCGGCATACCGCTTATGAGTGGAAATTTACGATGAAGCGGAGTTTTGCCAAGAATCTGGCGGATATGCCTCCGGTGGATGATTTGGCTGGCATGGAATTGTCAGCGCTGGATTCCTCCGTTGAGGTGATTGAAAACAAGGCAGGAAGCCTGGGTTCATTAAGACTTTATCGCCAATTGCTGAACAAGCATGGCCTCATAGACGCTGCTGCTGCCGCTGAGGGACTGGCTCTGTATGCCGAGCATACGCAGGACGCGCGACTGAATCCGGGCAAGCATCCGAATATCGATCGTTTGTTGAAGGTCGAGTCAGGTGGTTTGGCGTATTCCGTGCGATTGTTGCCGGTAGGCTCAGCGTGAGGATCGCTCTGGACCATCAGGAATGAACCATCCAAGAAAAAAGCCCGCTTGACCACAGCGGGCTTTTTTGCAATTTGCTAGATTATTTCGGGCAAGAATCGTCGCCATGTACTTTGCCGGGGATCAGCAGGAATTGCTCGAAAGGCCCCATGACACGCATGGCCTCGCCTTTCGGGCCTTCGAACTTGAGGCGACCGAACATCATGGCGCGCATCGGACCATATTCACCCGCTCCCATCTCTTTCCAGCGCTTGGTTTCGGCGTGCATCAAGTAGTCGGATGCCAGATCCAGGTCAGTGTGCTGAACCTTGCCTGCGTAGGTGCAGATAGCCTTGCCATTCTTGGCGGAAATGGTCATCTCGATCTTGCCGGCTTCGCCGCAGTCGGTGCGATACATATGCATGACTTTGTAGCCGCGGCCCTTGTCATTTTTGATCCACTTTTCGGCCAGTTCATCAGTAAGAACGGGATTGGCATTCCAAGACTGACAGGCTTGAACAGCCCAATCAGAGGACATCAAAGGTGCCGCTTGCGCGGACAGGGAAACCAGGCCAGCAGCGGCGAGGGCAAAGGAAATCATGCGCATAGTGTTGTTCTCCAAGCGTTGTAATATCAACCGACAAAAATGCCGGCGGCAAGATTAGCCGGAGAGTCCTGCACTGTCAAAAAAAGCCCATTAATGAACGGGTTAATGGAATTGATGCTCTTGACCCGGGTATTTCATCAATGCTCGCGTGAAGCACTGGTTCCTTGTCTGGACTGGCAGGTTTCGCTCCAGCCGCAAGGGGGAGGCCGAGTCAAAACTTGCTGAAAGCTGCGATGGCTTCGATTGGTGGGGCTTATAGATCACTGCGCAGCTCCTTCGAGTACGCCCTTTGCAAATAAGGATCGGCGCGAACATCACGCGAATTCATGAATTGTCCGCGTTAATGCAATGCTCAATGCGGCAAGTACTGTTTCAAGGCACCGTAAAGCCAGGTTCCATGCAGAGCGCCGGCGAGTACAACGATGGCGCCAATCGATCCTGTCCCTACAAGCGCGAAGACCGGACCCGGACAGAGGCCAATCAGACCCCAGCCGATGCCAAAGACGAATCCGCCCACGATATAGCTGGTCTGGCCGGCTGGCTTTTCCGGGATTTCGATGACTTGACCATCGAGCGCTTTCTGACTGTTAAGACGCTTAATGATCTGCGTGGTGAAAAATGCGGTCACGATGGCAGAAAACATGACGCCAAACATGTGGAAGCTCTGGAAATGGAACATCTCCTGGATGCGATACCAGGACGCGGCCTCTGATTTGATCAGGACAAAACCGAACAAAACGCCAACCAGCAGATAGGGGAAATAACGCATTTTCTTCATCCTCCTTAAATCAGCATCCAAGGCACCAGGAACCACGAGGAGAACATGCCGCCAGCGAAAATACCAAGTACCGCGAAAAGTGAGGGCAGTTGCAGAGTGGAAAGACCTGTGATGGCATGGCCGGACGTGCAGCCACCGGCATAGCGAGTGCCGAAACCAACCAGAACCCCGGACGCGAAGAGGAAGGTGAAGTTGCGGACGCTGGTATGAAACAACTCATCCGGCACCAGGAATTCACCTGGCTGGGTGAAGCCCCACGCCAACAACATGTCTTGGGCCGCTTGGCTGATGGCAACGGGTTCCGGATTGGCGAATACGACGCCGGCCAGATACCCACCCAGCGCGGTGCCAATGACGAACACCAGGCTCCAGATGTGTTCTTTCCAGTTGTAACGGAAAAAATCCACATCTACATTGGGTGGCTGTGTAATGGCGCAAAGATGGCGCAGGTTGTTGGAAATGCCGAATGAACGATTGCCGATGAACAGCATCATTGGCACCATCATGCCGATCAATGGACCCGCGACATACCAGGGCCAGGGTTGATAAAGCCAGTCCATATTTTCTCCAAATCAGGTAGCGGGGCGATTATATAAGTAGTCGCTAATCAACTTGGGAAGCGACGATCTCGAGCGTGGTCTCAAGGGGCATTGGCCGGGCCAAGTATCAGGTCTATGCGTCTTTGCAGCGCGGCCATCGCGGCGTGATCGTCGCGAGACTGGGCATGCTTGCGTTGAACTTCCAACCAGGTTAGCAGGGGGCGACGCCAGCCGCGTTCGGATGCTGTCTCGATTGCAGTGGATATGGTTGCTGGTTCGACGCGTCCGTTGCGGAACAGCAGGGCAGCGGCAATCAGCCGGGGTAGGGGATCTTTGATTTCCCTGGCTGCCTGGTTGGCGTTGGCATCATCCTTGTTGGTGAGCAGATTTGCGTAATGCACGGGTAGAGATTTGATCTGCAGTCCAGTCCAGTCAGCTGCAAGAAAGCGGGCATAGTCTTGATCACTCGCAGTCGCATCGGCAGCGTAGGTGTCGAACCCGACGCAAGGCGAAAAATCGAGACTGGCGATATGCGTTGCGCAAGCCGCCAGTTCAGCGCGGGCAAGCAGGTCAATGCGTCCTGTTAGCGCGATTTCCTGGCGCATCTTGAGTAACGCCAGTTCAGCCGCTTTGCTGTCGCCTTCCAGCCAGCGTTGCTGCGCGTGTTCGAGCAGGCTGACCGCGTTCATTTTCCAGTTAGGCGGTGGTGGGATGCTGGAACAGCCACTTAGCGCCAACGCAGCGACCGCCAAAACCAGAAATAAGCGCCAGTTGGTCGTTTGGGCATGGCGTTGGGAGGTCTGGGGCTTCATGGCGTTTTGATCTCCACTTCGCGCGCGAATGGCCATTTCTTGTTGATTTCGTTGATCAGGTGATTGACCTTGCGCACGCTATCGTCAATCTCCGAGCGCAGGTTGGTCATGTCGGTGGTCGCTTCGCGCACGTTGCTGGTGATCTTGGGCAGATCAGCGCTGGCAGCTTGCGCATTGGCTAGCAATGCATCCGCTTTTTTCAGGCTTTCGCGTACGTCACCGAGGATGGTGTTGAGTTTGGCAACCGATTCTTGAGTCTGATCCATGATGCCTTGCGGGCCGAAAAGCCGGCTATCAGCTTTTGCCAGCACAGTATCGGCTTTCAGCGAGACCCCATTCAACGAAGACAGCAAGGTATTCGTCTTTTCCAACACTGTCACCACTTGCTGCGCCTTTTCCGGACTGCCGAGGACACTTTCAAGAACGCCATATTCACCTGTCATCCGGTGCGTAACATTTTGAACATTGGCCAGAGTCTGGTTGATCTCCGATTCCTTGTTGGTCATGTCGCCGATGTTGTTCAGTATGGACTTCAGCTTTTCCAGCAAAACTGGAATTTCCTCGGTCGCATCGCCCGTCAGCAGGGTGCGCGAGGCGCCATTGGCGAGCGGTTTGTCTTTTAAATCTGCCGTATGCGCCTTGATTTTGGCGCTGCCGATGAACCCTTTTTCCAAAGTAAAAATGCTGTTTTCACGCAGCCAGCGCGCATCCTTGCTCGGGATGGCGATTTCCAGCCGAACGTTGCCATTCTCGCTTAATGCCATGCGTTTGACCGTGCCGATCGGGAAGCCGGAGAAGGTCATCGGCATGCCGATGCTGACGCCATCAGCTTCTGGTGCAATCAGTGTCAGGCTTTGCGTGCTATGGAATGCGCCGCGTGCATACATTGTGTACAGGACGAATCCCGCCACCAGCAATAACGTGGCTGCCAAGAGTGCACCCACCTTGATTTCAAGGTTCTTGATCAGGGGAGAGCCAGTCGGTCGGTTCATGGTTGTGCTTGGTCTAGTTCCGGGTAATCAAGATGGGCATCGTAAAGCGCCCGGTTCCATTGGTAATCAACAATCCAGCAATCATCCAGGTATGTGGTCATTCTCTCCAGCATGGAAAACATGAACGGCGGGTAATGCACCTCGGGTAGCAGCATAGCGGGTCGGTCAATTAAAAGGATAGCTGGCTTGCTGATCACTGCGCGTAGCAGTTTGGTGACAAAGCGTTCGCTATGGCTGAGGGCGGGGTCGCGTTTGGCATGCATATCTTGAAACCCGGTTTCTACCAGCAATGCCCAAGCCTGATCGGCTGCTTCGGCATATTTCTGGTTGCTGCGATATTGCGGGATGAGGGCGATATTATCGAGAGCGGATAAATTGGCACGAAGCGGCATATCGGGTGAAACCAGGGCAAGTTCTTGCCGCGAGACGACATCTTTCTCGGCAAGAAATTCGCGGTGCTTTGCGGCATCGGCGATCCATATCAGATGTATTTGAGTGCTAATGATGCCACCTCGATCAACATGATCAGAAAGAACAGTCGCACCATGCCGCGCAGCACGGAAATAGGTGCCATGAACAACATTCTCGGGGTGGCCATCCCTTCCGCGACCGGAATGATGGTCACCGCCAAGCCAAAGGCCAGACTTTTGAGGAAGATGCCAAGCAGAACCGTATTCTGGAAAACATTCCCCATGATCCGGCTGAAATCAGGCAGGCTCCAAGATTGCCAGCCGTATACCGCAAGATAGGCGAGAACCAGGGCGATCACGCTGGTGAAGGCGGTCAGTACCAATACCGAGATCATGCCGCCGATGACGCGTGGCATGAATTCAAGGCGCATGGTATCCACGCCGGCGCTCTCCAGGGCCAATAGTTCGCCATTGATTTTCATCAGCGCAATCTCGGTATTGATCGCTGAGCTTGAGCGCAAAGCGACGAATAAAGCGGTGATCAGCGGCAGTATCTCAAGAACCAGCAGGCGCATGGATACTTCAAGCGCGTATTCGGATAATCCATAACTGGCTGCAGTGGTCACCACGATCTGGATCAGCACATACGACAGCAGGGCCGCAAACAGCATGAAGCCCGGCAGGATTTGCACTACGGTGAAATAAATCTGCTTCATCACCACGGTCCGTGTGGCGCTGTTGTAGGCCGCTGGCGTTGCAGCTATCAGAATGGCGCGTGCGGCAAACCGCAGGGTGTCACGCCAGATGCGCCAGGTCGCCAGCAATGCCGTGCCTCTACGGGTAAAGAAGTTGGTAATGAAAATCATGATTTTGATATTACAACTGAGTTTTCGGTCCGGTAATAGTTAGCGCCAGATTGTTATGATGCGTTAAAGCAGAGTCATGAACCCAGGGTGAAATGGTGAAACGGCTATTTTTGATATTTCTTGCATATTTCTTGTTCAGCGTCCCGGCTTTAGCTGCATCTGGCACCATGATCAAAAACGATGATCTCAGGGTCAGCGCAGTTTCAGACAGCGCCGTGGTTGGGCGGGCCAGTAAAGGTGCAACGGTCGAGGTCTTGAAGCGTCAGGGTGGCTGGACGAAAATCAAGCATGCCGAAAAGACTGGTTGGGTTCGCATCCTCTCGGTCAGGCTGGTTGCTGACAGTGGCGGCAATCTGCTTGGCGGGTTTGCTCAATTGGGTGGCTCGCGCCCGGATTCGCGCCGTGTTGTCGCGATTGCTGGGTTGCGTGGGCTGAATGAGGAGGAACTTCGCGGCGCTCGCTTCAATGCCGCTGAACTGGCGCGGCTTGATCAATATGTCAGCAGCCGCGCAGATGCGGAGCAGTATGCCCGCAGTGCCAAGCTCAAACGCGTCGATATGGCTTATATCAAGGAAGCCAAGCCGGAAGCGGAAAGCAATCCGAATCAGTCATTCTGGGGAGATGGCAATTTATGAATCGAGTCAGTCAACGTGTCCGTTCTCAGGTTCTGCTCGGTGTTTTGGGTTGGCATTGCCTGTTGCTAGCCAGTTCGGTATTTGGAATGGCGACGCCGCCACAAAAAACAACTCAGCAGGTTGCCATCGGAAGCAGCGCAGTGATGCTGAAAACAGATGATTTGCGGGCTAGCCCCGATGTGAAATCGCCGCTGTTATTGCGTGTTGAAAAAGGCGCTCAGGTGCGTCTGCTGAACAGCCAGAGTGGCTGGAGCCAAATCAGCAATGCGGGTCATACTGGCTGGGTGAGGGTGCTGTCGGTCCGAAAACAGGGTAATGAAGGCATCGAACTGTCCGACCTGGGCGAACTCGGTAAAAAGCCGCAAGGTAAAGTGGTCGCGGTAGCTGGAACCCGTGGTCTGGATGTGCAACAGCTCAGTTTGGCCAGTTATGACCCGGCGGAGGTTGAGCGTTTGCGCGGATATGCCGTCAGCCGCCGGGAAGCTGAGCAGTTCGCGCAGGCAGCTGGATTGCATCCTCGCGAAATGTCTTACTTTGCAGCGCCGAATCAATGATGGGTTCCAGCGCAGTGACCCAGAAAGGGATGTCGAACATGAAACAGAAATTTCCAGGATTTGTCGTAGTAGCCATGTTGGTTGGCATTTTCGGCACCAGCCAGATTCAGGCAAATGATCTGAAGGATCTGTTCAAAGGGTATTTGAAGAACAAGATTGCGCCGCCAGTGCAGGAACAGCCTGTCACTCCCGCAACGTCTGAAGCCAGCGCGGAAAAACCGGCTGAACAACTGTTACAGGCTTTGATGGGCGGCAACGTTTCGGAACAGGAAGAGGACCGCATTGGGCAGCAGATCGCTGGCAATCTGCTGGGTGCGGCGCCTTTGGTGCGCGATGACGGCTTACAGCGTTATGTCAATCGGGTGGGGCGTTGGGTTGCGCTGCAAACCGAGCGACCGGATCTGAATTGGCATTTTGGCGTCATCGAAAGCGATGATCTGAACGCCTTTGCGGCACCAGGCGGTTACATTTTTCTCACCAAGGGCTTGTATCAAAGACTCGATAGCGAAGCTGAACTGGCCGGTGTGCTTGGACATGAGATCGGTCATGTGCTGCGCAAACACCATCTCAAGCTATTGCAGAAATCGCAGGGCATCGCCGCAATTGGTGGGTTACTTGGACGCAAGCTGAAGAACGAAAGCGAAGTTTTGCAGAACGTGATCGGCAATGGCGCGGAAGTCGTCGCTCGCGGGCTCGACAAGGATGCTGAATATGAAGCTGATCGTATCGGCGTTGTGCTGAGCGCGCGCGCCGGCTACGACGCCTATGCCTTGCCCGCCGTCCTGGCAGAAATCGGCCATGTCGCGAAGAACGACACACGGGTTTCGTTGCTGTTCAAAACTCATCCGCTGCCGGAAGACCGCCTGAGTCATTTGTCGGATGCGGTGACTGACGCGTTGGATGCGTTGCCGGAAGGTCAGAGTGGAGCAGGGCGGTTTTATCGTTTGCGTTGATTGTTTGAACTGATCAGTGATCAGTGATCAGTGATCAGTGATCAGTGATCAGCGAAAAGGAGCCAGGGTGAAAACGTCATTCTCCGGCCAGGAGCGGCATAGCCGCGATGCTGTTGACGTGGGGGCGGCTGACGCGCAGTCGATGCGAGCGCAACCTGGAACTACGCCGAATCGTTTGCAACGCCTGGTGTCGATCGGGATCGAGTTGTCCAGTCAGAGCGATCTGGACGCGCTGTTGAATCAGATACTGGATGCGGCACAAACGCTGACGCAGGCGGATGGCGGTACGATTTATCTGGTTCGCCAGCAGCAACTTGAGTTTGCCATCATCCGAAACAATACCTTGGGCATCCATCTCGGCAGTGGCGGCGATGTACTGGCGCATGGATCCATTCCAATGTACTTGCCTGATGGCCGTCCGAATCTGGCGACGGTTTCGGCATCGGCCGCCATTGCCGGCAAAACCATCAATATTGCAGATGCCTACGATTTATCGGAATTCGATTTTTCTGGTACGCGGCGTTTCGATGCGCTCAATGGTTACCAGTCACGCTCTTTTCTCACCGTGCCGATGAAGGATCATGAGGCGAAGGTGATCGGAGTGTTGCAGTTGATCAATGCCCTGGATGAAGTCAGCGGCAAGATCATTCCGTTTGACCTGGACGATCAATATCTGGTCGAGTCACTTGCCTCGCAAGCAGCGGTAGTGATGACCAACCGGCAGTTGATTGATCGCCTGGAGACGTTGTTTGTCGCCTTCATCACGCTGATTTCCAATGCGTTGGATGAAAAATCGCCTTACACCCATGGCCATTGCCAGCGTGTGCCGGTCATTACCTTGTTGCTGGCTGATGCGGTGAGTCGAACCGAGCACGGTCCGCTGAGCGGGTTTCGTCTTTCCGCGAAAGATCGGCGCGAGTTGGAAATTGCTGCCTTGATGCACGATTGCGGCAAGATCACGACACCCGTGCATATTGTCGATAAATCAACCAAACTGGAAACCATATTCGACCGGATACATTCCGTTGAAACGCGTTTCGAAGTGCTTAAACGGGATGCTCGTATCCGGATGCTGGAGGCGCAGGTTTCCTCGTCCGAGCCGAATACGGGAGTGTTGCAGGCCGAATACGAGCGCGATTGTGAAGAACTTGATCGGGCACGGGATTTTCTGCGCAGGGCCAACATCGGTGGCGAGTTCATGTCGCCCGCGATGCAGGCGCAAGTGCGTCATATTGGCAAGCATTATCAGTGGCGCAATTCCGCCGGGGAAATGGTGCCGTTGCTGAGCGAGGAGGAGATCGACATGTTGTGCATTGCCAAAGGTACCCTGTCAGAGGAAGAGCGCAACATCATCAATCACCACATTGTTTCCACCATCCACATGTTGGAAGCCTTGCCTTGGCCAAGCCACTTGCGCAACGTGCCGGAGTTTGCTGGTGGTCACCATGAACGTATGGATGGCAAAGGGTATCCGAAAGGGTTGACGCGCGACCAGATGTCGATTCAGGCCCGTATCATGGGCATCGCCGATATTTTTGAAGCTCTCACCGCCAGTGACCGACCCTACAAGCCGGGCATGTCTTTGTCGCGTTCTCTGGCTATTCTTGGCCGCATGAAGCTGGATAATCACATCGACCCCGATTTGTTCGATGTTTTTGTGCGGGAAAAGGTCTATCTCGACTATGCCAAGGCACATCTCAAACCGGAACAAATCGACGTCGTCGACGAAACTGCAATTCCTGGTTATTCCCTGTCCACCTCGCCTCTTTAACCCTTGCTGATTCACTCAAATAAAGCTGGAGTAGCCTAAATCATGACTTTGCGAAGCCGTCGATTCATCGGCCAATTTACCCTCAGCGCGTTGCTGATCATTCTGCTGACGCTACATTTGACCGGTCTGGTGCCGCTTCGTTTTGTCGATTGGCTCGACTACGCCATGTATGACCTCAAGGTTGGCGCCACCATGCCGCAGGGCGTTGATGATCAGGTGGTGATCGTCGATATCGACGACAAGAGCTTGCAAGCGGAAGGTCGCTGGCCTTGGCCGCGCGAAAAACTGGCGCGTATGCAGACCAATCTGTTCGAGCAATATGGAGTTGCGGCGATCGGGTACGACATTGCATTTTCCGAGCCGGATGCCAGTTCCGGTTTGCCGGTCCTTGAACGATTGGCGGCAAATGAATTGAAGGATCAGCCATTGTTTGGCGGGTTGCTGGAACAGTTGCGTCCCAGCCTGGATTACGACCAGCAGTTCGCCGAGTCCTTGGCCAAAGGGAGTTCGGTATTAGGTTATTACTTCAATTTCAACCAAGGCGCGGAACGCATTGCGACCTTATCCAAGCCCTTGTTCAACCATGATCAACTCGGCGCCCTGGCCAACGGTTTCATGCAAGCAGAAGGTTTTGGCGGCAGTTTGCCGATGTTGCTGGAAAAGGCCACCGGGGCGGGGTTCTACAACTCGTTGCCGGATAGCGACGGCGTAATCCGGCGGATGCCGGTGATGATTGGGTATCAGAACAACTATTACGCCTCGTTGCCTATCCGGTTGATGCAAGCCGCGTTGGGTGTCAATGATGTGCTTCTGGTGAATCCGGGAGGAGATGGTTTCAACCAATTTCAGCCACATGCGCTGGATATTGATAAGCTGAGGATTCCATTCGATAGCGAAGGCGGTGCGCTGGTGCCTTATCGCGCCCCTGGCGCCTACCGCTATGTATCGGCAACGGATGTGATCAGCGGTCAGGAGCCGGCAAGCAATCTCGAAGGTCGTATCGTGCTGGTCGGCACCACAGCTCCCGGACTCGCCGATATTCGGGTTACACCAATCAGCGAGGTGTTTCCCGGGGTGGAAATCCATGCATCGTTGATGTCAGGCATTCTTGACCAGAATCTTAAATGGAAACCGCGCGAACTTACCACGATGAGCGTGATCAGCGTGATTATTCTGGGCTTGGTTATCGGCACGCTGCTGCCAATGACCACACCGCTGATCGCTGCCCTCTCAACCCTGGGTTTTCTGGTACTGGTTATCGTGCTTGATGTCTGGGCCTGGAATGCGTGGAACATGGAATTTCCGCTCGGTGCGCCGATCATTTCGGTGCTCGGCATGTTTGTCGTCAACATGTCATATGGTTTCTTCATCGAATCACGCGCAAAAGGGCAAATCACCAAACTATTTGGTCAGTATGTGCCGAAGGAACTGGTTGAAGAGATGAGTCGCGACCCGGATCGCTACAACCTGAAGGGCGAATCCCGAGAGATGAGCGTGTTGTTCTCGGATATTCGTGATTTCACCAGTATTTCAGAGGGTTTGAGCGCGTCAGCCTTGGCCGAAATGCTGAATTTCTATTTGTCATCAATGACACGCATCGTGCAGCAACGTCGCGGCACCATCGATAAATATATCGGTGATGCGATCATGGCCTTCTGGGGCGCGCCAATAGCCGATCCCAAGCACGCCCAGGATGCGGTGTTGGCGGCGTTGCAAATGCAACGTGACCTTGTCGAATTGAATCCACAAATCAAGCTGAAAGGCTGGCCGGAAATCAAGATCGGCATCGGGGTGAACTCGGGCAAGATGAACGTCGGCAACATGGGCTCCGAATTTCGCATGGCTTATACCGTCATGGCAGATGCGGTGAATCTGGCGTCGCGTCTGGAAGGACTGACCAAACAATATGGTTTGGACATCCTGGTTGGTGAAGACACGGTGGCTTTCTGCCCGGACATCGAATTCATGCGAGTCGACGCGGTGCGCGTCAAAGGCAAGGCCAATCCGGTGACGATCTATGAACCGCTGGGCCTGAAGGATCAAGTCGATATCGCCGCCCTCAAGCGCAAGCAGGATTTCGAGCAAGCCTGCACGGCATTTCAACTGTGTGACTTCGATCTGGCGGATGACATCTTGCACAAATTGCATAAGCGTTTTCCAAGCAAGTTGTATCTGGTCTACATGGAACGGATTGCACACTTCCGTGAAACCCCGCCGCCAAAAGATTGGGATGGCGTTTTTACCTTTACCACCAAGTAAACCTTTTCCACTATGCGTATAGAAGTGCTGGGTTGTTCCGGTGGCATTGGTGATGGGCGTCATACCACATCATTTCTGATCGATGACGACATCCTGATCGATGCGGGCAGTGGAGCGTTGAAACTGACACGTGCGGCGATGGCGAAAATTGATCATGTCTTCATCACGCATAGTCATCTCGACCACATTCTCAGTCTGCCGTTGTTGCTGGACAGTGTCGGCAACGAGCGCGACAAACCGCTGCAGTTGCACGCCATACCGGAAGTGCTGGTTATTCTCAAAGACCACCTGTTCAACTGGCGAATCTGGCCGGATTTTTCCCGTGTACCTTCGATCAAGGCGCCTTTCCTGGTTTTTTCACCCCTGCCGCTTGGTCAAGTCTGGAACCTGACGGATGCATCCGGAATGGCGCGTGAAATTACCCCGATACCGGCTCATCACACGGTTCCGACTTCAGGTTTTCATCTTCACGGATCAAACGGTAGCCTGCTGTTTTCTGGCGACACCAATAGCCATCCGGAACTTTGGCGTTTGGTAGGGCAGATTCCGGATTTGCTGCATCTGGTGGTGGAATGTTCCTATGTCAGTGCGCAGCGGGATATTGCCGAGGCTTCACGCCATTTCCATGCACTTGAATTGGCGTCTGATCTTGCGATGCTGGAGTTGACCGCAGAAGTCTGGATCACGCATCTCAAACCAGGCGCCGAGGATGAAATCATGGCCGAGTTGCTTGGTAACTTGCCGGCGGATATGCGTCTGGCCATTGAGCGCTTGAAATTGGGCCAGGTTTTTCATATTTGATTGCTATGTTTCGCGCCACGCTATCAAACTGAGAACGAAAAAAAGGAGGGGAAAACCCCTCCTTTGCAAGCTTCCGCGCTAAACAGGATTTAGCCGGGCAGACCCAGTGTGTCGGCCCAGACGTTCTTGGCCCACGATTCCATGTAAGCAAACTCGAGTTCGCTTTCTTCCTTGGAGATACCGCCACCCTTCTGCGCAACCATCGAGGCCGGGGTGACCTTGCCATCGGCGCCGGTTTTTGCGGCTTGATAGCGGAACACAGTGGCGACGTGGAAGGCGGTGCCTTCGGTGGAAGCCGAGTAGCAGGTGTTGGTGACCACCGGTGCGGAATCGGGTTCGCGGCCGTTGAACATTTCCACGATCGCTGCCGCAGCCATCTTGCCGGTGTTGTTCGCTACCGAGCCGGATTTCGGGAAGTTGGTCAACGTCGAGTCGCCCAACACGTGAACGTTCTTCACGGCCAACGATTCGAAGCTGCGGTAGTCGATCGGGCACCAGGTATTGGACGAGTCGCTCCGCACGCCGGCTAGCTCGCAGATTGCCGCAGCACGCATCGGCGGCACCACGTTGATCACGTCACCCTTCACATCGTCGAACTCGGTGCCGACCATCATCTTGACCGGGTCAACCGAACGCGGCATGTTGTTCGGACGGTACTCGATCATGCTGTTGGGAGTGCCATAACCGTAGTGCTTGGTCCATGCGGCCAGGAACAGCGGCTTCTTGGATGCGATGTCCGGGTTGCCATCAAGAATGATGATCTTGGACTTCGGCTTGGCAGCCTTCAGGTAGGTGGCAACCTGGCAAGCACGCTCATAGGGGCCGGGGGGGCAGCGGTACGGGGCCATCGGTACCGACATAACGAAAGTGCCGCCGTCGTGCATGTCTTCCAGTTGCTTGCGCAGGGTGGCGGTCTGCGGACCCGCTTTCCAGGCGTGCATGATGGTCTTCTGTGCTTCTGCGTTGTAGCCCTCGACTTTGTCGAACATCAGTTCGATGCCGCCAGCCAGAATCAGGCGATCGTAGCTGATGGTAGCGCCACCTGCAGTTTTGACTGTGCGGCCGGTGGTGTCGATGCCAGTGACGGTATCGGTCACCCAGTTGTTGACGACCTTCTTCAGGTGGTCATAGGTGAAGGTGATGTCTTCCAGCTTGGCCAGGCCGGCCAGGACGCCGTTCGAGGTTGGGCAGGAAACGAAATGTGCATTCGGTTCGATAATGGTGACTTCGATCTTGGGTTCCCACATCTTCAGGTAGCGGGCGCAGGTAGCGCCACCAAAGCCAGCGCCGACGACGACAACTTTGTATGCCTTGTTGGTTGATGCGGTTGCACAACCGGTCAGTGCGCCAAGAGAGGCTGCACCGGTAACACCAGCAGAAATTTTCAAAAACTCGCGGCGATCAAATGCCATGGTGTATCTCCTGTTTATGATTACTTGATTGCAGCGAACCAGGCGCCAAGCTGATCGAACTCAGCGTCGGTGTAACCCATGGCATGTTTTTGCATGACGGTAGCTGGGCGTGAGCCATCACGGAAAGCTTTCATCTGCTCAACAAAATAGCCTTTTTCCAGGCCGGCCAGGCTTGGGATGGCGCCACGGCTTTTGCCTTCAGGGCCATGGCAGTAGGCGCAGTTGGCCGCCATGAATCGGGCTTTTGTATCAATGGCTTGAGCTGATGTAGCGCTTAACGCGCCTAGGGCGCCAGCGAACATCAAGCTGATTGCGAGGGTTTTCTTCATGTCTTCCTCCAGGTTGGGACAAAAAATGACGGCAGGCCGTCTTCCATGCTGAGTTGAAACCCTGGGACGACCAAGAAAGTGTACTTAGTTGGTTTGTGAAACTTGACCAGGATCAACGCCTGTAACCATGTTTGCATGACGCTTTTGTACCAGTCAACAAGCAAACTCTAATATTGGCGCGGCTTGGCGGGCATATTTAAGTTATTTTGAAAGATTCTTTGCGCCCATTGTCTGTGCCCGCAGGCATTGCTGTTCAAGTGCTGTTTTGGCCGCGTCGGCATCATATGTTGGTTGAACCCAGCCACCCATTTGAGCCAGTGCCAGATCGGCCAGCGCATTGATCCAGAACGGTCGATCATTCAACGCTGCAATGTAATGGTATTCACCGCCACCAGCCTTGAGAAAGTCGGTTTTGCCTTCAAGTGCGATTTCTTCCAGGGTTTCCAGGCAATCGGCGATGAAGCCGGGACAGATCACATCGACTCGTCGTGTCATTTGATGCCCCAGTTCTTCCAGAGTCGCGGTGGTGTAAGGTTTTAACCACTCGGCGCGGCCGAAACGGGATTGAAAGCTGATCCGGTATTGTTCCGGTTTGAGGCTCAACGCTTCTGCAAGCAAACGACCTGTGCGCTGGCATTCGCAGTGGTAAGGGTCGCCAAGATCGAGTGAGCGGCGTGGGATGCCATGAAAACTCATCAGCAGTACATCGGGCTGGCCATGTTCTGCCCAGTAAGTCTGCACGTTTTGTTTGAGCGCATTGATATAACCGGGATCCGCGTGGAAATGCTTGAGTGCGCGGATTTCGGGGGGATTGCGCTGGTGCAACAGGCTCAGCCAGGCCGCGTCGAGTGCCGAACCGGTGCTGCTGGCGGCGTATTGTGGATAAAGCGGCAGCAGCAGTATGCGATCGACGCCTTGCGCTTTCATTGCCTGGATTTGTGAGTCGACAGAAGGTTGGCCGTAACGCATCGCATAGTGGACGACGATCGGTTGTGTGCTGCGGCGCGAAATTTCGGTCGCCAACAGGTCGGCTTGCCGGGCGGTGAAGTGCTTCAGCGGCGATCCTTCCGGACGCCAGATCGAGGCATATTTCACGGCAGATTTCTTCGGCCGGGTATTCAGGATGATGCCGTTCAAAATCAGCCACCAGATCAAGCGCGGAATTTCCACCACGCGGCGGTCGGAGAGGAATTCCTTCAGATAGGGCCGCAAGGCCTTCGCGGTAGGCGCTTCCGGGGTGCCCAGATTGATCAACAGAATGCCGGTGCGGGCGGCTTGGCCATGGCTGTAGGGCGGTTCGGGCTGGTAGAAAGGCATGATGGTCTGGGCGCTAAGGCGGCTGAGCCGCACGGGTGAATCGTGAAAAGTGAATCGTGAAAAGTGATGGGCGAATTTACATTTCACCCAAGCCGCGCAGCGGCAAATCACGTTTCACTTTTCACACATTATTGATACGTCAACGCGTTGGAGAGCAGGCGCGCGGTGATGTCGACTATGGGAATGACGCGTTCGTAGGCCATGCGCGTTGGGCCGATGACACCGAGGGTGCCGACGACTTCGCCATTGGCTTCGTAGGGGGCCGCGATGACGCTGCATTCATCCAGACTGGCAACGCCGGATTCGGCGCCGATGAACAATTGCACGCCGTTGGCAGCGTGGCCGACATCGAGCAGTTGCATCAATTCGGTTTTTTGTTCAAACAGGCCGAAAAGTTCGCGCAGACGTACCATGTTGGAGGTGAGTTCCGGCGTGTTGATCAGGTTGTGCTCACCAGACAACACGTATTCCTTGCCGACATCGCGGAATGCATCGGTGCCGGCGGCCACCACCATTTCCATCAGTCGGCTGATGTCCGACTTCAGTTGTGCCAGTTCGTTGGCCAGCCGGGGTTGTACTTGCTCGAACGAATGGCCGGCAAAATGTTGGTTGAAATAATTGGCGGCGCGGACCAGTTGATTGGGTTCGTAATGGCAGTCGGTGATGATGACCCGGTTTTGCACTTCGCCGTCGGCGGTGACCATGATCAATAAAATACGCTTGTCGGACAGGCTGAGAAATTCGATCTGGCGCAGGCCGAGGTTGCGTCGCTTCGGAATCAGTACAACGCCTGCATAGGCGGTGAGTTCCGCGAGCAGGTGCGAAGCGGCGCTGACCAAGCGCTGCGGGTCGTCCGGTGACAAAGTGGTTTCGATCTGGCGAACCTGGCCTTGTGCAAGTGGTTTGACGGTCAGCAATGTGTCGACAAACAGCCGATAGCCGCGCGGTGTCGGGATGCGACCCGCCGAGGTATGCGGACTGGTGATGTAGCCGCCTTCTTCGAGGTCAGACATGATGTTGCGAATGGATGCCGACGACAGGTTCAGGCCGGAATGCTTTGATAGCGTCCGGGAGCCAATTGGCTGACCGTCTTCGATGTAGCGCTCAACCAAAAATTTGAGCAGGATGCGGGCGCGATCATTAAGCATGGCGGGAGATGATAACGGGATGGCTAGAATTTCGCGCCATGAAAGCTGAGTTCAATACGATTGCTCTAGTAGGAAAATTCAACAGCCCGGGTAACTCCAGCTCGCTGCTGCGTCTGGCTGACTATTTGCGGCAGCGCGGACATGTGGTGTTGATTACGCCGCATACCGCTGATTGCTGCCAGATCACCGATTTTCAGGTGGTGACGTTAAGCGAAATCGGTCCGATGGTCGATCTGGCGATCATCATGGGCGGCGACGGCACCTTGCTCAACATTGCGCGCACGCTGGTCGATCACCGTGTACCGTTGATCGGCGTCAATCAGGGACGTTTGGGTTTTCTCGCCGATGTCTCCATCGACACCATGTTTACCACCCTGGAAGACATGCTTTCCGGCCAGTACCTGGCGGAAGAACGCATCATGCTGGAGGCCAGCGTCGAGCGGCACGAGGATGTGCTGATCGCTTCCTACGCCTTCAACGACGTGGTGGTGAGCAAGAGTTCTACCGGTCGCCTGATCGAATTCGAGGTCTACATCGACAACCAGTTTGTTTACAGCCAACGTGCCGATGGCCTGGTGGTGGCCTCGCCGACCGGTTCGACAGCATATGCGCTGTCTTCCGGCGGGCCGATTCTGCATCCGACGCTGGAAGCCGTGGTGATGGTGCCGATCTGTCCGCACACACTTTCGGCACGGCCAATTGCAGTCAATAGCCGGTCCGAGATCGAGATCAACCTGATCCATGCGGATGACGTTCGCGTCCACTTCGATGGTCAGCGTCACGCTGATTTGCAAATCGGCGACCGCGTCGTGATTCGGCGCGCCCATAACACCGTCCGCCTGCTGCATCCGGAAGGCCACAACTACTACGACACGCTGCGCCAGAAGCTGCATTGGGGCGAGAAGCTATGAGAACTGCTGACTAAACATGCTGCTGTCCCTGTCGATTTCCAATTTTGTGCTGGTCGAACAGCTGTCGCTCGATTTCAGCGCTGGTTTTTCCGTGTTGACCGGTGAGACCGGCGCCGGCAAATCCATTCTGCTCGATGCCATTTCACTGGTTCTCGGCGAACGCGCCGATGCCAGTGTTGTGCGGGAAGGTGCCGAACGGGCCGAGATATCGGCTGAATTCGGCATCCCGGCGGCTAGCCAGGTAAACGATTGGCTGACTGAAAACGATCTCGCTGGCGAGGAAACTGAGCTGTTGATGCGGCGTGTGGTTGAGGTCTCCGGCCGCTCGCGTGGATTCATCAATGGACGTCCAGCCACCGCGCAGCAATTGAAGGCAGTGGGCGAGTATCTGGTCGATATCCATGGTCAGCATGCGCATTACTCCTTGCTCAAGGCTACCGAACAGCGACGTCTGCTGGATGCCTTCGGCGGTGCCGCCGAGCTGGCTGGTGAAACTGCGCGCGCTTATCGCGTCTGGCGGGAAGCTTTGGCACAGCGGGAAACGGCGCAGACCCATGCCGGCGAACAAGACGCTGAGCGGGAACGCTTGAGCTGGATCGAGCAGGAACTCGCCGGCCTCGATTTCAGCCTGGATATCTGGCAAGACTTGCAGGAATCGCATCGGCGGCTTGCGCATGCGGCCGATCTGGTCAACGGCGCGCAAACTGCCAGCAATACGCTGGAGGCGGAAGAGGCGGGTGTGCTGAATCGTCTGCGCGCTTTGCGCGTCAATCTGGCCGATCTGGCCGCCATCGATCCGGCGTTGTCCGAGCCGCTCAGCCTGCTTGAAAGTGCCACCGAAACCCTGCATGAAGCCGCGCGCGAACTGAGCCGTTACGCTGATCGTGTCGATCTCGATCCGGAAGCGTTGAATCTGGCTGAACAACGCATCACCGCAGTGCAGACCGCCGCGCGCAAGTTTCGCCTGCGGCCGGAAGAAATTCCCGACCATCTCGCCACCACGCGCAGCCAGTTGCAGCAACTTGGCGCGGCCACCGATCTGGCCACCCTGGCGGCTGCCGAAACGGCGGCGGAAAAGGACTATCGCCACCTAGCGCAGTTGCTGTCGCAAAAGCGCCTGGCTGCGGTGGGCAAGCTGGATTTGGCGGTGAGCGCTGCAATGCAGCAATTATCGATGCAGGGGGGCCGCTTCGAAGCCGGTCTGGTGGAACGAGACGCCGCCGTGTTTGGATTGGAAGATGTCGAATTCCGCGTCTCGCCGCATGCCGGGCAGGGCGTCAAGCCGCTCGCCAAGACAGCTTCCGGCGGCGAACTGTCGCGCATCGGCCTGGCTTTGCAGACGGTGCTTTCGGGTACATCAGGCGCGCCAACCCTGTTGTTCGACGAGGTCGATAGCGGCATCGGCGGCGGCGTTGCGGAAATTGTCGGTCGCTTGCTCGCCGATCTGGGCGGGACGCGGCAAGTGCTTTGCGTGACGCATTTGCCGCAGGTGGCGGCGCGCGCGGCGTGGCATTATCAGGTCAGCAAGCTGAATCGCGACGGGCGCGCCGTGTCACAAGTCATCCTGTTGAATCATCAACAGCGCGTCGAGGAAATCGCGCGCATGTTGGGCGGCGTCAAACTGACCGACGCAACCCGCGCCCATGCCGAGGAAATGCTGGTCGTCGGCTGAAGTCGGCGCGGTTGATGCGGTTTATTTCTTTTCTCGGTGAGGGCAATTTTTGCGGTCGCATTCAACGTATAGATGCAATGCATGTTCGGCCAGTTTGAAGCCGTGCTTTTTTGCAATCGCATGTTGGCGACGCTCGATTTCCTCGTCGTAAAACTCCTCCACATGACCGCACTGCAGGCAAAGCAGGTGGTCGTGATGTCCCCCTCGGTTAAGTTCGTAAACCGCTTTGTCATTGTCGAAGTGATGCCGAATCAGAATGCCGGCATGTTCGAACTGGGTCAGCACACGGTAGACCGTGGCCAGGCCGACATCGACGCTTTCTGTCATCAACAGACGATACACATCGTCAGCGGTCAGATGCCGTTGGTCGGTTTGTTCGAACAAGGCAAGGATTTTCAGGCGTGGGCCGGTGACTTTCAGACCCAGGGTCTTGAGTTGATCAGTGCTGGTCATATTGGCTGTTGGCTATGAGTGGCGGAGTGATGCGCGCTATCATAGCGCGGCTTTTGACCTGACCAACTTTTGAACCCGCTCATGCGCTTTTTTTCCTGGTTACTCCTCGCTCTGTTGGCCGGTTGCGGCTCATTGTCCAACCCCATCGATCGCATCAAACCCCACAAAATCGATATTCCGCAAGGCAATGTCCTGACCCAGGAAATGCTCGACAAACTCAAGCCCGGCATGACGCCTTCGCAAGTGCGCTTCATTCTGGGCACGCCATTGATCGTCGATCCCTTCCATAACAACCGCTGGGACTATGTCTACCGTCTGGAGAAGGAAGGTAAACTCGTGGAAGATCGGCGGATTACGGTGATTTTTGAAAATGAGCGTCTGAAGCTATTGCAAGGCGATGTGTTGCCCAAGCCAGAGCTGGAAAAAAGGGACACGCAAGGGGACACGCAAGGGAGCCAGAAATGATCAAGATCGCGATTGCCGGCATATCTGGTCGTATGGGCCGTGCTCTGCTGGAAGCGGTGCTTGCTGCGCCGGATCTTGAACTGCATGCCGCACTCGATCGGGACGGCAGCGCCAGCCTCGGCACGGATGCAGGCGCGCTGGTCGGTGCGTCATTGGCGATCAAAGTCAGCGCCGATGTTGCCACTGCGTTGATCGGTGCCGATGTGCTGATCGATTTCACCCGGCCGGATGCCACGTTGCATCACCTCGATATCTGTGTTGAAAGCAAGGTGGGGTTGATCATCGGCACCACCGGTTTCGATGCCGCCGGCAAGGCTGCGATAGAGCAGGCGGCTAAGCAGATTCCCATCGTGTTCGCGCCCAACATGAGCGTCGGCGTCAATCTGGCGTTGAAGTTGCTGGACATGGCGGCGCGCGTGCTGGATGACGAGTTCGATATCGAAATTGTCGAAGCGCATCACCGGCACAAGGTCGATGCACCTTCCGGCACCGCGTTGCGGATGGGCGAAGTCGTCGCCAACGCATTGGGACGCGACTTGAGCACCTGCGCCGTTTATGGCCGCGAGGGCGTCACCGGCGAGCGGGATGCGCGCACCATAGGTTTCGCCATTGTGCGTGGCGGCGATATTGTCGGTGACCATACGGTGATGTTCGCCGGCATCGGCGAACGACTGGAAATCACCCACAAGGCGAGTAGCCGGATGACCTTTGCGCTAGGTGCATTGCGGGCGGCGCGCTTCCTCGCTGACAAGCAGAATGGGCTGTTTGATATGCAGGATGTGCTTGGTTTGAGGTGACTGTGCAAAGCCTAGGTTTATGGCCAAATAATTGGACTCTCTCGGGCGTCACACTGCTTTTTTCATTGTTCCTGTCCTCTGGTATGGCGGGCGCAGTGGATGTGATTGCCAGCAAGAGCGTTTCAGTGAATTCGCTGTCCCTGGCCTCAGCGCGTGCCATCTTCGGCATGCGTCAGGTGAAATGGCCTGATGGTTCGCCCATCCGGGTATTTGTTCTGCCAGACGATCACGTCTTGCACGGTGCGGTATGCAAGGAGCGCCTGAATATTTTTCCCTATCAATTGCGCCAATCCTGGGATCGCCTGGTTTATTCCGGCATGGCCCAGGCGCCCAGCCAGGCAATGAATGAAGAAGAGCTCTTAATCAAGGTGGCTGCTACACCAGGCGCTATCGGCTATGTCAGGAAGGTCAAGGCCAATGATCCGGTCAAGATTCTCAATATTGAGTAAGCGGCGGTTGCTCGTATTCTGGTGGACAGCTTTATGGAGCTTGTCGGCCTGTGCTCAGGAACTGGGTGAAGGAGTCCAAGTACATGGTTTTATCAGCCAGAGCGCGGTGCATAACTCAGACAACAAAGTCGGTGGCAACAGCGACGATGAACTGGCCTGGGATTTGCGGGAGTTGGGCGCGAATCTGTCCTGGCGACCTAACCCGGATTGGCTGATTTCTGGTCAGGCCCTGGCGCGCTGGGCGGGGGATTCGGATGAGGGTGAATTGCGCTTGGACTATGGCTTCATTGACCGAACTTTGATTGCTGATGGCGATGATCAAATCGGTGTTCGCCTTGGCAAAATCAAGAACCCGTACGGTTTTTTCAACACGACGCGTGACGTTGCGCATACCCGGCCTGGCATCATCATGCCTCAATCCATTTATCTTGACCGCATTCGCAATTTCCTCTTGAGCGCGCCTGGTGCGGCGGCATATGGCAATCACGCCAGCGATAGGATGGATTGTTCCTGGTCTCTCGCTGCGTTGCGTTTCGATGCCGACGATGCCGATCTGGAGCAACTGTTTCTGCTCGAAGATCGTCCAGGCAAGCTCGTGAGCGATACATCCTGGATTGCTCAGGTAATGAGTGAGATTGATGGTGGACGCTGGCGCATCGGATTGACGCTGGGTGACGTCAATATGCACTTCGAACCAAGCGCTGGGATGGCGTTACTGTTCCCGCTACCACACCCCCTTCATTTGGATGGGGGGCGCAATCGCCTGCTGCCTTATGTGCTCTCGCTGGAGCACAACACGGAAAAATACAGCATAACCGGGGAGTACAGCCAGATCAAACATGACAGCCGTGACTATGGCTCTAGTGCGCTGGCGAATGGACTACAAAGACCCAACACGATTGAAGCCTGGTATTTGCAGGCAACTTACCGTCCAACCCCGGATTGGCGCGTCTATCTCCGTCGTGACGAGGTTTTTTTGGATAAAGACGATAGAAAGGGCCTCCTGGTTTCTCCGGGATTCCCTGGTTTTGCAAAATTTGCCAAGGATTGGACCTTGGGAGTGCGCTATGACGTCGATTCCTGGTCTTTCTCGGCGGAATACCACAAGGTGCATGGAACACTCTGGTTATCCCCTCTCGATACCCCATTGAGTTCCCAAAAGGAACGTTGGGATATGCTTTTATTACAAGCTGCCTGGCGTTTCTGATGTTTTCTGTTCCTTCCCGCTCCCGGTTTTTCAGCATCCGGCTGCGTATTCTGTTGTTCGCCGGTCTGGCCCTGGTATTAACCACCGCCGCATTCACCTGGCTGGCTTTGCGTCAGTTGGACGAGCGGCAAAGCTTGCTGTTGGTCGAATACCAAGCACGTTCAGCCGACCTCGCTAGTCGTCTATTTCAGCAACAATCTGCGCGCTTGCAGTCACTGGGAACACTGGTCGCCGATATTCCAGGTGTGCGCAGTGCAATGCGGAGTCGCGATACGACAGCTTTGGCGCGTGTGTTCGATCCATTCTGGTCGGATTTGAATCTGACGCATGGCCTTGACCGGGTGGCCTTCTTCGGCCCGGATAGTATTGAGCTTGCCGAGTGGGGCATGGCTGATGTCGGTGCGCGTGCGAAGAAACTAGCGGTTGAAGCTGGGATGGCGGAAACGCCGCAATCCTGGCTGGAATGTGGCGTTAAGTGTCTTTACGCCACTGCGGTTCCATTGGTCGAGGGGGGGCAATACCTGGGCGCCATTGTGCTTGCCACCGGTTTGCAGGACATGGTCCTGGATTTCCGTCGGCTATCAGGCGTTGAGTTGGCGATCATTCAGACTGGTGCGGGGTCAAGAACAGAAGCAGGCGAAAGAGTTAACAAGGTGTTGTCGGTCAGTGGCGGCAGTGTCTACGAGACCTTGGTTCGTTCGTTGCCCGGCAAACTCGTAAAAGCCCAGGTCATCGAACAGACGCGCGATAACCGACATTTCCGGCTTTACCACTTTGCGGCCCCAGCGCCAGGCGATGGTGCTACCCGGTTTCTGGCGATCAATGATGTCACCGCCGAGTGGCGGGAAATGAATGATTCGGTGCGTTCCAGCCTTGCATTGGGAGGCGCCATTCTGGTTTTCGCTTTAGGGCTGCTCTTTTTCATGCTGCGTCCGGCGATGAATCGTTTGCGGCAGGCGGTTACTGCGCTGCCGCTACTGGGTGAGGGACGATATGACGAGGCGCGCGATGCCTTTCAGTTGCCGCCCAAGCCATTGCATTTCCGCGATGAAGTCGATGACCTGGCGGAATTGACTTACGCCTTGGCCAATACGCTTGAACAGTTGCATGCCGAGTCGCGAAATAACACTGCTTCGTTGAGCGCGCAAGCGATTCAACTCGAAAAAGAGCGCGATTTCGTCGCTGGCCTGCTCGATACCGCACCGGTTTTGATCTTGACTTATTCTCTTGATGGGCGGATTCGTCTGGCCAATGCGTACGCGGTTAGATGTTGTGGCATTTCGGGCGGCAAACTGCTTGGCCGTTCGTTCATGGGGGTTTTCCTGAATGCCTTGCAAGCAGAATCACATGCCATTCTGCTGAACAACTTGATACCGGGTGAAGTGCCACATAGCGAAGGCAGTTTTGAACACGATGATGGCGTCATTCATGATGTCATCTGGTTCCATTCCTGCCTGGAGGATGACGCTGGCGAACGGCTTTTCCTGTCGGTCGGTCTTGAAGTGACCGAATACCGCAAGGTTGAACGCAATCTGCGTTTGCTTTCTGAACATGACAGTGTCACTGGTCTGCTCAACCGTCGCGTTTTCAAGCGTGAATTCGATGCCATGCTGGTTGCGGGAGGGCAGGGCATGCTGATGGTGTTCGATATCGATGAATTCAAATCGGTCAATGAGAGCGGCGGTCATGAGGGGGGCGATTACCTGCTTGCCGAGTGTGCCCGGTATATCCTCAATCTGCATCCACAACCGTTGTTTGCCGCGCGTTTGGGGGCCGATGACTTTGCTCTGGTGCTGACCGGCATCACCCCGGCTGAAGCGATTGTCATTGCGCGTAGCTTGAATCATGGTTTGCCCGCCTCCCATCTGGAGGCTGCCAGCTCTGCTTCTACCCGGAAGCACGTCACCTCCAGTGTTGGATTGGTGATGTTCCCAGAACATGGCGGCAATGCTGATGTCTTGCTGGCAAACGCCGAGATTGCACTTGCCCAGGCACGCATCAAGGGGCATGGCTCGTGGCATCTCTATACATTGGATGATCCTTACCGAGAGGCGGCCGGACGTCGCGCCTACTGGCGCGAACAAGTCGAGCGCGGCCTTGATGAGTCGGCTTTCGTCATGCATTTCCAGCCGATTCAGCATATCGATAGCGGCCACATTGGGCACTATGAGGCGCTGATTCGTTTGAATGGCGGCGACGGCAAACTGATTGCGCCAGGCATGTTCATCGACGTCGCCGAGAGTACCGGCCTGATTCGCCGCATCGACCGCTGGGTCATTGAAACCGTGGTTGCTTTTGTCGCCAGCCAAGCACCCGAGATCAAGATTGCACTTAACTTGTCCAGTCGCAGTTTCGATGATGATGTCGCATTTGAAACCATGCAGGCGGCGCTGATACGGCACAACGTAACGGGAGACCGTTTGCTGCTGGAAATCACTGAAACAGCAGCATTGGCGAATTTGTCGAGTGCCATCCGCATCATGGGAAAACTGCGCGGCCTTGGCTGCGCCTTTGGCCTGGATGATTTCGGCGTCGGCTACAGTTCTTTCCAGTACTTGAAGGAGTTGCCTTTCGACTTCGTCAAGATCGACGGATCCTTCGTCAAAGGCCTGACTCAGCGGGCGGATGACGTGGTGTTCGTGAAAGCGCTGAACGATGCGGTAAAGGGTTACGGCAAAGAGACCATCGCCGAGTTTGTCGAGGACGAGGAGACGCTGGCTATCCTGCGCGAAATCGGGGTCGACTACGCCCAGGGATATTTGATCGGTCGGCCCAGCCCGACGTTGCTGTAGGCGCGAATAGATCCGCACCTACAGTCACCCTCTTGAAGCTGGCCTGCTCGGCCTCATAACCATTCCCTGTTTACAACAAGGGAAAGTGTAACATGACCGAAACCGTGAATGAACCCCAACAATCTGCAGCCAAGGAAACCCTGGGCTTTCAGGCCGAGGTGAAGCAACTCCTGCAATTGATGATCCATTCCTTGTACAGCCACAAGGAAATCTTTTTGCGCGAATTGATCTCGAACGCTTCCGATGCCGCCGACAAGCTGCGTTTCGAGGCCCTGACCGACGCCGCGCTGTTTGAAGCCGACTCCGAGCTGAAGATCAAGGTCAGCGTGGACAAGGACGCGAAAACCATCACGATCCGCGACAACGGCATCGGCATGAACCGGCAGGAAGTCATCGAGCATATCGGCACCATCGCCAAGTCCGGCACGCGTGAGTTCTTCAGCAAGCTCAGCGGCGACCAGAAGAAAGATGCACAACTGATCGGCCAGTTCGGCGTCGGCTTCTATTCCAGCTTCATCGTTGCCGACCGTGTCACGCTGACCACCCGCCGCGCTGGCCTGACGCAGGAACATGGCGTGCGCTGGGAGTCTGAAGGTTCCGGTGATTACACGCTGGAAATGGTCGAGAAGGCGGATCGTGGCACTGAAATCGTATTGCACATGAAAGATGACGAAGCCGAATTCCTCGACGCTTGGCGTTTGAAATCGGTGATCCGCGAGTATTCCGACCATATCGCGATACCGGTCGAATTCATCAACGAGAAAGCTGAAGAAGGCCAGGACGCGGTGGAAACCGTCAATCGCGCCAACGCACTCTGGACGCGCGCCAAGAACGACATCACCGAAGACGAATACAAGGCGTTCTACAAGCACGTCGGCCACGACTACGAAGACCCGATGGCCTGGACCCATGTCAAGGTCGAAGGTCGCCAGGACTACACCGCGCTGTTGTATGTGCCGGCGCACGCGCCGTTCGACCTGTGGGACCGCGATGCAAAAGCCGGCGTCAAGCTGTACGTCAAGCGCGTGTTCATCATGGAAGACGCGCGCAAGCTGATGCCGTCCTACCTGCGTTTCATCCGTGGCGTCATCGACGCTGCCGACCTGCCGCTCAACGTCTCGCGCGAAATCCTGCAAGAAACCCGCGACATGGAAATGATCCGTGGCGGCTGCGTGCGCAAGGTGCTCGACCTGCTCGACGATCTAGCCGAGAACCGCAAGGAAGATTACGCCAAGGTGTGGGAACACTTCGGCCGCGTGCTGAAGGAAGGCGTTGGCGAAGATCAGGGCAACAAGGAACGCATCGCCAAGTTGCTGCGCTTCCGCACCACCACGGTGGATGAAGAAACGGTGACGCTGGCCGATTACGTCGGCCGCATGAAGGAAGGCCAGGACAAGATCTACTACCTGACCGCCGAGACGCTGGCGGCCGCCAAGGCCAGCCCGCATCTGGAAGCGCTGCGCAAGAAGGGCGTCGAAGTCATCCTGTTGGCCGACCGCGTCGACGAATGGTTGGTTGGCAATCTGTTTGAGTTCGAAGGCAAATCGCTCGCCTCGGTTGCCAAAGGGCAGGTTGATCTGGCTGCGATCAAATCGCCTGAAGGTGAAGAGCCTGCCGCTGATGCACCCAAGGCGGAAGAAGCGCAACCCTTGCTGGATCGGATCAAGGCAGCGTTGTCTGAGCGTGCCAAGGATGTCCGCGCCAGCAACCGGCTGGTCGAATCGCCGGCCTGTCTGGTTGCCGACGAAGGGGATCTGAATGGCAATCTGGCACGCATGCTGAAGTCGATGGGGCAGGCCGTGCCGGAATCGACACCGATTCTGGAAGTGAACCTGTCGCATGCGTTGATGAAGCGCCTGGACGCTGAGGAAGGCCCGCGCTTCGACGAACTTGCCGGATTGCTGATGGATCAGGCGGTATTGCTCGATGGCGGCCAGCTGGCTGATCCGGCCGGCTTCGTCAAACGGATCAACGCCTTGCTGTTTGACTGAGATGAACTGGTAGTTTTGGCTGTCGCGTAACTTATACGGCGCGGGCTATGCTCGGGGCTGCATCGGAATTCCGGTGCAGCCCCGAATCATTTCAGGAGGTCGCCTGTGCAACGTCGTCAATTTCTCCTTGCTGCTGGCAGCCTGGCCGGCTCGTTGGCCTTACATGCGAATGCCGCGCTGAGCGTGGGCGGCGCGCGGCCGAAAGTGG
The DNA here is from genome assembly GCA_945897865.1 of Tepidiphilus sp. J10. Taxonomy (GTDB): domain Bacteria; phylum Pseudomonadota; class Gammaproteobacteria; order Burkholderiales; family Thiobacillaceae; genus PFJX01. The sequence goes on from CAMDHJ010000005.1 coordinate 43,435, forward strand.
TCATCGTCGGCGCCGGTTTTGGCGGTGCCGCCTGCGCGCGTTATCTGAAACTGTGGGAACCGCGTGTCGAGGTCACATTGATCGAGCCGAACCAGCAGTTCGTCTCCTGTCCGATGTCCAACACGGTGATCGCCGGCCTCAACAAGCTGGATGACATCACCTTCCCCTACCGTTATCTGCAGGCTGCAGTCGATCAATTCGTGCCGGATACAGTGACCGCCATCGATCCAGTCAAACGCAGCGTTGTCACGGCCGGCGGTCGCAGTTTCAGTTACGACCGTCTGGTGCTGGCGGCGGGGGTCGAATTGATGTTCGACGAAATTCAGGGTTACGACCAGGCCGCCCAAAAAACTGTCAAACATGCCTGGAAAGCGGGTGCGGAACAGACCGGCGTGTTGCGTAAGCAACTGGAAGCGATGCCGGATGGCGGCGTCTTCGTACTGGCCATGCCGCGTGCGCCGTTTCGCTGTCCACCCGCGCCCTACGAGCGCGCCAGCCTGATCGCCCATTATTTCAAGCAGGCCAAACCGCGCAGCAAGATCATCCTGCTGGATGCCAACGAAGACATCATTTCTAAAAAAGCCCTGTTCACTACCGCCTGGAAGAAGCATTACGGCTACGGCACGGACAACAGCCTGATCGATTACCGGCCGAACAATTTGGTCAGCTCGCTCGACGCCAAGGCGATGCAGATCAGCACCGAATTCGAGGACGTGAAAGGCGATGTCATCAACCTGATTCCGCCGATGCGCGCAGCCGCCATTACCGGCCCGATCGGTGCGCGTACGGGTGACAACGGCACCTGGTGTCCGGTCGATTACCGCACAATGGAATCCACCGAAGTGCCCAACGTTCACATCCTGGGCGACTCCATCTTGTCCAACCTGTCGAAAGCAGGCGCGCTGGCCAACAACAGCGGCAAGCTATGCGCCTCGGCGTTGGTGGAAATCTTCAACGGCCGCAAACCCGATCCGGCGCCGGTGGTCACCAGCACCTGCTATTCCGCCAGTACCGACCACACCGCCTTCCACGTCGCTACCGTGTTCCGCTACCAGCCGACTGACAACAGCATGGAGGTTCAACCTGGTGGCGGCGTGTCGGCCGAGGAAAGTGAGAAGGAATTCAAGATGATGCGTGGTTGGGCGAAAAACATCTGGGCCGACACCTTGGACTTGCCGCTGGAGTACAACTTTACCAACCGGATTTGAGCGGCTTGTCCGGCAACAACTTGAAGCCTGAATTCTCGCGACTTGGCAGGATTTGCGTCGATTTCACCAAGCTTGTGCGCCGAACATCATCTTGCGCGCGAACAGCGATTTCAGCGGCGGTGCCAGATCAAGCAGGAGCAAAGCCGCGCCGCGTGCGTGTTTGAGCAGGAAGCGGTCATTCGAGAAGGATTCGACCAGGATGTCAGTCATCAAGCTGCCACCGGCAATGTCGAACTGGCGGGTTTTCTCATAGCGCCGGGTAGCGGCGGCTTCTCCCAGTTGCAGGCGTGGCGTGTCGAGCAGGGTCTCGGCGAGTTTCCAGGCATCGCGCAGGCCGAGGTTGAAACCTTGTCCGGCGACCGGGTGCAGCGTGTGCGCGGCGTTGCCGATGCGGACAATGCGCGGCGAAGTCGAGGCGGCGGCGAGCGCCAGTTTCAGCGGATAAGCGGCACGCCGGCTGGCGGAGAGAAACCGGCCTTGGCGATCACCGAATGCGGTTTGCAGCTGAGCCAGAAATGCTGCATCTGAAAGTGCCAGGCGATCTTCCAGTTGGGCATTCGGCGTGGTCCAGACCAGCGCGTAGTCTTCTCCCAGCGGCAACAGCGCAATCGGGCCGTCAGGCGTGAAGCGCTCGAAGGCGCGCTGCTTGTGCGGCAATTCGGTTCGCACCGTGCAGATGACGGCGGATTGGCCGTAATCCTTGTCCTGGCGCATTGCCGCCGGCAGGCTTTTGCCGCCTTCAGATAGCACCACCAAGCCGGCGGTAAGCATTTCCTCGCCGCCGTTGTGCTGATAGCCGACCATGCCATAGCCGGCGGTTGCCTTGACGGCGGTGACGCGGGCGCCGGTCAGGATGGTCGCGCCACAATGGGTCATGCGCGCAGCCAGCGCGGCGTAAAGATCACCGTATTCCGCGACAAAACCGAGCGCCGGAGCGCCGACATCATCCGCGGTCAGGATGGCGCTGCCGAGGCCGCCGCGTTGCGATACATGAATGCTTTCGATCGCGGTGGCCCGATCCGCGAGGGAATCCCAGACGCCGAGACGTTGCAAAATCAGATGCGCGCCTTGCGACAAGGCGAGCGCGCGCGGGTCAGGGGCGGACAATTGCTGGCGTGCTTCGAGGACGACAACGCTCAGCCCGGAACCTTCCAGGCCAACAGCCAGCGCAGCGCCGACCGGACCGCCGCCGACGATGGCGATATCAACGTGTTGCATGGCGCATGACCTCTTCAATGTCGGCGATCGATTTGGGGGCGGCGGCCGTCAGCACGTGACAGCCATCCGGGGTGATCGCGACGTCGTCTTCGATGCGGATGCCGATGTTCCAGAACGCTTTCGGCACTTCTTCCGATGGGCGGATATACAGGCCAGGTTCAACGGTCAACGTCATGCCGGTTTGCAGTGCGCGCCATTCATTGTTGATCTTGTACTCGCCGACATCGTGCACATCGCGACCCAGCCAGTGGCCGGTTTTGTGCATGTAGAAGGGTTTGTAGGCTTCCTGTTCGATTAAACCGTCGAGTTCGCCATCCAGCAGTTTCAGGTCGCGCAGGCCCTGGGTTAGGACGCGCAACGCGGTGTCATGTGGCGTATTCCAGGTGTTGCCGGGTTTCACCGCATCGATGGCGGCAAGTTGCGCGGCCAGCACGATTTCATAGATGTCGCGTTGTGGCGCGCTGAAACGGCCATTGACCGGGAAGGTGCGGGTGATGTCGGCGGCGTAGCCGTGGTATTCGCCGGCGGCATCGATCAGCAGCAAATCACCGTCGTGCAGTGGTTGGTCATTGGCGATGTAATGCAGCACACAGGCATTGGCGCCGCCGGCAACGATCGAAGTGTAGGCGGGCGCCTGGCAGCCGCCTTTGCGGAAGTGGTAAAGCAGCTCGGCCTCGATTTCCCATTCGCCCATGCCGGGTTTGCAGAGGCGTTGCACAGCTAGATGGCCGGCGGCGGAAATGTCGGCGGCGCGCTGCATCAGCGAGAGTTCGTGGGCGTCCTTGAACAGCCGCATTTCGTCGATGATCGCGCGCGCATCGAACAGGGCGGCGGGGGCGCTGACGCCGCTGCGGCCTTTTGCCCGCACCGCGTTCAGCCAACCCAGCATGCGCGCGTCCCAGTCTGCGTCAAAGCCGATGGCGTAATGCAGCGTCGGCTGGTTTTCCAGCAGTTTGGGCAGTTCTTCGTCGAGTTTGTCGTAGGCGAAGGTGGCATCGAAATGGAACTGTTCACGCGCCGCTTCCGGGCCGAAACGGAAGCCATCCCAGATTTCACGCTCCATGTCTTTCTCGCGGCAGAACAGGATGTGTTTGGGCGGATTTTTGTCAGCATCGCCGGCGATCAGGACCAGCACTGCTTCCGGCTCCGGGAAGGCGGTCAAGTAGTGGAAATGGCTGTCGTAGCGATACGGGAAATGCGCATCGCGGTTGCGTATGACTTCCGGCGCGGTGGCCAGAATCATCACGCCAGTACCCATTTGTTCGATGACTCGCTCGCGGCGGGCGCGGTGGAGGGCGAGATCAGGCGTGAGATCAGCTTGCATGTTGGGCTCTCAAAAATGGTGCGCTTGGCGAACGCTACTCAACTCAATGTCCAGAGTATCCAGTCGCGCCGGGGTTCCCACATCTTCCCAGCGGCCGGAAAAATGCTCGCCGCTGACTCTGCCTGCAAGCATCGCAGCTGTCAGCAGCGGGGCGAGTTTGGCTTTGTTGCCGGGGATGAGGCTAGCAAACAAGGCCGGCTGGTAACAGCCGATGCCGGAAAATGTGTACTTGCCAACGGCATGCGTGGGCGGCACGTCGACGCGTCCTTCCTGCAGTACAAAGTCGCCCTCCGGGTGATGCGGCGGATTGTTGACCAGCACCAGATGCGCCAGGTCGCGCTGAGTGCTTGCCATGTCGGCCAGGACCGGTTGCAACCGGGCATAGTCGAATTCGGTGTAGACATCGCCATTGGTGACCAGAAAAGGCGCCTCGCCGAGAAAGTTGCGCGCGTTGGCGATTCCGCCGGCGGTTTCCAGCGGTTCCGGTTCGCGCGAGTACTGGATGCGCACGCCGAATACCGCACCGTCGCCAAGGAAATCCTCGATCTGTTGACCAAGGTGGGCGTTATTGATGACCAGATCAACGAAACCAGCAGCTCGCAAACGTTCGATCTGCCAGACGATCAGCGCTTTGCCGCCTGCCACCAGCAAGGGTTTAGGCGTGTGATCGGTGAGCGGTCGCATGCGCTCGCCGAAGCCGGCGGCTAGGATCATGGCCTTGAACGGGGAAGGGCACATCAGAAGGTGTAGCCTGCTTCCGCTTGCTTGCCTTCAACGGCGTCGAGCAGGCGCAGGAAATCGCCGAGGCCGTTGTAACGGTTGCAGGCCTTGCGCAGATAGTCCATCACCAGCGGCATGTCCTTCAGATAGCCGGTCTTGCCATCGCGATAACAAAGACGGGCGAAGATGCCGAGCACTTTGATATGGCGCTGGATGCCCATCCATTCGAAATCACGATAGAACTCACCGAAGTCGGCATGTACCGGCAAGCCGGCTTTGCGTGCGGCCTGCCAGTAGCGCACCAGCCAGTCGAGCACGCGTTCTTCGTCCCAGCGGATGTAGGCATCCTTGTAGATCGAGGCGAGGTCGTAGGTGATCGGGCCGTAAACTGCGTCCTGGAAGTCGAGCACGCCGGGGTTTTCCTGCGTCGTCAGCATCAGGTTGCGCGAATGCCAGTCGCGATGCACATAGACCTGCGGCTGCGCCATATTGTTGGCCAGAATGCGCTGAAAAGTTTGGTCGAGTACGTATTGCTGATCGGCATCAAGCTGGAGTTTCAGGTGGCGATTCAGGTACCAATCCGGGAACAAGCGCATTTCGCGCAGCAGCAACTCGGCATCGTAAGGCGGTAGTTCATCCGGACGGCTGGCGAGTTGAATCTTGATCAGGCTGCTGTTGGCGTCGAGATATAGACGATCGGCGCAATCCGGGTCCGCTTCCAGCGCGGCCAGATACGTGGTGCCGCCAAAGTCGGACAGCAGCAAAAAGCCCTCCGCCAGATTTTCCGCCAGAATCTCTGGCGTATTGGCGCCGGCCGCACGAAACAGACGGGCGACGTGGACAAAGGGTTTGCAATCCTCGTGGCTTGGCGGCGCGTCCATCACAATGAAATTGTGGGTTTCGCAAAAGGCGCGGAAGTAGCGACGAAAGCTGGCATCGGCTGAGGCCGGTTGCAAATCGAGTAGGGGGGAGGGGAGAACCGTGCGAATCCAGGCGGTTAAACGTTCCAGTCGTTCCAAAGCTATAATCCGTCGCTCAAAAAAACCAGCGAATTCTATCATTCCCCCCATGCCGCCCGCCGCGCCTCGTGCTGTTCCTCCCTTTGCGCGCCTGCTATTGCCCCTATGCCTGACGGCGGCCTGTATCGAAGCTTTTGCGGCGACAGGCGGCACCGAGCCGGGCGCACATCTCAAAAGCAGCGCTCACCTGACCCCCGCCAGCAAGACGGCACCCCGCGGCCCCACCGTTTTTGAAGCAGATCGCATCTCGGGGCATGAACAGCGCGAACTGGTTGCCGAAGGCAATGTGGAGATGCACAACGCGCGCGAACGCTTGCAGGCGGACTGGATTCGTTATGACATGGCTGCCGATGTTGCCGAAGCAACCGGAAATGTGGTGTTCATGCGCGACCAGGATCGAATCCAGGGCAGTCAGTTGAAACTGAAGCTTGCGGCAAGCCTTGGCGAGATGCAGGGTGTCCGCTTTCGGCTTCAAGGCCAAGATGCCATAGCAGCAGTACACGGTGAAGCAGAAAGCCTTGTTTTTGCTGGGCCGGATGTCTATCGGCTGAAAGCTTCCTCATATACCACCTGTGGACCAGACGATCCCGACTGGGAACTGAAGATGGACGATCTTCAGCTCGATTTTGTTTCGAGCCTGGGATCCGCGCGCAAAGTGAAGGTGCATTTTCTGAATGTGCCGATCATCTATACGCCCTGGATCGATTTTGCGTTGGATGACCGGCGCAAGAATGGTTTTCTGTCGCCCTCCTATGGCGCTTCTGATGCACGCGGCCTGGAATTGTTGATGCCGTGGTACTGGAATATCGCGCCCAATCGCGATGCCACCATCACGCCGCGACTGATGACCAAGCGTGGTCTGCAGGTGGGAGGCGAATTCCGCTATCTGGAACCGAAATACACGGGCGAAGTAGTGGGTGAATACCTGCCGAATGATCAGGTGGCCGGCAGCGACCGATATCGGATTCGTTTCAGCCATCGACAGACATTCGATGCCAACTGGTCCGGGTCGATGGACTATGAAAATGTGTCCGACGACAGCTATTTTTCCAACCTTTCCAGTCAGGTCAACCTTACTTCACAGGTTAATCTGGCGCGTCAAGCCAACTTGCATTACAACGGCGGCTGGTGGCAGGCGAACGGGTTGGTGCAGAGTTTCCAGACGTTGCAGGATCCTTCCGCCGCCTCGCCGGTGGTTGCACCTTACAGCCGGCTGCCGCAAGTGTCATTGAATGCATCGCGTGATATCAACTGGAGCAACAAGGGCGTTGTTCCAGGCGCAATTGCACCCGGCATGCGGTTTGATTTCAACAGTGATCTGGTTTATTTCGACCATCCCGGCGACAGCCGGGTCCAGGGCGCGCGGGTGCATGCAAACCCCAGCCTGAGCTTTCCGATCCAAACGCCCTATTCGGTAGTGACGCCAAGGCTGGGCTGGTATCTCAGCCACTATGCGCTGGACGATTCCACCCTCAACCTGCCGGATAGCCTGGGCAATACCGGTTTCTCCGATGCAACCCGCAGTCTGCCGATGTTCAGCCTGGACTCCAGCCTGGTGCTTGAGCGCGACTGGCATTTTCTTGGCAAGAACTACACCCAGACAATCGAACCACGTGCGTATTACGTTTATATCCCTTACAAAGACCAGTCAAAGATTCCTGTTTTTGACAGTAGTTCGCGAGATCTCTCACTGGATCAGTTATTCAGCGAGAACCAGTTCATTGGCGTAGACCGGATCAATGATGCGAATCAGCTGACCCTGGCGGTGACTTCGCGTGTGCTTGACCCGGATAGTGGCGCTGAACGATTGCAAGTCACGCTGGGGCAACGTTATTACTTTACTGATCAGCTGGTGACGCTATCTGGTTCGGCGAAGACAGCAAAAACGACTGAACTGCTTGCGCAAGCCAGTGGTCAGATCAACTCCAGATTAAGATTGAACGCAGGCATTCAAGTTGATACCGGTGAGGGTGTCTTGACCAAGGCCAACGTCGGAGGCGCCTGGCGTTATGGCCCTGGACGTTTGTTCAACGCGGATTACCGCTATACCCGCGATTCCCTGGATCAGATTGATGTCTCTTTTCAGTGGCCGCTGGCGCCTAAATGGTTTGGTTTGGGGCGACTCAACTATTCGATCCGCGATTCGAGTCTGGTCGAAGGTCTGATTGGCTTTGAATACAACCCTGGCTGCTGGACGCTGCGCGGAGTCATGCAACAACTGGCGACGACGGAGGCGACAACCACCAGCGCCTTCTTCCTGCAACTCGAATTGCGTGGTCTGACCAAACTCGGCCCCAATCCGCTCGATGTCCTGAAACGGAGCATTACCGGCTATGCCCAAAGTAGCGAAATACCTGAATAAGTCGCGGCGTGTCGCGGCAAAAATCCTGCTTGCTGTTGGCTGCACTATCGCCTGGCAAGGTGGTGCCAGTGCCGAACCAATAGAAATCGATCGTGTCGTCGCAGTGGTTAATACTGCGGTGATTACAGAGTATGAACTGAAGGCCAGGGTAGAGCGGGCCATGGCTCAACTTGCGGGTCAAAAGACGGCGCAGCCACCACGTCACCTGCTGGAAAAACGGTTGCTTGAGCGCATGATTACCGAAAAGGCGCTGCTGCAGGTGGCGGAAGACACCAATATCCGATTTGATGGTTTGGCGCTCGATCGCGCCGTCGCGCGCATTGCTCAGAACAGCAAGATGACGCCGGATGGCTTCCGTAAAGCCCTGGAAGCGGAAGGTACCGACTTCAACGAGTTTCGTGAACAGATTCGCACCGAGATGGCGATTGCGCGCTTGAAAGAACGCGAAGTCGATAACCGGCTGGTGATTACCGATGCCGAAATCGACAACTTTCTGGCCAATGCTTCGCAAGTCAAGGACCAGGTTGATGAGTTCAGGCTTGCCCATATCCTGGTGTTGACCCCTGAAGGTGCGAGCCCGGAAAAATTGGCCGAACTGAAGGAAAAAGCCGAAAAAGCGCTGCAGGAACTCAAGGCCGGGGTGGATTTTGTTCAGGTTTCAGCGGCCTATTCCGACACCCAGAACGCGGTGCAGGGCGGTCTGCTTGGTTGGCGCAACGAAGGTCAGTTGCCCGGCCTGTATTCCACCGCACTGCGTGACATGAACGCAGGAGACTTTTCGCCGGTACTGAAGAGCGGCAATGGTTACCACATTCTCAAGTTGCTCGATAAACGCGGCAAGAATGTACAAACCGTGATCAAACAAACGCATGCCCGCCACATTCTGGTCAAAACCAACGAAGTGGTGAACGACAGCGATGCCAGGAATCGTCTGCTGCAACTGAAAGAACGCGTCGAGAACGGTGCGGACTTTGCCGAGTTGGCCAAGTTGCATTCCGATGACCTTTCCGCCAGTCGCGGTGGTGACCTCAACTGGCTCAACCCAGGCGATACCGTGCCCGAGTTCGAACGCACGATGGACAGCCTGCAACCGAATGAACTTTCCGCGCCAGTGCAATCCACGTTTGGCTGGCACCTGATTCAAGTGCTGGAACGGCGCGATCAGGATGTCACCGAAGAACGCAAGCGGCTGGAGGCGCGGCGTGCCATCCGCGAGCGCAAGTCGGAAGAAGCGTTTGAAGATTGGGTACGTCAGGCGCGCGACCGGGCTTATGTTGAATATCGTCTGGAAGAATAAAGCTGGCCGATGACGATTGAAGCCAGCCTGATCTGGCAAAGTCCGCAAGCCAGCCACTGCGACCGTTTGCTGGTCGCGGACAGTGCGTTGCTTGCCGATGGTCGTTGGGCGCGGGCGGCGGAACAGGTGCGCGGGTTGGATGTAAGCAATGACGCCAGCGCCGAACTCGATGCCGCAGCCTGGTTGCAGCCCGCCGGACAGCCGATCGCTGAGATCCCAGTTGGCGAATTTCGATTAGCGGCTGCTTTTCCTGTCCCAGGCCGTTTCTATCCGCGCTCGGCTTTCCGCAGCCTGGCGCAGAACCCGCGCGACATGCGCGCCGCGTGGCTGCTAGAAGTGACTGCGGCCACGTTGCGCGTCGATGCCAACCATCCTTTGTCCCCCTACGGCGCCAAACTGAGGTTCGGCAATCAACCGAATGAACCGACGCGTGGCGTGCGCATGGTCGAGTTGTTCGATGGTCCCGGCATGCAGGTGCCGGCACAATCGGTCGAAACAACCTACTTGCAGCCGCACGGCATGCTGCGGCAGGACGCAACAGCGGACTCGGTGTTCTACACCAGACCACGGATGACGCATCATCTCGATGCCACCTGCCGCGCCGCAATAGGCGATCTCTACGCCCGCTTCCTGCAGCCTGGCATGCGCGTACTCGATTTGATGAGCAGTTGGGTATCGCATCTGCCGGACTCGCCGGCCGCCTTACAGGTCAGCGGCCTTGGCATGAACGCGGAAGAACTGGCTGCGAACCCGCGTTTGTCCGAGCTGCTAGTGCAAGACCTCAATCAAAACGTCGAACTACCCTGGCCCGATGCGGTGTTTGACGTCGTGGTCTGCACCGCTTCCATTGAATACCTGCTCGACCCGGCAGCGGTGATGGCACAGGTTCGGCGCGTGCTGAAACCCAGTGGCATGTTCATCGTGACCTTCTCCGACCGCTGGTTTCCCTCCAAAGCGATACAGGTCTGGAGCGAACTGCACCCGTTCGAACGACTGGGCATGGTCGTCGGCCTGCTGCGCGACGCCGGATTCAGCGCATTGCATAGCGAAACCCGGCGCGGCCTGAAGCGGCCGGAGGACGACAAATATATCAACCAGCGACTCTACGCTGATCCCCTGTTTGCCGCCTGGGGACAGGTTCAGGTTGCTTTACCGATCTCGTCGCCAAGGCACGAAACCTAGGCAGCCTATAAGCAATAGCGAGGCGACGGAGTGTTTTTCAAAAGCGCTGTTAAGGCAGCGGCCAGTGCGTATAAAGCACACGCGTAGCGCCATCGTTGCCGCGCTCGATCCAGGCCAGATGCAAATTGCCGGCGGCATCCAATGCAATCACCGGATCGCTTTGCTGACCAGGGCCTGACGCCTCCGGCAAGGTGAAGTTTTCGCTGTAGCTTTGACTTGCGTCCGCCGCCGTCAGCCGAGTCAGCCAGATATCCGCCGAACCGTCGCGATCATCATCCCAGGCCAGCACCAGATCGCCGCGCGCATTGCCTGCCGCCGCCACATGCCATTGCGCGATGGCATCGCCAAAGCTGTCCTGCGCTTTCTGGTCCTTCTCAAAGCGCAGGCTGTCCTTGCCGGAGAGCGCGGCATAAACGTCATAACCGGAGAGGAAATCGCGCTTATCCAGCCAGGCCGCCGCGACGCGCTTGCCAAATGTGGCCAGCGCCGGTCGCATTGCCCCGGTGCCGCGACCGAGATCGCCTGCCTGCTTGCCAGTCGGATTGCCGCTGATACGGGCTGGCGAAGACCAGATTATTGCGGCCGGGTCGCTGCTACTACTGCCGTAGATCACGGTATGTCCATGTCGGCGGTCTTCCCAGGCCAGCATCAGGCCGGAGGCGCTGGCGGCAAGAACCGGGAAGATTTGATCGTCACTCGCCGCCTTCATATCGACTGGATACGCCACGCCAGCGCGAACCCGTCCGCCCTCGCTATGCAACCGGGCATGAAACACACGGCGCCAGCGGCCATCCGGCGCGCTCCAGGCGGCATGCGCGCCAAATTCTGGATGCTGGATCAGCGTGCCATGACCACCGCTTGCGGCCAGCCGGGTAGGCTGGCCAGGTCCGGCGCTATCGGCGATGGCGGTATGCACTCCGCCGACATCCTCCCAGATCAGCAAAAAGCGGTCAGCATCGAACGCAGCAATGGCCGGTTCGAAACACTCACCTTGACCAAATGGAAACTCGCGAAACCCATTCTCGCCACCGCCTTTCAGCGCCAGAAAACAACCTGGTGCACCGCTGCGGTTGTCCTCCCAGACCAGCGCCACACTCGCGCTGGAGACTGCCAGGTGGTTGCGGCCGGAAGCATCCAAGTGATGAAAAACGCCAGCTTTGGCAGCGGCAATTTCGTTGACGCCCTGCATGCTGTGCGCCGGCAAGCCGACGCAAAACAGCATACTGAAAAAATATGCGCGCGCCATGTTCATGGCTTGCTGGCCAGAAACTCAAGCAAGGTCTGCTTCTGATAATGGCCGCCGCGCACATAGCGGTCGTAAGCCTTGAAATCATCAACCGTCTTGAAGCCAGGAATCTTGGCAACAACCTTGCCTTCTGGCGTC
>CAMDHJ010000006.1 GCA_945897865.1 Tepidiphilus sp. J10
ATTCGGCTCGACCGGATCAATCTCGGCAAGGACACCCGGCGTGACGCCCATCTTCACCGCTTCCCAATCCGCTCCCGCGACCCTGCACGAAGAAATCCGCACCACCACCTGTTACATGTGCGCCTGCCGTTGCGGCATCAAGGTGCATCTGAAGAACGGCGAGGTGCGCTTCATCGAGGGCAATATCGACCATCCGTTGAACCAGGGCGTGCTGTGCGCCAAGGGGTCCAGCGGCATCATGAAACAGTATTCGCCGGCGCGGCTGACGCAGCCGTTGCGACGCAAGGCGGGGTCGGAGCGTGGCGCCGGCGAGTTCGAGCCGATTTCGTGGGAAGAAACCTTCGCGATCCTGGAAGAGCGGCTGGGCAAGATTCGCGCGACCGATCCGAAAAAATTCGCGCTGTTCACCGGCCGCGACCAGATGCAGGCGCTGACCGGTTTGTTCGCGCGCCAGTTCGGCACGCCCAACTATGCGGCGCACGGCGGTTTCTGCTCGGTCAACATGGCCGCCGGGTTGATCTACACCATCGGCGGTTCGTTCTGGGAATTCGGCGGACCGGACCTGGACCGCGCCAAGCTGTTCGTGATGCTGGGCACGGCGGAGGATCACCATTCCAATCCGATGAAGATCGCTCTGTCCAAGTTCAAACGCGACGGCGGCCGCTTCATTTCGATCAACCCGGTGCGCACCGGCTATTCCGCCATCGCCGACGAATGGATCCCGATCAAGCCGGGCACCGACGGCGCACTGCTGCTGGCGTTGATCCACGAAATCATCAAGCAGGGTTTGTACGACCGCGAGTTTCTGGTGCAGTACTCCAACTCGGCGGAACTGGTGAACATCAATGCCAGGAGTCCTGAAGAAGGCATGTTCGTGCGCTTTGAGGTACCGCCGGAAGAAGGCTGTTTCGATCCGCAGAACAAGCTGTGGTGGGACCGCGAGATGGACCGCCCGGTGGGCACCCATACGCCGGGAGTCGAGCCGCGTCTGCTTGGCGAATTCAAACTGGCCGACGGCACGCCGGTGAAGCCGGCGTTCCAGTTGCTGGCCGAGCGCGTCGAGCAATACACGCCGGAATGGGCCGCCGGCATCACCGGCATTCCAGTCGAAACGATCAAGCGGTTGGCGCATGAAATGGGCGTCACCGCGCGCGACCAGAAGATCGAATTGCCGATCGCCTGGACCGACGTGTGGGACAACGAGCACAAGACGATCACCGGCAACCCGGTCGCCTTCCACGCGATGCGCGGCCTGGCGGCGCATTCCAACGGCTTCCATTCGATCCGCGCGCTGGGCATTCTGATGTCGTTGCTCGGCACCATCGACCGGCCCGGCGGCTTCCGCCACAAGGCGCCGTTCCCGCGCCCGATTCCGCCCTGCGCGAAGACGCCGACCTCGCCCGAAGCGGTGCGCCCGAACACGCCGCTGGACGGCATGCCGCTCGGCTGGCCGGCCGATCCGGACGATCTGTTCGTCGCCGACGACGGCACGCCGGTGCGCATCGACAAGGCGTTCTCCTGGGAATATCCGCTGTCCGTGCACGGCCTGATGCACAACGTCATCACCAACGCCTGGCGCGGCGATCCGTACAAGATCGACACGCTGCTGATCTTCATGGCCAACATGGCGTGGAACTCGACGATGAACGCCGTCGAGGTGCGCAAGATGCTGAACGACAAGGAAGAAGATGGCAGTTACAAAATTCCGTTCATCGTCGTCGCCGACGCGTTCCAGTCGGAAATGACCGCCTTCGCCGATCTGATCCTGCCCGACACCACTTACCTGGAGCGACACGATGCGATGTCGATGCTGGACCGGCCGATCTCGGAATTCGATGGCCCGGTCGATTCGGTGCGCATCCCGGTATTGCCTCGTACCGGCGAGTGCAAGCCGTTCCAGGAAGTGCTGATCGAACTCGGCAGCCGCCTGAAACTGCCGGCGTTCACGACCAAGGAAGGCGAACGCAAATTCCGTGACTACCCGGATTTCATCGTCAACTTCGAGACCGCGCCGGGTTCCGGCATCGGCTTCCTCGCCGGCTGGCGCGGCAAGGGCGGCGAGAAGTCGATGAAGGGCGAGCCGAACCCAAACCAGTGGCAGATGTACGAGCAGAACAACTGCGTGTTCCATTACCACCTGCCCAAGTCGTATCAGTACATGCGCAACTGGAACCAGGGCTATCTGCAATGGGCACAGGCACACGGCATGACGCGCCACGCCGAGCCGATCAACGTGCACATCTATTCCGAGGTGTTGCAGAAATTCCGCCTCGCCGCGCAGGGCAAGACCGACGGCAAGCAGCCACCGGCGCACCTGAAGAAGCGCATCGAAACCTACTTCGACCCGCTGCCGTTCTATTACGAACCGCTCGAAGCGACACTGTCCGACAAGCACAAGTACCCGCTCAACGCGGTGACCCAGCGGCCGATGGCGATGTATCACTCGTGGGATTCGCAAAACGCCTGGCTGCGCCAGATCCACGCCCACAACTACCTGCACATCAACCCGAAAACCGCCGCCGCACAGGGCATCGCCGACGACGACTGGATCTGGGTCGAGTCGATGCATGGCAAGGTGCGCTGCATGGCGCGTTTGTCGGAAGCCGTCGAGCCGGGCACGGTGTGGACCTGGAACGCCATCGGCAAATCCGCCGGGGCGTGGAACCTGGACAAGGACGCCAACGAGAGCAAGAAAGGCTTCCTGCTCAACCACCTGATTTCGGAAGAACTGCCACGCAACCCCTGCGGCGAACACATTTCCAACTCTGACCCGGTGACCGGACAAGCCGCCTGGTACGACGTGCGGGTGCGCATCTACAAGGCTGGCGCGGACGAGCCGAAGGAAACCTGGCCGCAGTTCACGGCGGTGCCGGCGGCGCCTGGAACGCCAGGGCGGAGGCCGTGGCAGAACTATGTCGCGGGGCTGTTCAGCAAAGGAGAAAACAAATGAAGCGGATAGGTAGGATGGGCGAAGCGCAGCGTGCCCATCAACCCGGTGCATTGATGGGCACGCTGCGCTTTGCCCATCCTACGGAGATGTCACGATGACCCAGCTCGCGTTAGTGATCGACCTCAACGTCTGCGTCGGCTGTCATGCCTGCGTGACCAGTTGCAAGCAGTGGAATACCTCCGGAGAAGCTGGCCCGCTGTTTGACGACAACCCGTATGGCAAAGACCCGACCGGCACTTTCTTCAACCGGGTGCAGACCTATGAAGTTGGCAGTTTCCCGAATACCGAGACGCTGCATTTCCCGAAGAGCTGCCTGCATTGCGAAGACCCGCCGTGCGTGCCGGTGTGCCCGACCGGCGCCAGCTACAAGCGCAAGGAAGACGGCATCGTGCTGGTCGATTACGACAAGTGTATCGGCTGCAAATACTGCTCCTGGGCCTGCCCATACGGCGCGCGCGAACTCGACGAGAAGCAGCAGGTGATGAAGAAATGCACGTTGTGCGTTGACCGCATCTACGACATGAGCATCCCGGAAGACCGCCGCAAACCGGCCTGCGTGATTTCCTGCCCGACCAGCGCGCGCTTGTTCGGCGATGTGCATGACCCGGAATCCGACGTTTCCCTGGCGATCCGCGAATCCGGCGGCTACCAGTTGATGCCGGAATGGGGCACCAAACCAGCCAACCATTACCTGCCGCGCCGCAAGACCAAGCTGCGCATCCACGCCGACGAGCTGGTGCGCGCCGACAACCCGTTGAGCAAGGAAGACATCAAACATGAAACCAGCAAGGAATCGTCGCTGGATGATTGGCTGATGTAAGAGGGGTGCATGGTTCAAGGGGCAAGGTTCAAGTAACCCCATGAACCATGCCCCATGAACCTTGAACCTTGAACCTTGTAACTTGACCCTGGATTCCCTATGCATCCCGCGTTTTCCGTCATCTTCCTGACCACCCTGCTCGGCGTCGGCCAGGGCCTGTTTCTGGCGCTGTTTTCCAGCCAGGCCTACAGCGTCGTCGATGTGTTGCCGGCGCAGTCCGGCAACTTCTATGCGCTTGGCGCGTTCATCGCGCTGATCTTCCTGATCGGCGGTCTGGTCGCCTCCGTGTTCCACCTCGGTCACCCGGAACGGGCCTGGCGAGCCGCAGCGATGTGGCGCACCTCCTGGCTGTCGCGCGAAGTCATCGCGTTGCCGATCACCATGGCCGTCATCGCGATCTACGCGCTGGTCAACTGGCTGGGCATCGACGCCGACCTTTACGGCCTCGGCATCCCGAATCAAGTCGCGCTCAGCGTCGGCGCGTTCGGTGTCGTCGCCACCATCGCGCTATTCGTCTGCACCGCGATGATCTACGCCGCGATCAAATTTCTGCAGGAATGGGCCAGTCCGCTCACCGTGGTGAACTACTTCCTGCTCGGCACCGCCTCCGGCTTTGGTTTTGCCACTGCCTATGCCGCCATCGCTGCGCCCGAACTGGCGCAGTTCTACGGCGGCTGGGCGATCACACTGACCATAGCCAGCCTGCTCACCCGAGCGGCCTCCTTGTTCCGCAACGCCCGCATCAAGCAGAAATCCAGCGTGCAAACCGCCATCGGCGTACGCCACAACAAGGTCCGCCAGGGCAGCATGGGCATGATGGGCGGCTCCTACAACACGCGTGAATACTTCCACGGCCGCAGCGTCGCCTTCCTCAAATCGGTGAAATGGATCTTCCTGGTGCTGGTGTTTCCGATTCCGCTCCTGCTGCTGTGGCTCGGTCTGGCGCAAGCGAACGCTAACCTGTTGATGCTGGCTTTCGGCGTTCAATACGTTGGCTTGCTGTTCGAACGCTGGTTCTTCTTCGCCCAGGCGAATCATCCGCAGAATTTGTATTACCAGGTGGTGGGCTGAAAAACATCAGAATTCAAGGTTTTACCGGACTGCATCGACAAGCGGATAACCGCCTCACATAATCTCCCGGCCTCATCCGAGGCGATCATAATGATTCCGGAGAACACATGAGCAATTCCATTCTAAGCCTCACCTTAAGCCTCGCCCTCGCAACCGTCACTCCACTTGCCGCTGCCGGCTGCCTGCCTATTGTTGGCACCGTCAAACTTAGCCCGGATGCCACATGCACTGTGGCCTCTTTCCCAGGACTGCAAGGACAAGCCTTCATCGGCGAATGTTTCACTGTTGCCCTCAAACTCGGCAATCTGGTTCCAGCCAAAGGCCACGCCGGTGTCACCTCTGAAATGATGACCAGTATCTTGCCCAATGGTGGGCTCGCTGCCAGCCCAGCCATGGTTCAAGACAACCGAACTGTACTAACTGCCCGGAGCACCTTTACCTTGGCTGGCACTCGCTTCTATGCCGCCGAAGTCATCATCGACAGTGGCAATGGCAACGTGACCGAGCAAAGCGTCATCACCGGCACCGATGGCAAAGGTCTTTTCAAGAATGCCACAGGCACCTTGAATATTCTGGGTAACAGCATCGGCGAAACAGCGCTGGTTCGCGGAAATATCTGCACACCTTAATCATTACGCACTACTCGCATTCACCCGATTCAGGGTGAATGCGCAAATCCATAGTTAGTGCCTAAATTAATTTTGCAACAAATTATTGAACCCACCATGACCAAAACCATCGTCGCCACCGCCAACGCACCGCAAGCCATCGGCACCTATTCGCAGGCAGTCAACGTCAACGGCACCGTTTACCTATCCGGCCAGATCGGCCTCGACCCGGCTTCGATGCAGATGGTCGAGGGTATCGAGGCGCAGATCCATCAAGTGTTCAAGAATCTGGCGGCGGTCGCCGAAGCGGCCGGCGGCAGTCTGGCCGATGTAGTCAAACTCAACGTGTTCCTGATCGACCTGGCCAACTTCGCCAAGGTCAACGAAATCATGGCGCAGTATTTCAGCCAGCCCTACCCGGCGCGCGCTGCTGTCGGTGTCGCCTCGCTGCCCCGCAACGCGCTGGTGGAAGCGGATGCGGTAATGGTGCTGGGCTGATTCCAGCCTAGCCTACGCATGGCAACGCTCGATGCGGACCTGATCGCCCGCAAGCTGGGCTATGCCGCCAGCGGCGATCTGATCCTGCATCTGCCGCTGCGCTATCAGGATGAAACTCGGCTGACGCCGCTACGCGATGTACGCATGGGCGTCGATGTGCTGGTCGAGGGCGTCGTATTACATGCCGAAGTGCAGATGCAGCCACGCCGACAGTTGTTGGTCGAAATTGCCGAAAGCGCCGCCCCCGGCAGCGCTCACCTTTACTTTCGACTGCTGCATTTCTATCCCAGCCAGATAAGCCAGTTGCAGCCCGGGGTGCGCGTGCGTCTGTTCGGCGAAGTCAAACCCGGCTTCTTCGGCGCCGAGATGGTGCATCCGCAACTGCGCGTCGTGCGCGACAACACGCCGCTGGTGGCGACGCTGACGCCGATCTACCCGGCGGTGGCTGCGTTTTCGCAGAACGCCATCCGCAAGGCGGTAGAGATTGCGCTGCGCCAAGCCGATCTGAGCGAAACACTGCCGCAAAAGCTGCTTGACTCGCTGCAACTGCCCGGCTTCGCCGAAGCCCTCAACGCGCTGCACCACCCACAACCCGACGCCGACCTGAACGCGCTGGAAACCCAGGCGACACCGGCCTGGCAACGCATCAAGTTCGATGAACTGCTGGCGCAGCAACTGTCGTTGCGGCTGGCCGCGCAGCAGCGGCAAAAACTGCACGCAGTTGCGTTAAACCACGCCCAAGAACTCGAACAACGCCTGCTCGCCGCCCTGCCGTTTGCGCTGACCCGCGCACAAACCCGTGCGCTGGCTGAAATTCATCGCGATCTGGCAAAGCCGCATCCAATGAACCGCCTGCTGCAAGGCGATGTCGGCAGCGGCAAGACGCTGGTCGCCGCACTGACCTTGTTGCCGGCACTGGCAGCCGGTGGCCAGGTGGCGGTGATGGCACCAACCGAAATCCTGGCCGAACAGCTCTACCTGAAGATGCATGAATGGCTGGTGCCTCTCGGCATGCAGGTCGCCTGGATCGCCGCCGCGACCAAGGGCAAAACCAAGAAGGAGGCGCTGGCGCGCATCGCCAGCGGCGAGATCAATGTCGCGGTCGGCACTCACGCCTTGTTCCAGACCGGCGTCAGCTTCGCCAACCTGACGCTGACCGTGGTCGACGAACAGCATCGCTTCGGCGTCGGCCAACGCCTGGCCTTACGCGAGAAAGGGGGATTTACTGATGCGAATCACATGCCGCATCTGTTGATGATGTCGGCCACCCCCATTCCGCGCTCGCTGGCGATGAGCTATTACGCCGACCTCGACGTGTCGGTGATCGACGAACTGCCGCCCGGCCGCACACCGATCAATACCAAGGTGATGTCGCTGAAACGGCGCGACGAAGTGATCGGCCGCTTGCGCGATTACTGTCTGTCAGGTGCTCAAGCGTACTGGGTCTGCCCGCTGGTGGAGGAATCGGAAAAGCTGCAACTGCGCGCCGCCGAGGAAAGCCACGCTGAACTGGTTGATCTGTTGCCGGAACTGAATATCGGCCTGGTCCATGGCCGCATGAAGGGCGAGGAAAAAGCCGCCGCGATGGCCGCGTTCAAGGCTGGCGAACTGAATCTGCTGGTCGCCACCACGGTGATCGAAGTCGGCGTCGATGTGCCGAACGCGGCGCTGATGGTGATCGAGCACGCCGAACGCTACGGCCTCGCACAACTGCACCAGTTGCGCGGCCGCGTCGGTCGCGGCGCCCGCGAATCGACCTGTCTGCTGCTCTACGGCGATGCGCTGTCCGACAGCGGTCGTCAGCGATTACGCGTCATCAAGGAAAATTCGGACGGCTTCGCCATCGCGCGGGAAGACCTGAAACTACGCGGCCCCGGCGAGTTCATGGGCGCGCGCCAGTCCGGCCAGCAGATCCTGCGGTTCGCCAATCTGGAAACCGATCTCGACCTGCTCGAAGCCGCGCGCAACACAGCGGAACACCTGCTGGCGCGGCAACCGGAAGTGGCAAACCGGCATCTGGCGCGTTGGCTGCCGCGCGGGCTGGACTATTTGCGGGCGTAGCTTCAAAACGGCACGTCGTAGAAATCATCCTCACGCTCACGTCGCCGCATTTCCTTGATCAGCGCCTTCAGCGACGCGAGGTTTTGCGAGGCTTTCACGTCCGACTCGATATCGCGCAGTGCCTGGCGCGCGAGCACGATGTCCTGTTCCAGATGCCGCAGCAGCGAGTCGGGCTTCAGCGAAGAATACGGGTCAATGCCGAAACGCATTTTGAAGTCGTAGTCGACAAACCGGACTTGCTGTTCGAGTTCGGCCAGTTGTTCCTTCAGAATTTTGTTGTAATGCGCCAAGCGTTCTTCACTCAAGCTGTTGATGGCAGTCTGGTCGATGTGCTCGATCTCCATCTGCAGCTCCAGTAACTGCAACAGATTCTTCTTGTCGTACGCCTGATTCACCCGCTGCATCAACACCGTCTTGCGCTCTCGTTCAGCCGGGTCAAGCTCACGATCGGGATGCAACGCGCTGGCCAGCTTGCGATAAATCTCGCGCAAGGACAGATTCACGCGCTTCTCCTCCGCAAGCTGTTTTTCCTCCTTGGCGTGCTGCTTCGTCGATTTTTTGCGCTTGGCACGCCGCTCGTTCTCCGCCTGCGCATGCTTTTCCTGGTTTTCCTGCTCTTCCGCCAGACGCGCCTGCATTTGCTTGATGAAGGCATCCGGCGAGCTCATGTCCAGGTCGTCCCCCAGATCCACCCCCAATTCAAACTCCATCATCGCCTTCATGTTGGCCATCATCTCGGCTTCTTCCTGATCGAAATCGACACCGGAATATTTCTGATACAGCGCTTTCATCTCGGCACTGTCGGTCTCGTTGGCCAACTCCTCGGCCAGATCCGAAAGCAACTCATGCACATAACGGCGCTCGCTCTTGCTGAGGCCCTTTTTCCCATTTTGCGAATAGGCAGTGTCCAGACCTCTGACGAATTCCAGGCGCATTGCAAGCGTTTGCTCAAGCAGTGGCTGCAAATTGGCGGCGTAATGCTGCTGAAAACGAGGCATGACGGCTTCCCAGGCAGCCAACAACGCGCGCTGCTTTCCAATCCGGCCGATCAGCGAGTTGAACAGCTTCTGAGGTTTCGAAAGACGCTCGCTTTTCTGCTTGAGGGAGATGCTGATCGAGTCGGAAAATAAATCCATCACGTCACGCCAAGTCATCGTTTGAAAACCGGATTTTCCAAGCCGCGTCGGTATTCATCAAGTCAATCTTGGCGCGTAAAAGCTGGATAATCCGCGCTTCCAAAAATCCGTATTGAACAGACGTTCCAATGAGCACAGATTGGCTGACTTCGGCATGGCAAGCAGGCGCGTGGCGCCACTGGCTGACCGATCGCGGCTCGCTGACCCGTCGTTTGCAGCAATCCTGCCCGGACTTCCGCGTCATCCGATTGAAGCAGCTTATGGGAAAGCCAAATCTGGACGAATGCGGCACGCTCGCTTTGTTTCCCGGTCGTCTGGCAATGATCCGCGAAGTACTGTTGATGAATGCCGATTCGCCGTTGATCTTCGCGCACAGCGTGATTCCCTTGTCTGGCCTGATCGGACCCTGGTCCGGACTGGCAGGACTCGGCAACCGCCCACTCGGCGCCGCGCTGTTCACCAACCCACGCATTCAACGCCAGGCCCTGCAATACCAGCATCTGGATCGACGCCATTCGCTTTACCGCGACGCCGCCAGGCATTTGAACGCACCGCCGCGCACGCTCTGGGCGCGACGTTCATTGTTTGCGCTGCACAATCACCCCATCCTGGTCACTGAAGTCTTTCTGCCTGAAACCCTGCAACTGAAATGAACCCATCCAAGTTGACCCTCACCCAACGACTCACCGAATACGAAAAACTGATGCGGCTGGACAAGCCGATCGGCATCCTGCTGTTGGCTTGGCCAACGTTGTGGGGCTTGTGGCTATCCAGTGTCGGCAGGCCTGATTTCATGGTTTTGTGGATCTTCGTCATCGGGCTCGTGTTGATGCGCTCCGCCGGCTGCGTCGTCAACGACTATGCCGACCGCCACTTTGACCCGCATGTCGAACGCACAAAAAACCGGCCGTTGGCAGCAGGACGGGTCAGCGAAAAGGAAGCCTTGATACTCGCCGGTGTGCTTGCCCTGCTCGCCTTTGTGCTGATCCTGCCGCTGAAGAATCTGTTGCTGATCCAGCTCTCGGTGGCTGCTGCCTTCCTCGCCGCCAGCTACCCGTACACCAAGCGCTTTCTCGCCATTCCGCAAGCCTATCTCGGCATCGCCTTCGGCTTTGGCATTCCCATGGCCTACGCCGCGCATCTGGATGCAGTGCCGTCAATTGCCTGGCTGCTGATGGCCGCCAACGTGTTCTGGGCAGTGGCCTACGACACCGAATACGCCATGGTCGACCGCGCTGATGACCTGAAAATCGGCATCAAGACATCCGCCATCACCTTCGGCAAATACGATGTCGCCGCCGTCATGCTCTGCTATGTCATCACCCTCGCGCTGCTCGCCTGGGTCGGCCAGAAACTCTATCTAGGCTGGCCATTTCACCTCGGCCTGGCCGCCGCCGCCGGCATTGCGGGCTACCACTACACGCTGATCAAAGATCGCGATCCCGCCCGCTGCTTCAAGGCCTTCCTGCACAACAACTGGTTCGGGGCGGCGGTCTTTGCCGGCATGGTCGCCAGCCTGCTGCAGACACGTTGATGAGCGTCGCACCGCAATTCGAACGCGCCGAGATATTGATCGGCGAGGCCGGCCTGGCCAAACTTGCCGGAAAACATGTTTTTCTCGCCGGCCTTGGCGGCGTCGGTTCCTGGTGTGCCGAAATGCTCGCCCGTGCCGGCATCGGTCGTTTGACGCTGGTCGATATGGATGTCGTCGCCACCTCCAACATCAACCGGCAACTGCCTGCCCTGCTATCCACTGTCGGCCAGCGCAAGGCCGATGTGATGGCGGCGCGCATCCGCGACATCAACCCGGCCTGCCAGCTCACCCTGCTGACCGACTTCCTGACGCCGGAGAACATCCCCGATCTGTTGCCGAACGACGCCGATTACGTCATCGACTGCATCGACTCGCTCAACTGCAAGGTCGCACTGATCGTCACCGCGCGCGAACGCGGCCTGCCCGTCGCCGCCAGCATGGGCGCCGGCAACAAACTCGACGTTACACGAGTGAAGGTGAGCGACATCAGCCAGACCGAAGTCGATACCCTCGCCCGCATCGTCCGCAAGCGCCTGCGCAAACGTGGCGTGCACAAAGGCGTGCTCTGCGCCTGGACCGACGAATCCGGCGCCGATCCGCTGCCGCCGGAAGAAGTCAGCCATGGCCGGGCAAGAGCGGTGAACGGCACCATCTCCTACATGCCGCCGCTGTTCGGGCTGATGCTGGCGGGTGCGGTGGTCAAAGCGTTGCTGGAAGCAGCCGATTGATCTCGCCAGACCCTTGACTATTGAGTCCGCTGCATGGGAAATCTCAAAGGCTGAGGCGCGACCTTCAGAATATTCAAGCTTGATGGGCGGCTACCGAAGCCTGACACTTCCCAATGCGCGAGTCAGAAAATGATGCAAGCCCCAGATCGTGAAAAAGACCACAAAGAAGGAGAACAGCACGTCACTGAGGAAATGCCCGCCCTGTCCTATCCGCATCAGGCCGAGCGTGGCTCCAGTTGCGATCGCGCCAAACAACCAGACGCGCGGACGTCGGCTGACAAAAGCGATGGCAAGCAGCGCGAAGCCGACCGAGCAGTGACCGCAGACGAATGAACAGTTCTTGTCGCATTGATTGCTGATCACCCAGGGCGGCGTGAAATGGGCGTTGCCGCCAAATTCCTCGATTTGCGCCGGGCGCGCGCGTCCCCAATGGTCCTTGAACACGTAATTGACCATCAATCCCGGACCGAGCAGCATGGACAAGGCCAGAAATAGCGCAGCCGGGCGTCGAGCGCGCCAGCGTTCGGCCTGTTTACCGCGCAGTGACAGCAACCAGACCATCGCCGACCAGGCCAGCAGTGCCAGTGGCTAGATGCCAATATTTTTGTGCAGCGCTTTGAAGAAAGCATTGCCGCCCAACAGAAAGCCAGTCGTTTCATCATAAAAAATACTGATCACCATCAGGTCGAATTACGGCCAAGCCAGAAACAGCAGCGTGATGATCAGCGCTGAAGCCAACAGCCTGCGCGGAAAGTTTGGATTGATGATCATGGCGAGCGGTAACCGTGTAACAACCAGACTTGATATTCCGGCTGGTAATCAGGATATAGCGTCAGACGGATCGGCGCTTGCGGTGTGACTTGCCGAAACCATGTCGCGAGTTGATGTTGGTTCAGGCCCAGGCTGACAAGTAGAAACGCCCCGTCCGGACTGTCACGCAGATCGGCGGTCAGCGCGAAGTGATTGTCGAGCGATTGCCCAGGATTGAGGAAGCGCGCCCTATCGCTCCAGGGTCGCGCGTAATAGCGCAACAAGGCATACAGCTTGCGATCGTTGCTGAGCAGGCGCGCTTCCGGATGGGCTTGAAGACGTTGGGCGACCGCATGACCCAACGCGCGATATCCTGTAACGCGGCCGTAGGGGTCGGTCTTGCGGGTCAGCTGGATATCTAGTGCGGAAGTGATGTCGCGCAGGTGGTACATGACCGCGCCGATAACCAAATTCACCAGCAAGGCGGCAATCAGCCAGGGGCGATGTGACCCGCTCCGTTGCCCGTTCCCGGTCTGCGAAGGCTGGATGATCCAGGCCGCCGCGATCAGCGCCGCTCCACCGACATAGGCGAACGCCGCCCAGTTGGCGAATGCCCGTGACAGCAGACTCAGGGCGCTGAAGGCCACCAGCGGCGCCAACGAAAACGCGGCCAGCAGCCGCAATCGCGGATCGTCCAGCCAGGACCGGTATCGCATGACCAGCAACAACAATCCAGCGAACAGGATCGGACCGAACACCAAAAACTGGCCCAGTACGAATTCGAGCATTGCCTCCAGATGGAGCAGATCGTGGTCGAGTTGCGAGATTTCGGCAGTGTGCCGCAGGCTGACAAACTGGTGGCGCGCGTTCCAGATCAGATTCGGGGTCAGCAGCACCAGGGCCAACACGGCGGCAGCCCAGGATTTCGGGGTGCGCAGCAGCGCGCGCCGGTCCGGCGTCAACAGCAGGTAGGCAATCAATCCCAGACCGTAAAACACCATGCTGTACTTCGACAACAGCCCAAACCCCAGCGTAACGCCTAGTAGCAACCAGTCGCGCCAGCGTTCGGTATCCAGCGCGACAACAGTGAAGTAAAGCGCCAGACACCAGAACAGCAACAACACCGCGTCGGTGGTAATCAACCAGGAACCAAGCGCCACCATGGGCAGGGTGGCGAAAGTCAATGCACTCCAGAATGCCATGTCATCGCGTTGCGGGTGGGTTTTGAACAGCCGTCGCACCAGCATGAACAGTACCCACGCGGTCAGCGGGTAGAGCAAAGCGGAAATCGCGCGAATCCCCATTTCCGTGTCGCCAAACAGAGTGCGGCTGAGCCAGATCGCCCAAGCCACCATGGGCGGCTTGGAGTAGTAGCCCCAATCCGGCTCCAGCGACCAAATCCAGTACTGGGCTTCGTCGGCATACAGTTCGACGTTGCCGTGCCAGGCTGCCAGCAACCGCCAGGCAACCAGTCCAGCCAGGCAGGCAAGCAGCAAAGGTGCGCGTGAGGGGGCGTTCATCCGGTGGCGTTCATCCAGGCTGCTGGCTGGAGAATTTGTCTTTGCGCCATTCCGGTAATGCATACATGACCAGAACCAGCAAGGCGATGGCCTGTTCAAATGGCCGCGCCAGCGGATAGTAGCGATCCTCATTGAACCAAAGGCTCAACGCGCAACCAATCAACAGCATGTGCATGAAAAGCACGACGCCGGGTTTTCGCCACCAGCCGGTGCGCTCCGCCCAATACCAGCCAAGCAGGCCGGAAACCCAGCCGCACACCATTCCGCCAAAGATGTCGAGCGGCCAGTGCGCACCGACCGCGATGCGCGAGAAGCCCACCAGCAGTGCCAACAACAACACCCAGAACCGAGTGAAGGGCGAACGCAGGCTCAGGCTCAACACAGCGGCCAGGACGAACGCGGTTGTGGTGTGGCCGGAAGGAAAGGAATTGCTTTTCAGATAGGGGCCGATGACATTGATTTGCTCACCCAGCACGGCAAACGGGCGCGCCATATCCAGCGCTTCTTTCAACGCATGCGAAATCAGCGTGGCCGGCAGGCTGGCGAGCAGCACGGCGAGCACCACTTGCGGGTGGCGGCGCAGCAGCGCAAGCAGCAATACGAATGCCACCAGCGTATCACCCAGTATCGTCAGTCCACTCCACAGCGTTTCCGGCAAGCGCGACGCGGCCTGGTTGAGCGACTGAAACAGCATCTGGTTGCTGGCAGGGTCGCTCATCACGAGTAATCCTAGAAATGCGATGGTCGGCAGACGCCACAGCAGAATGGAAGGCGGTGCGTTCAACGTATTCTCGCCAAAACGTAGCTGCGCTGGCGGAAAAGTACATCGGGTTGATTGAGCTCGCCCAAACGGCTTTCACGCGTCAGCACGAGATCCCCGCCACGCGGCGGCCGTTTGACAACCTGACGGCCGGCATAGGTTTGAAAACTGGGGGTGTTGATGCCATATAGCAGCAGTGGCCCGGAAAGGTCACGCGCGAAAAGGCCGGCTTGTTTGATTGGCGCTTGTTGCACCTGGCCGACGATGGGCAACAGAAACACCGCGACGATCGCCGCCATACCCAGGCCATTGCCATAGAGCGCGAACCGGGGCGGCATAGTGCGCACCAGCAAAGGCACCAGACTGAAGAGCATACCGACACTACAACTGAGCCAGTAGGCCGTGTCGAATTGCTCGCCGATATCGCCGACCAGCATCCGGTCATCCGGTTCCAGGCCGGGCAGGGCCTGCGTCAGCAACAGCGGCAACGCCAACAACAGTGCGAAGGTGACCGCGCCGGAAATTGCGATGGCACCGCGTGCGGCGCGGTGATCGAGTTGGCTGACCAGAATTGGAAGCAAGCCGGCATAACCGTAGTAGATGTAATGCGGCAGCTTGGTACCGGAAAACGAGAACAGCACGAAGGCGAACAGAAACCAGAGCAGGCCAAAACGCAACAGCTCGTCGCGCCAGATGGCTTTCAGTCGCGTCGACGCCAGAAGCAACAGTCCGGTATGGGGCAGCAAGGAAAGCAGCACCACCGGCAAATAGTAGAACAGGTTGCCGCCATGCCCTTCCATCGGCGAGTCGAAGCGAGACAGGTTGTGTTTGAGGAAAAAACCAGTCAGAAAACCAGGGCCTTCATGCCAGGTCTGCAGCGCAAACCAGGGTACCGCCACCACCAGAAACAGCAGCAAAGGACCGGGGGTGAACGCCCAGCCAAGCGCCGATCTCCAGTCACCGCGCGTGACGCACCAGAGCAATACCGCAGCCCCCGGTATCAACAACGCAACCGGCCCCTTGGTGAGAAAGCCTAGCGCCAATGCCAGCCAGGCCAAATACAGCCAGCGCCGATCGCGTTCAAGCAGCCACAGCCAACTGGCATAGCCGGCGCATGCCAGCCAGAGATTGAGCAGTGCATCCGCCGTCGCGGCCCGCATGATGATGACCACCCCTGCTGCGGTAGCGATGATGAGTGCGCCGGCCAGTGCTGGTTGCGCACCGCGCAGGCGATGCAGAAAGGCATAGGTGGCGAGTATCCACAAGCTGGAAGCCAGCGCGGAGGGCAGGCGCCAGGTGAATTCGCCGCTGCCAAGCAGGCTTATGCTAGCGGCTTGCAGCCAATAGATCAGAATCGGTTTGTCGTGGCGCGGTTCGCCCAGCAGGTAGCTGGAAAGAAAGTCGCCGCGCAGGAACATTTCGCGGGTGGATGCGGTGAAAGCGCCTTCATCGAGGTCGAACAGCGGCGGCGTTCCCAGCGCGATGAATGGCAACACCATGATCACCGCGAGCAGCCAGTGATGCCGGCTCATTGATCAGTCCGAACGGGCGCAGACAGTTCACGAAAATGGTATTGCGCCTTGCCACCCGGCTCATGCCAGATACGGGTCAGCAGTTCGCCCAGGATGCCCATACCGATGAAGTTGGTCCCCATCAGCGTCAGCATCATGCCCATCTGCAACAATGGGCGAGCGCCAATATCGGCCCCCACAAAGAGTTTCAGCCCAACCAGGTAGGCGAGGATCAGCAGCCCCGGGATGAACATCGCCGCGCCGATGCCACCAAAGGCATGCAGTGGCCGATGCAGAAAGCGCAACATGAATTTCACCCAGATCATATCCAGCAGCACGCGGATGGTGCGGTCGATGCCGTATTTCGAGACGCCTTTGGTGCGCGGCAGGTGATTTACTTCGGCCTCGATCACTTTCGCGCCGAATTCATGCGCCAGTGCTGGAATGAAACGGTGCAGCTCGCCATACACCTTGACGAAACGAACCGCCTCACGCCGATACAGTTTCAGCGAGCAGCCGTAGTCGTGCAGGCGCACGCCGGTCACGCGGGAGATCAACCAGTTGGCGATCATCGACGGCAATTTGCGTGAGATCGTCTTGTCCTGGCGATGGCGTCGCCAGCCGGAAATGATGTCGACTTCGGGCCGCTCATCGAGCATCGCCAGCAGGCGAGGAATGTCCGCCGGATCATTCTGCTGATCACCATCGAGAGTCACCAGAATCTCGCCCTGAGCAGCGTCGAAACCGGCCTGCATGGCGGTGGACTGGCCGTAATTTCGACGCAGGAACAAGGGTCGCAGCCAATCGTGGGTTGTCGCCAGTTCTTGCAACAAACGATCCGAGCCATCGCGCGAACCATCGTCCACGCAAATGAACTCCCAGTCCATTGGCTGCGCCGATATGACCGCCCCGACCTTGTCGATCAGTTCCGGCAGGTTCTCGTACTCATTGAATATCGGCGCGATCAAGGATACGCGCACGCGTTTTTCGTCTGGCATGTTGGCGTGGCATAGCTAAAGTGGCAAGAGTCTAGCACGTAATTTTTCAACTGTTCGACGCCGGAAGTTGCCGCGAACAACACAGCAGAAACAAGAACCTGGAAGCCACGGTGGAGCTCTTGCAGGCCGTAGAAATGCTGAAAAACTACAAATGCTGGTCAGGTCGATCAGGCGGCATCAAACGTCTTTGCTCGTGATTCCCGCCAGCGCTTGGCGATACTGGCGATAAAGCCAAACACCCAGCAGAGTCGAGAACAGCAACAACACCGCTGCCAGCGTCGTGCGCAAGCCGGGATCCATCTCTACGCCGCTGCCCGCCAGTGCGAATACCAGATTCTGTGGCAGAAAACCCAATGATGAACCGGCAAAGAACGGCAGCCCGGGCACGCTGGATACCCCGGCCAGTAAATTCGTGCTTGCGTTGTGTCCTACCGGCAGAAGACGGATCACCAAGGCCATACTGAACGGATGACGACCCAGAAAATCATCCAGCTTGCGCAGACGAGCGGGAAACTGCTTTAACACCCAAGCGCGCCCAAACCAGCGCGCATAGTAGAAACCCAGTACGCAACCAAGCAGCGTAGCCAGGGTTGTCAGCACGGTTCCGCTCACAAAACCGAAGGCGTAGCCGCCCAGAAACGCCAACACCTGGCGCGGAAAGCTCAGCGCTGTGGCCATGGCGCCAACCGTCAGGAACAGCAGAACCCCCGCCCAGCCTTTACCGCGTATCTCCTGATCAATCCAGGATTTGGACATTGGGTCGCCGCTCTGAAGAAGACTGGCAAAGTACCCAAGCACGGCCAGTGTGGCCAACAACAACAAAGCTTTGATCAACGCGCGTGAGGTCATGACAGCCGATAAGGATTGAAAAGTCGATGCGGGGCAGACGACATGGCGAACACGCTTGATGGAACGAACCCAATTTTAGTTGCGGAATATTTCGACTCTTGCCTCGCCATTGTTCCTTGGGAATCGATTGATCCGGCCAGGTTTATCCACATGGCTAAGCGAGGTTTCTAGCCGCCGGCACAGGAAGCACGCTGCGCGTCGGGCAGCACTTGACCCGGCCTGCTCCGGGGTGATGGAGTATTTTTTTCAATACCGTGTTGGCCTGTGCTGGGGTCGAGTGATTTTCAACAACCTGTTAAATCACAACCTTGAAAAGATCAGAGAAATTTCTGCTTGTCGCTGCAGCAACCTGCTCCAACGGAATGCCGCGCAAATTCGCAATTTCTTCAGCAACATGCCGGACATAAGCCGGCTCATTGCGTTTGCCACGATGTGGCATCGGCGCCAGATAGGGGGAGTCGGTTTCAATCAGCATGCGTTCAAGCGGAACATGGCGCGCCACTTCCTTTAAATCCTTCGCGCTTTTAAATGTGACGATGCCGGAAAATGAGATGTAAAACCCCATCGCCAGCGCCGCTTCGGCGACAGCCCACGACTCGGTAAAACAGTGCATGACGCCACCGGCCTGTTGTGCGTTCTCTTCCAACATAATCGCCAAAGTGTCATCCGCAGCATTGCGCGTGTGAATGATCAACGGTTTGCCAGCCTGTTTCGCGGCACGGATATGGGTGCGAAAACGGGTGCGTTGCCAATCAACATCTTCCCGCGCCATGCGGTAGTAATCCAGCCCGGTTTCGCCAATTGCAACCACGCGCGGATGGCGGGCCAGCGCGACCAGTTCGTCGACATTGGGATCGCGGCCGGTATCATGGTCTGGATGCACGCCAACCGAGGCGTAAAGATTGGGGTGTGCGGCAGCGACGGCGAGAACGCGCGGGAAATTTTCCAGATTCACCGACACGCACAACGCGGCATCAACCTGCGCCCGCTGCATGTTTTCCAGCAGTGGCAATATACCTTCGCTGAAATCGGGAAAATCAATATGACAGTGGGAATCTATGAACATCAGCAGAAAACCAATTAAGAATTACATGGTGTGAGTTTGACGAGGCGATTTCATGGAGTTACCCAGAATGCCTTCAATTTTGACGCGCACAGCGGCAGCGCCCTCGGTTTCGTCAAATTGCACGCCGATTCCTTGCTGACGATTTCCTTGTGAACCAGCTGGTGTAATCCACACCACACGTCCCGAAATCGGCAATTTATTCGCTTCTTCCATCAGGGTCAGCAACATATAAACCTGATCCCCCATCTGATAGGGCCGGTTGGTTGGTATGAACAAACCACCGCCATTGATGTGTGGCATGTAGGCGGCAAACAAGGCTGTCTTCTCCTTGATGGCCAACGACAGCATGCCTGCCCTGCCAGCTGCCGGTTTTGCACTTTCACTCATCATTTATCCTTGGTGATCATGACCATTCATGACTTTGATTGACGCGTCCTGGCAACTGCCGCGACATAACGGATCAACCAGGATTCTAACAACAAGGTCGCATTCAACGGATGGCGCAACCAACGCCCGGCAGCTGCCAGCTCCCGCTCAAGCGCGAGCAAACCGGCAAGATCGGCCTGCTCGCCCATTTGGATTACCGATTCGATGCGGGCTGGGAAGAAACGCGCGGCGCCCGCCAGCCGCTGCGACAACACATCATGCACCCAGCGCAACAACCAGCCCCAGGATTCTGCCAACAGTGGTTTGTAAGCCTCTGCAACCGCGCAGATATCGAGGTGCGCCGGCCGCGACAAATGATTCAGAAACACCTCGCGCCGTTGCATCCGCTCCGGCTCGGCATACGCGATGGCGGTCAACGGCGCGCCTCCCGCCTCCGCCAGTACGGCATCCGGACAATCGATACCGGCCTGTTGCATCCAGTCCAGCGCCAACTCCGGTTCAGGCAAGCCAACGGCGATCTTGCGACAGCGCGAGCGCACAGTGGGCAGCAGACGTCCGGGCTGATGCGACACCAGAATCAGCAACACACGCGGCGGCGGCTCTTCCAGGGTTTTCAACAAGGCGTTGGCGGCGGCCGCGTTCATGAACTCGGCAGGGTAAATCACGGCGCTGCGCCAGCCACCCCGATGCGCGCTGAGTGTCAGGAAATCGGTGACTTCTCGCACCTGTTCGACCTTGATTTCCTTGCTCGCCTTCTTGGTGACCTTGCCGGATTCGTCCGTCTCTTCTTCCTTCGGCTCAAGATAGCGATAGTCGGGATGATTGCCTTGCAAGAACCAGTTGCAGGCATCGCACACGCCGCAAGCGCCCTGCGGGCCGGGCACTTCACACAAGATCCACTGCGCCAGCGCCAGACCCAGATCGCGCTTGCCGACGCCAGAGGGGCCGTGCAGCAACAAGGCATGCGGCATGCGTTCGCGGTCGGCGCTCAGTTGCTGAAACAGTGCCTGATTCCAGGGATGAATCACGCCTTCGTCTCCATCACGGTTTCCAATACCACGCTGAGCTGTTGTCGAACCTGTTCGAGACTGCAACTGCCATCGATGATTTTGATACGTGCTGAAAACTGTTCAGCCCGACGTAAATAGGCGGCGCGGACTCGGACATGAAAGTCGGATTGTTCGCGTTCGAATCGATCCGGCGCGCGTGCTGAAGACAGTCGCTGCGCAGCAATCTCGGGGGCAAGGTCGAACAAGAAGGTCAAATCTGGCTGCAAATCGGCATGTACCCAGTCCTCCAGCACTGCCAGCCGCGCTTCCGGCAGGCCACGGCCACCGGATTGGTAGGCAAAGCTTGCATCGGTAAAACGGTCGGAAATCACCACCTCACCAGCCGCCAGGGCTGGCCGGATCACTTGTTCAATATGTTCGCGGCGGGCGGCAAACATGATCAATGCCTCGGTTTCAGCATGCATCGGCTGGTGCAACACCATGTTACGCAATTGTTCACCGACCGCCGTACCGCCTGGCTCGCGGGTCATCCGGACTTGCCGTCCACGCGCAGTAAACCACGCTTCCAGCCAATTCAAATGGCTACTCTTGCCGGCACCATCGACGCCTTCCAGCGTAATAAACATCTCAGCGCCCTCTCTGATAACGATTCACGGCGCGGTTATGCGCGTCCAGATTGTCGGAAAACACATGCCGGCCGCCACCCTTGGCAACGAAATAAAGTGCATTGCTGGCATCCGGATGCAAGGCGGCCTGGATCGCCGCCAGTCCTGGCAAGGCAATCGGCGTCGGCGGCAATCCTGCACGGGTGTAAGTGTTATAGGGTGTATCGGCGAGCAGGTCGGAACGCCGAAGATTGCCGTCAAACTGGGCGCCGAGGCCATAGATCACCGTCGGATCAGTCTGCAAGCGCATGCCGATTCGCAAGCGGTTGATGAAAACAGAAGCAATCAGTGGCCGTTCATCGGCGGCGCCGGTTTCCTTCTCAATGATCGATGCCATGATCAGCACTTCATACGGCGAACGATACGGTAGCCCTGGCGAACGCATTGCCCAGCTTGCAGCCAGGTTTTCCTGCATCGCATGGTAAGCACGTTTATACAAAGCAAGTTCTGAACTGCCCTTGTCAAAGAAGTAGGTGTCCGGGAAGAACAGCCCTTCCGGGTGCGTTTCCCTGGCGCCAACTGCGTCCAATAGTTCGGCATCGGTCATGTTCAGCGTGTCATGCCGGAGTGCGGGATTGGCGGTGACGCTGCGGCGCACGTCCTGAAAGGTCCAGCCTTCGATCAGGGCCAGCTTGCCAAGAATGGTTTCTCCCTGGGTGATTTTGCGCAGCAATTCAAGCGGCGTTACCGCTTGTTCCAGCGCATAGCTGCCGGCCTTGATCTCGCCGGCCTGACCCTTCAACCGCGCAAGCAGAACGAAAGCCCAGGGCTGCGATAGCACACCACTTTGATGCAGATCTTCACTGGCGGTTTTCAGTGCTGTGCCTTGATGAATCGAGAAGTCGATTGGATAAGTCACACCAGGCATTTGCATCGGCTGCCTGGCATAGCCAAACAGAAAACCCACCCAAACCAGCCCGCTAATAAAGCTCAGCAGCAGAATGCGGTTGATCCATCTACGCATTGAGCCATTCCACCAGCCGCGGGCTGATCACCGGATCAGGCCAGTTTTTTGATTCCAGTCGCGCAACGCGGCGCAAGCCCATCACACTGTTGGTCAACATCACTTCATCGGCTTCCAACACCGCTTGCATGTTCAAGTCTGTTTCCTCGACATCCACCCCCTGCTCTCTTGCCAACCGCAGCAAGCGGCCCCGGGTAACACCGGCAACGCCGCATTGATCGAGGCGTGGTGTCAGAAGGCGATTGCAATGCCAGATGAAAAGATTACTCATGACGCCGCTTATGACCCGCTCGGCATGATCCAGCAGCAACCCCTCATGAATATCAGGCGCCGACCACTCGCTGCGTGCCAATACGTTTTCCAAACGATTCAGATGCTTGATGCCGGCCAGGCGGGGTTGCCAGCCAAGCCGCAATGAACAAATCCTTACCCAAAGATCGGATGACTGCTGACTGGAAACCGGGGTTGCATCAAATACCACCAAACGCCGCACAGATTGCGCGGCGGGCGGCTGGTAACCGCGTGGCCCACTGCCCCGCGTCAGAATCAACTTCAGCACACCATCAGACAGTTGGGCGGGAAGATGTTGCAGATCCCCGCTCAAGACTGCCGGATCGGGCGCGGCCAGACCAATTCGGCTGGCGTCCTCAGACAGTTTGGCGATCTGCTCCAGCCACCAGAGCGGCTTGCCAGCCACCATGCGCAGCGTGCGAAAGACGCCATCGCCGTAGAGAAAACCCCGATCATCGGCAGGAACGGACGCAGACGGCACGCCATCGACCAGAAGGACAGGCTGCGCTGATGTCACCGCCGCTGTCATTGCCTTGGACGCGGCATCAAGCCCCGTATCAGGCTGATGTCAGACCTTGGCGAAGATGACCGTGCCGTTGGTGCCGCCAAAACCAAAGGAATTGGAGAGCGCCACATTGACCTTGGCATCACGCGCAATGTTGGCAACGTAATCCAGATCGCAACCTTCATCCGGCTCAATCAGATTGATCGTCGGCGGCACCGCCTGGTGCGCGATGGTCAAGGCCGAGAACACGGCTTCGATACCGCCCGCGGCACCCAGCAGATGGCCGGTCATCGATTTGGTTGAGCTGACCATGACCTTGCCGGCATGGTCGCCAAGCGAACGCTTCACCGCTTTGGTTTCCGCCAGATCGCCCAACGGTGTCGAGGTACCGTGCGCGTTGATGTAATCGACCTGATCCGGATTGATGCCGGCGTTGCGCAAAGCCACGTCCATGCAGCGCGCAGCACCCGAGCCATCTTCAACTGGCGCAGTCATGTGATGCGCATCCGCGCTCTTGCCGTAGCCGATCAGTTCGCAATAAATGCGGGCACCGCGCGCCTTGGCATGTTCATATTCTTCCAGCACCAGAACACCAGCACCTTCACCCATGACGAATCCGTCCCGTCCCTTGTCCCACGGACGACTGGCGCCTTCGGGATCATCGTTGCGGGTTGATAGTGCGCGCGCCGCCGCGAAGCCGCCAATGGCCAGCGGGCAGATGGTAGATTCAGCCCCGCCCGCGATCATCACATCGGCTTCGCCATACTCAATCATGCGGCCGGCTTCGCCTACCGCATGCGTACCGGTGGTGCACGCAGTCACCATAGCCACGTTCGGGCCTTGCAAACCAAACATGATCGACAGATGGCCGGAGATCATGTTGATGATGGTCGCCGGGATGAAGAAAGGTGAAATCTTGCGCGGACCCTCAGCCAGAAAAACCTTGTGGGTTTGCTCGATCAATTGCAGGCCGCCAATGCCAGAACCGATGTTGACACCGATGCGTTCGCGATTGGCCTCGCTGACTTCCACCCCGGAATCCTTGAATGCATCAATCGCGGCAGCCAGGCCGAAATGGATGAAGGTATCCATCCGACGGGCATCTTTCGGGGTCAGATATTTGGCCAGATCAAAATTCTTCACATCACCCGCAATCTGGCTGGCGAAAGCGGAGGCATCGAAACGATCGATTCGGGTAATACCGGAACGCCCGGCCATCAGACTTGCCCACGCGTCATTCACACTATTGCCGACGGGGGAAATAATACCGAGCCCGGTAACCACGACTCTACGCTTGGTCATGGGAAACTCCTGGGAAACACCAGATACGGGAATATCCAAGACACCGGGCCAAGCCGGCATCATGTGGGATCGAGCTCAGAGTGAGGGCAGCGCCCTGCACTCTGACAAACAGGAATTACTTGCTCAAATGGCCATTGACGTAATCGACAGCCTGCTGAACCGTGGTGATTTTTTCAGCTTCTTCATCAGGGATTTCGCACTCGAAGGCTTCTTCCAGCGCCATCACCAGTTCCACCGTGTCGAGAGAGTCAGCACCCAGGTCGTCCACGAAGGAAGACTCTAGCTTCACATCGGCTTCGTTGGCGCCCAGCTGTTCGGCGACGATCTTTTTGACACGTTGTTCAATATCACTCATCAGATAACTCCCACTAGGGTAGAAAAATTACGGGTAGCAAAAAAGCCGGGGCATTCTAGCAGTCTGTCGAATACGATGAAACCGACAAAAAGAGGCCTCGTCTCGAAAAAAAACATTACAGCAATAATTGCATATCGAGCGGCAAGCGCCTCAGTCCATGTACATGCCGCCATTGACGTGCAATGTGGCTCCTGTGACATAAGCGGCCCCCTCCGACGCCAGATACACCACAGCATGGGCAATATCTTCCGGCGTACCCAACTTGCCAAGCGGAATCCGCTCCATCAACTTGCCACGCGCAGCCTCGGGCAACCCCTTGGTCATGTCGGTATCGATAAAGCCGGGCGCCACACAATTCACCGTGATGCCACGACTGCCGACTTCCTGTGCCAACGATTTGGAGAAACCAATCATGCCGGCCTTGGCCGCAGCATAGTTGGTCTGACCTGCATTACCCGATACGCCGACCACCGAAGCAATGCTGATGATGCGGCCGAAACGGGCCTTCATCATCGGCCGCAATACTGCGCGCGAAAGTCGAAACACGGATGTCAGATTGGTCTCCAGAATGGCGTTCCATTCATCATCCTTCATCCGCATCAACAGGTTGTCGCGCGTAATGCCTGCGTTGTTGACCAAAACATCAATCCTGCCATGACGCGACATGACGCCTTCAATGGCGGCATCAACCTGGGCAGCGTCGTTGACGTCGAGCATCAAACCCTCGCCCGGCAATCCGGCTTCGGCCAGCGCGGCAGAAATGGATTCCGCACCTGACACGCTGGTTGCAGTTCCGACCACGTTGCAACCGGCTTGCGCCAAGGCATGCAGAATGGCTTTGCCGATGCCACGCGTAGCACCGGTCACCATGGCAACACGTTGTTCCATATGCATCTCCTTTATATTCAGGCTGCACGCCCGAGCTATTTAAGACCGGACTTTGGCCAAGGTATCGGTCAGTGCGGTGGCATCCGCCAGCGCCACCCCCGGCAAGCCATCGACGATGCGCTTGTTGAGTCCAGCCAACACCTTACCAGGTCCACATTCCGCCACTAACTGAACACCTTGTGCAGCAAAGCTTTGTACCGTTTCGACCCAGCGAACCGGACTGAACAACTGACGCGCCAAGGCATCTCGAATCGCTGCCGGATCGGCATGGCTGACCACATCGGCGTTGTGCAACACCGTCACAAAGGGTGTTTTGATTTCGATTTCCGCCAGAGCCAGGCGTAGTTTTTCAGCTGCAGGCTGCATCAAGGCGCAATGCGAAGGCACGGAAACCGGCAAAGGCAACGCACGCTTGGCACCTCTTGCCTTGGCCAGAACACAGCCACGATCCACCGCCGCCTTGTGGCCGGCAATCACCACCTGACCGGGCGAATTGAAATTGACCGCCGCCAGCACTTCGCCTTGATGTTCACCTTGCACGGCTTCCGCGCACACTGCGCGCACCGCATCATCATCCAGCCCAAGCACAGCAGCCATGGCGCCAACACCTTCCGGCACCGCCGACTGCATAGCCTCGGCGCGCAATCGCACCAATTTGATCGCATCTGCAAAACCCAGCGCGCCGGCGCAGACCAGCGCAGTGTATTCGCCCAGACTATGCCCTGCCATCATGGCTGGTGCCGGCCCGCCTTGACTTAGCCAGAGACGATATACCGCCACCCCCGCTGCAAGCATGGCCGGCTGGGTATTGACGGTCTGATTGAGTAGTTCTGCCGGACCTTCTCCAATCATCGCCGTCAGATCCTGCCCCAACACATCTGAAGCTTCCGCCAGCGTTTCACTGATTGCTGAAGCCGCGCCATACGCGGTCAACATGCCGACAGATTGCGAGCCCTGCCCCGGAAAAACAAACGCGAATTTCATTCAAATTCTCCGTAAGAATGCTGATTCAGAACCCGAAGGAGAGGGTGTTCAGGCAGACTCAAAACTGAACCAGTACCGAACCCCAGGTGAATCCACCGCCAAAAGCTTCCATCAACACGCGTTCACCCGGTTTGATCTTTCCTTCGCGCATGGCCGTATCCAACGCCAGCGGAATCGAAGCTGCCGAGGTATTGCCATGCCGATCAACCGTGACCACGACATGGTCCATGCTCATACCCAGTTTTTTTGCTGTCGCCTGGATGATGCGGATATTGGCTTGATGTGGCACCAGCCAATTGATGTCGGATTTCTGCAGGCCATTTGCCGCCAGTGTTTCATCGACTATCGCATCCAGCGTATTGACCGCCATTTTGAACACGGCGTTGCCGGACATGCGCATGTAGCACGCGCCTTCCTTTTTCAGCGACACGCCACCATCGACAAACAATAAATCCTGATAACGGCCATCGGCGTGCAAATGGGTCGCAATGATTCCGGGCTGCTCGGATGCCTGCAGCACCACCGCGCCAGCGCCATCACCCCACAACATGCAGTTGCTGCGGTCATCCCAATCGGTAATCCGCGACAAGGTCTCAGCGCCAACGACCAGAGCAGTCTTGACCTGACCTGATCGGATGAACTGATCCGCCACCGAAACCGCATACACGAAACCGCTACAGACCGCTTGCACGTCGAATGCCGGACAACCATTGGTAATGCCCAATTTAGCCTGAAGCACACATGCCGTACTGGGAAACACCCGATCCGAGGTGGTCGTGGCAACCACAATCAAATCGATATCGCAGGCATCGATGCCTGCCGCTTCGAGCGCACTTTCGGCTGCTTTCTGGGCCAGATCACTGGTCAACTCGCCTTCTTCTGCGATGTGACGCTCACGAATACCGGTCCGTTCAACAATCCACTGACTGGTGGTTTCTATCCGCTTTTCGAGTTCCGCATTGGTCAGAATGCGCGCCGGCAGATAACTGCCGGTACCCGTGATGCGGGAATAGATTCTGACCATGGGAGATGCAATCTGCGTCAAGCCAACTCTCCTTCTTCTGACCCGCCGTTGGGGAGATCATTGTGGACACCGACCTGATCGGCGATTCGGCGCAACAGACCACCACGCACTTCCTCGGCGGCCTTGTGAATAGCCTGTTCAAAAGAAAACACATCGGCGGAACCATGACTTTTGATGATCACGCCGTCCAAACCAAGCAGGCTGGCGCCATTGTAGCGACGCGGATCAAGGTTTCGCTTGAAGGCACGCAACACCGGCCAGGAGATCAGTCCAGCCAGGCGCGTAAGCGGGGTTCGCTTGAATTCACCACGCAAGCGTTCGCCTATCAGTTTGGCCAAGCCCTCTGAAGCCTTGAGTGCGACATTGCCGACAAAGCCATCGCACACCACGACATCAACAGTGCCCATGTAGATATCGTTGCCTTCCACATTACCGTAGAAATTGAGCCCACTGGCTCTCAGCAATTCACCGGCCTGCTTGACCACATCATTACCCTTGATCTCTTCTTCGCCGATATTGAGCAGACCGATGCTGGGTCTGTCCTTAT
Organism: Tepidiphilus sp. J10; assembly: GCA_945897865.1. Classification (GTDB taxonomy): domain Bacteria; phylum Pseudomonadota; class Gammaproteobacteria; order Burkholderiales; family Thiobacillaceae; genus PFJX01. Next base: position 27,783 of record CAMDHJ010000006.1, read on the forward strand.
GTTCAATCGCTGAAACCAGCGCCGAGCCCATGATGGCGAATTGGCGCAGGTGCTCCGCCGAACAATCGACGTTCGCCCCCAGGTCCAGCATGTAGGTACGGCCGGTGCGGGAAGGCAAGGTTGAGGCGATGGCGGGACGATCGATACCAGGAAGCGTCTTCAGCACAAAACGGGACACAGCCATCAAGGCACCGGTATTGCCGGCCGAGACGCCAGCATCCGCCTCTCCACGCTTGACGATGTCAGCTGTAACCCGCATTGAAGAATCTTTTTTGGTGCGCAAGGCAACCGGCAAAGAATCGTCCATTTTCACCACTTCGCTGGCGTGATGAACCCTCAGGCGTGTACCTGCAGCTGCTTTGTTGACCTTGAGTTCAGCGTGGATGGCGTCCGAAAGACCAACAAGAACAATGTTGATATCGGAATTTTTGCTCAGGAAGTCGAGCGCCGCCTTGACCGTCACATGGGGACCGTGGTCGCCCCCCATGGCATCAATTGCAATAGTGATTTCTCGCATGAACGTTCAGCTAAAGGTAAACCAGCACGACGTGACTGGCTCATCTCAAGCTGAGCCGACGCGGAAATTAGCTGTTATCAGCCTTGGTATTCAGCACTTTACGGCCACGATAGAAACCGTTCGGGCTGATATGGTGACGCAGATGCATTTCACCCGTAGTCGGTTCAACCGCAGTCGGCGGCGTGGTCAGGAAATCGTGGGCACGATGCATGCCACGCTTGGAGGGGGATTTTTTATTCTGCTGAACAGCCATGACGATCTCCTAAAAATCACTAAAACACTAAATACTTGAATTCAAAAACTGCCGAACCATCAAAAAAACAACTCCGACAGGCAATACCAAACCCGATCAAGCTTCGTCGACCCGCGTCTAGCCAACTGGATCGCATTCACCTTCGGCATGCATGGGCACCAGCGGAATGGCGAGCAGTATCTCGTCTTCAACCAGAACCGCCACATCTAATCCCGGGTCAGCAATCAACGCATCCAGCATGGGATCAAGTGACTCCCAACGCGCCAACTCAGCTTCGTTTCTAGCTACCGGCAAAACAGTGTCCAGATGCAACAATTCGGGATACGACGACATGCATAGCTGGCAGGTCAACCAGACTTTAGCTTCAACTTTCAGCTGAAGCGCCGGACGCCCCGAAGCCAAAACGCCATCAATCTGGTATTGCACTGCAGCATCATCTGCCCTCAAACTATCGCTCAAACGCGGCAACTCTTCGACGCGCAAACTGCCCTTCAGGCTCTCGCCAGACTTGGCAAACTGCAGGCTGTCAAAGGGTCTCCGTGCAAACATAAGCCGGAAATGTTAAGCTGCACGGCTGTTTTTGTCAAAGACAACGCCACTTTCTAAGGTCAAAGCGTGATCAGGAAAATACTCATCGCAAACCGAGGTGAAATCGCGGTTCGGATTGTTCGGGCATGCAAGGAAATGGGCATCAAAGCGGTGGCCATTTATACCGACGCCGACCGGCATGGTCTCCATGTCAAAAAGGCCGATACCGCCTTCAATATTGGCTCTGACCCTGTTCTGGGCTATCTCAATGCCCACAACATCGTGAATCTGGCTGTTGCATCGGGTTGCGACGCCTTGCATCCAGGGTATGGCTTCCTGTCGGAAAACCCGGTCCTGGCTGAAGTTTGTGCCCGGCGAGGCATCAAATTCATCGGCCCCTCCGCCAAAGTCATCACTCAGATGGGCGACAAGATCCAGGCGCGTCTGGCCATGATCAAGGCCGGCATTCCAGTCATTCCAGGCTCTGACCACAACCTGGAAAATGCAGAAGAAGCGCTCAAACTGGCCAAAAAGATCGGCTACCCGATCATGCTGAAGGCGACCAACGGCGGCGGCGGACGCGGCATTCGACGCTGTGATTCGGACGAAGAACTGGTCAACAACTATGTTCGCGTCGTCTCGGAAGCGAGCAAGGCATTCGGCAAGCCGGAAGTCTTCATGGAGAAATGCGTCGTCAATCCGAAGCACATCGAAGTGCAGATCATCGGTGACAGCCACGGCAACTGCGTCCACCTGTTTGAACGCGACTGCTCGATCCAGCGGCGCAACCAGAAGCTGATCGAAATCGCCCCGTCGCCACAATTGACGGAAGCACAACGCGAATACATCGGCAAGCTGGCGGTGCGCGCAGCAAAAGCTGTGGGCTACGAAAACGCCGGCACCGTCGAATTCCTGCTCGATTCGGACAATCAGTTCTACTTCATGGAAATGAACACCCGTTTGCAGGTCGAACACACGGTGACCGAAACCATCACCGGTATCGACATTGTTCAGGAGCAGATCCGCATCACCGACGGCCTGCCGCTGCAATACAAACAAGATGAGATACACCACCGTGGTTTTGCGATGGAATTCCGGATCAATGCGGAAGACCCGAAAAACAGCTTTCTCCCCAGTTTTGGCCGCATCACGCGTTATTACGCTCCTGGCGGCCCCGGTGTGCGGACCGATGCGGCGATGTATTCCGGCTACACCATTCCGCCCTATTACGATTCCATGTGCGCCAAGTTGACGGTCTGGGCACTGACCTGGGAAGGCGTCATCGAGCGGGGTCGGCGTTCGCTGGATGACATGGGCGTGTATGGCGTCAAAACCACCATCCCCTACTACCAGGAAATTCTGCTCAATGAGCAATTCCGGACCGGCCGCTTCAACACCAGCTTTGTCGAATCGCACCCGGAACTGCTCAATTATGCCGTGCGCCAACCGCCGGAAATGAAAGCAGCGGCAATCTCGGCCGCAATCGCCGCTCATCTGGGCATTTGAAACAGGCTGAATTCAGCCCTCGCATCGTCAGATTTACAAGGAAGCCACGATGACTCAAGTCAAGATCACCGAACTGGTGCTGCGCGATGGACATCAGTCCCTGATCGCTACCCGCATGCGCACTGAAGACATGCTGCCGATCTGCAGCAAGCTCGATAACGTGGGTTTCTGGTCGCTCGAAGCCTGGGGCGGCGCCACCTTCGACGCCTGCGTCCGCTTTCTCAAGGAAGACCCGTGGGAACGGCTGCGCAAACTGCGTCGCGCACTGCCCAATTCGCGCATCCAGATGCTGCTACGCGGCCAGAACCTGCTCGGCTATCGGCATTATCCAGACGATCTCGTACGCGCTTTTGTGCAGAAGTCGGCTGATAACGGCGTTGACGTTTTCCGCGTCTTTGATGCCATGAACGATCTACGCAACATGAAGGTTTCCATCGAAGCGGTGAAAGCCGCCGGCAAACACGCAGAAGGTACGCTGTCCTACACCACCAGCCCGGTGCACAACATCGACTATTTCGTGTCGATGGCGCGCCAGCTCGAAGCCATGGGTAGCGACACCATTGCGGTCAAGGACATGGCCGGCCTGTTGACGCCTTTCACCACAGCAGAACTGGTCAAGGCGCTGAAGGAAAAGATTTCCATCCCGATCCACCTGCACAGCCACGCCACTTCCGGCTTGGCCAGCATGACGCACATGAAGGGCGTGGAAGCCGGTGCGGTGATGATCGACACCTGCATTTCCGCGTTCTCGGAAGGCGCCAGCCACCCGACCACCGAAAGCCTGGTTGCCGCCTTCGCCGGTACGGAATACGACACCGGCATCAATCTGATCAAACTGCAGGAAATCGCCGCCTACTTCAAGGAAGTACGCAAAAAATACTGGCAGTTCGAGATGAAAGGCCAGCAGGTCGATACCCGCATCCTGGTTTCGCAAGTACCCGGCGGTATGATCTCGAATCTGGTCAATCAGCTGAAGGAACAGGGCGCGCTTGATCGCATGGACGAAGTGCTCGCAGAAATTCCGCGCGTGCGTGAAGACCTCGGCTTCCCGCCGCTGGTGACGCCCACCTCGCAGATCGTCGGCACCCAGGCCGTGTTGAACGTGCTGACCGGTGGCCGCTACAAATCGGTCACCAACGAAGTCAAGAACTATCTGCTCGGTCGCTACGGCGCCGCCCCCGGCCAGGTCAACGAAGAAGTCAAAAAATTGGCGGTCGGCGATCAGGAAGTCATCACCTGTCGCCCGGCCGACCAGCTCTCCGACGAACTCGACAAATTGCGCGGCGAAGCCGAAGGCCTGGCAAAGTCGGATGAAGACGTGCTGACCTACGCGATGTTCCCTGATCTCGGCCGCACCTTCCTGCTCGAACGTGCCGGTGGCGCGCTGACCCCGGAACCGCTGTTGCCGCCGGAAGCCAAACTGGCCACTGCCTGCCCGGCGGTGTTTGCACCGAGCGAATTCAACGTCACCCTGCATGGCGAGACCTATCACATCCGCATCAAGGGCACCGGCCAGGCAGGCGATGGTCAGCGCCCCTTCTATGTGCACGTCGATGGTGTCGCAGAAGAAGTGCTGCTGGAAGCGCTGGATGAAGTCGAAGTTACGCCTGGCTCCAGCGCACCTCGCAAGACAACAGGCAGCAAAGCGAATGCGTCAGGCGGCAGCAAACAGCGGCCGCGCCCGACCCACGCCGGTTGCGTCACCACCGCCATGCCGGGCGCCATCGTTGACGTCAAGGTCAAGGTGGGAGACAAGATCAAAGCCGGCGATGGCGTACTGGTCATCGAGGCGATGAAGATGGAGAACGAAGTCCAATCGCCAGTAACTGGAATCGTCATCGGCGTGCATGTCGCCAAGGGCGATCAGGTCACACCCGACCAGGTGCTGGTGGAGATTCAGCCGGAAGCCTGATGTGTGAAATGTGAAACGAGACTTGCCGCTGCGCGGCTCAGGTGAAACGTGAACACCCCCACGCCAAACCTTTCACGTTTCACGTTTCACGTTTCACCAGCGGCGCAGCTGCATCACCTTTCACACAACACCCCATGCACCTCGTTCTCGCCTCCACCTCCCCTTACCGCCGCGAGCTGCTCGCACGGCTGGGCGTCCCATTCGACGTCGCTGCGCCGGATGTCGATGAAACACCGCTGACCGGAGAATCGCCGGATGAGACCGCGCAACGCTTGTCGGTATTGAAAGCGCAAGCCGTAGCGGTGAACTTCCCCGATGCACTGATCATCGGCTCCGATCAGGTCGCGCTGCTGGAAGGCGAACAACTCGGCAAACCAGGCAACTTCGACAATGCCTTTGCGCAACTCAAACGCATGCGCGGCAAGGCGCTGGAATTCCACACCGCGCTGACCCTGCTCAACGCCAGAACCGGCCGCACGCAAACTGCCAACGTGACGGTGCGCTTGGTCATGCGCGAATACAGTGACGCCCAGATCGCCGCCTACCTGAACAAGGACCAGCCCTACAACTGCTGTGGCAGCGCCAAGAGCGAGTCGCTTGGCATCGCCTTGATCGCGCGTTTCGAAACCGAGGATCCGAATGCGCTGGTCGGCCTGCCGCTGATCAAACTGACTGAAATGCTGGCCAACGAAGGTCTGGACGTATTGACGTGGCCGGCATCCTCTACCTGATCCCGACGCCGCTCGGCGAAGCTGGCAACACCTCTTCTGGCAACACTACTTCCGGCAATCCCTCCGCGCTCAGCCACGTTCTGCCGGAAGAAACCCGCCGCATCGCCGCCGGGCTGACTCACTTCATCGTCGAACAAGCCAAGACCGCGCGTGCTTTCCTGAAGCAACTCCCGACCAGCACGCCGATTCAGCAACTCACGCTGCGGGAACTGAACGAACACACCCCGGCCAGCGAACTGGAAACGTTGATCGCCCCACTGCTGGCAGGGCAGGACGTCGGTCTGATCTCGGAAGCCGGCTGCCCGGCAGTCGCCGACCCGGGCGCGAATCTGGTCCGCCTGGCGCATCAACACGGCATCCGGGTACGCCCGTTGACCGGTCCCTCCTCGATATTGCTGGCGCTGATGGGCTCAGGCCTGGTCGGCCAACGCTTCGCCTTTCATGGTTATCTGCCGGCAAAAGCGGACGAACGCACAACCGCATTACGCGAACTGGAACGGCGCGCGCAGAAAGAAGATGCCGCGCAGGTCTTCATCGAAACGCCCTACCGCAACCAAGCCATGCTGGACAGCATTCTCGCCAGTTGCCAAGCCGACACGTTGCTCACCCTAGCCTGCGATCTGACACTGGATAGCGAATACCTGATCACCCGCCCTGTTTCAGGCTGGCGCAAGCAGCAACCCGACATCCAGAAACGGCCTACCGTATTTCTGCTCTACGTCCCCAGCCAGCCAACGCCTCGTCAGAACCTCTCGCGTACCCGCAAGTAGCTGGCGAAACGCGGCAAGCCATTTGAATTCAATTCGCGATAACGATAGGTCACCAACACGCCAATAGCAGGCGGGTTACGCCGGACTGCGTCGCTGAAGCCGGTGCCCAGGCTGAAACGCTTGCCATCCGGGGTTTCCAGACGCAACGCACCGAGCATGCCGAGGTACTTTCCCTTTCCCGGCAGATGCGCGATCACCCGTGCTTCCGCATCCAGCCAAGGTTTCAGCTTGAACAGAATTTCGCCCCGGCCAGTTGCGTAAGGCGCATTCGCCTGATGCAGCATCAAACCTTCACCGCGTTGCTTCAGCACTGCCTCCAGCCGTTGCTGAAGCTCAACCCGATCTGACACACGAAACTGATCAATGACCTGCAACCAGGGTATCTGGGCCTTGGCGACAATGGCCTGCATCTGTTCGATGCGTTGGCTGAATGTGCCGGGTGCATCAGGCAGTTCAAACAGCATGTAGCGCACTTGCCGCCATTCCGACTCATCCGGCTGCAGCCGGCGCACGATGCCGGATAGTCGGTCGAACTCGCCGCGCGCCAACCAGAGTTCGCCATCCAGGGGTTGCGCGGGGAAATTCGCCGTGAACCAAACCGGCGCGGCGATCAGACCACCGCTGTGAAAACGTAGTTCCTTGCCGTTCCAGATCGCACGCACACCATCCAGCTTTTCGCTGACCCAATACTGCGCAACATCAATTTGGTCCGGCAACACGCTGGCCAGCAAGAGAGGCGGCGCTAACGGCTCGGTTTCATTGGCTTGAGCAAATGGCAGCGCCAAAAACACGAATAGAAACAGGGAAGTCAGCCACCGGTACAACATGTTCTGCCCCATGCTTCGGCCGCTCCGCTTCAGGCAGGAAATACGCCGGTGGACAGATAACGGTCGCCGCGATCACAAACAATGGAGACGATGACTGCGTTTTCGACTTCCGCCGACAGTTGCAACGCGGCGTGGAGCGCACCACCGGAGGAGATACCGGCAAAGATGCCTTCTTCCGCAGCCAATCGTCGCGCGGTGTCCTCTGCCGCATCCTGGCCGACGTAGATCATCCGATCGACCCGGTCGTAATCGCAGATTGACGGTACATATTCCGCCGGCCATTTGCGGATGCCAGGAATCTGCGCACCCTCTTCCGGCTGCACGCCGACAATCTGGATGGCGTGATTCTGTTCCTTCAAGTAGCGCGAACATCCCATGATGGTACCGGTGGTGCCCATGCTGGAAACGAAGTGGGTGATCTTGCCGCCGGTATCGCGCCAGATTTCCGGGCCGGTGGATTCGTAATGCGCCGCCGGATTATCCGGATTGGAAAACTGATCGAGGATCTTGCCGCGTCCTTCCCGCTGCATGGTCTCTGCCAGATCACGCGCGCCCTCCATGCCATCGGACTTGCTCACCAACACCAATTCGGCACCGTACGCACGCATGCTCTGGCGTCGTTCGATCGACAGATGTTCGGGCATGATCAACACCATGCGGTAACCCTTGATCGCTGCCGCCATTGACAGCGCAATCCCGGTATTGCCGCTGGTGGCTTCGATCAGCGTATCGCCCGGTTTGATCTCACCGCGTGCTTCCGCCTTGGCAATCATCGCCAGCGCCGGCCTATCCTTCACCGAACCAGCCGGGTTGTTCCCTTCCAGCTTCACCAGCACGATGTTGGAGGTTTCCCCAGGCAGCTTTTTCAGCCGAACCAGCGGTGTATTGCCGACAAATTCTTCGATGGTTTTGTACATGGCGAGTGGAGAGTGGCGGGTGGCAAGTGGCGTCCGAATTCTACTTGCAACTTGCCCCCTGCCCCATGCCCCCCCTGAATCAATCCTTGCCGAACAGGTCGCGGCTATAAACCTTGTCTGCCACATCCATCAGGTCGTCGGTGATGCGGTTGGCAACGATGACATCCGACAGTCGTTTGAACTCGGCCAGATCGTTAACCACCTTGGAATGATAGAACTCGGGCTCGGTCAGCACCGGTTCGTAGACGATGACCGGGATCCCTTTGGCCTTGATCCGCTTCATGATGCCCTGGATGCTGGACGCGCGGAAATTGTCTGAACCCGCCTTCATGATCAGCCGGTGCACACCGACGATGTTCGGCTTGCGCTTCAGGATGCTGTCAGCGACGAAATCCTTGCGTGTGGTATTGGAATCGACAATCGCGCGCATCAGGTTCTGCGGCACATCCGAGTAATTGGCCAGCAGTTGTTTGGTGTCTTTCGGTAAACAGTAGCCGCCGTAGCCGAACGACGGGTTGTTGTAATGCTCGCCGATGCGCGGGTCGAGACTGACGCCCTGGATGATCTGCTTGGTATCCAGTCCGTGCGAAGCGGCATAGGTGTCGAGTTCGTTGAAGTAGGCGACCCGCATCGCCAGGTAGGTATTGGAGAACAATTTCACCGCTTCGGCTTCGGTCGCGTCGGTGAACAGCACCTGGATGTCTTGCTTGATCGCGCCCTGCTTGAGCAGGTTGGCGAAGGTTTCCGCCCGCGCCGAGCGTTCGCCGATGATGATGCGGGAAGGATAGAGGTTGTCATACAGCGCCTTGCCTTCACGCAGAAATTCCGGCGAAAAGATCAGGTTTTCACAGTTGAACTGCGCTTTCAGTTTCGCCGTGTAGCCGACTGGTACGGTGGATTTGAGGACCATCACCGCATGCGGGTTGATCGCCATCACATCGCGGATCACCGCTTCCACCGACTTGGTATTGAAGTAGTTGGTCTCGGTGTCGTAATCGGTCGGCGTCGCGATGATGACGAATTCGGCGCCGGTGTAGGCATCCTGTTTGTCCAACGTGGCGCGGAAATTCAACGGTTTGTTGGTCAGGAAGTCCTCGATTTCCACGTCGACGATGGGAGAAACCTTGCGGTTAAGCATTTCGACTTTTTCGGGAACGATGTCCAGCGCAACCACTTCGTTGTGTTGCGCAAGCAGAACGGCATTTGATAGACCGACGTATCCGGTGCCGGCAATGGCGATTTTCATGGTGGTGCTTTCCTTATGTGAACGCAAAAAATGGCGCCTATGGAATTTCAATTTCCCGTGTAATCAATTCCAGCACCTGAAATGGATCAACCGCCTGCGTGATTGGCCGGCCGATAACCAAATAATCGGCTCCCGCATGCACAGCTTGAAGTGGCGTCAGAATCCGAGTTTGATCTCCAGTTGCACTGCCAGCCGGACGGATACCGGGTGTCACCAGGCAAAAACCCGCTCCCAGATGCTGGCGCAAGGCTGTCGCTTCCTGTGCCGAGCAAACCACGCCATCGAGGCCGGCAGCCTGCGTCAAACCGGCCAGACGCAACACCTGTTGTTCGGCATCGGCATCAACGCCAATCGCCTGCAATTCCTCGGCCCCCATGCTGGTCAGCACAGTTACCGCAATCAACAGCGGCCGCTTTTCAATTCCTTCCAATGCCTCGCGCGCCGCAGCCAGCATGCGCGGTCCGCCCGAGGCATGTACATTCATCATCCAGACGCCAAGACGTGCCGCTGCTTTGCAGGCTTGAGCCACAGTGTTGGGAATATCGTGAAATTTCAGGTCAAGAAAAACGTCGTAGCCCTGACCGACCAGTTCCTGCACAAATCCCGGTCCGGCCGCAACAAACAACTCCTTGCCAACCTTGAGACGACACATTTCCGGACGGACTTTGCTGACGAACTGACGCGCAGCAACGGCATCGGGGTAATCCAGTGCGACGATGATTCTGCGTTCAGGCTTCTGGTTGTCAGTCATGCTCCTCCCGTTCCGGCGAAATGCTTTCCCAGCGTGCGCAGGCCGGACATTGCCAGAAATACTGGCGCGCCTTGAAGCCGCAGCCGCTGCATTGGTAATAGGCGCTACGACTGACCTGTCGATGCACCAGATCCTGCGCAACACGATCTTCGACGCTGGCATCGGTTTGCTCCACCGCGTTGCTGGCTTGCAGGTAGTCGTCCAACGCACGCAAGCTCGGATGCCGCTTCAGCTCATCCGCCGCGAGTTGTCTTGCCGCCGCCCAGCCACGCACTTGCGCCATGGTCTGAAACAGGTAATGCAGCAGATCAGGACTCGGGCGACGCTCCAGATAGGCTTGCAACAGGTTGATCGCCTCATCCTGGCGACCGCAACGAACCAGCGCCTGTGTCAGACGTTCCGCCACGATCGGCAAATAGGCCGGGTTCACTTCTTCCAGTTGACGCCAGGTGATGATGGCGGCCTCGTCATTGCCGGCCTTGGCTTCCAGATCGCCGAGCAGAATCAGGCCACGGGCGGAACGCTTGTTTTCCAGCATGGCATGCGACAGATCAGCACGTGCCGCAGCATCGTCACCTTTCAGCATCGCCGCCAGCGCGAGTTCGCAGTAGTAATGCGCGGTATCCGCATTCTGTGCCGGGGCACCCAATTTCTCCAGCCGTGCGGCAGTGATGATTGCTTCACGCCACTCCTTGGTCAGCACCTGGATTTCGAGAATATTGCGTAATGAATCACGCGCATGCGTGCCGCTTTCCAGACGACGAAACACTGCTTCGGCGCGATCCAGCAAGCCGGCCTTGAGAAAATCCTCGCCCAGTTCATACAACGCTTTCATCCGATGGTCCTGCGACAAATCGGCCCGATCCGCCACGTTCTGATGGATCCGGATGGCGCGATCCAGCTCGCCGCGGCGACGAAACAACGCACCGAGCGCAAAGTGCAGTTCCAGCGTATCCGGGTCCATCTTGGCGACTTCCAGAAACGCCTCGATCGCCTTGTCCGGTTGCTCGTTTAGCAGGTAGTTCAAACCTTTGAAATAGGAACGCGGAACCGCGCGCGACTCCTGCATGACATGGCGAATATCAACCCGCGCGGCAATCCAGCCGAGACCGAAGAACAGCGGGATGACCAGCAGATACCAGGCTTCGAATTCCATATTCAGTGTTTGTCGCTGAGTTTGTCGCTGAGTTTGTCGAGTTGACGCTGCAAGGCGCGAATTTCACGTTGATTTCGCAGCAATCGCAGTGTGCAGCCCAGGAAACCGGCCAACAGACCCGTCGCAAATGCGGCCAGGATCACCAACGACAATGGCGCTTGCCAGGACAGGCCGAGAAAATAGCGCAACGTCACGCTGTCACTGTTGAGGGCGGCAAAACCAAGCAGCAGTAAAAACAGCAAGACCTTGGCAATCAACATGATTGGTTGCACAGGATTCAGGCGATTTGGCATGCCTTTGATTGTAGCGGCAGGCACCCGGATACAACTACAGCGGACGCAGCGAAATTGGGTTTCACGCCTTGGCCTGCCGCTTGGCTTCACGCTTGGCAAGCGCTCCATTTGGGTGCATCGCCGCCCCAAATCGGTTTGGCTGCGCAGGCAGCGCACTGAGCCAGAGTTTGACCTTCAGCCAGAATCCGCTTGCTCCACCTTTTATCCAAATCGGCATCCTTATTGCTACCATGCCAAGCGTTTTCCCTCCACCTCCCTCCCCCTGTCACAGGGGCTCACTTGTATTTGCATTTCAAGGATCATCCGGCATGAGCAAACTTCATTTCATCGGCGGCGAAAAAGGCGGCGTCGGCAAATCACTGGTAGCGCGCATCCTGGCGCAATACCTGATCGACCATGACACGCCCTTTCTTGGCTTCGACACCGACCAATCACACGGCGCGTTGCTTCGCTTTTATGCCGACTATGCCGCACCCGTCGCCATTGACCGCTATGACAACCTGGACCGCATCGTCGAAGCGGCTGTTGCAGAACCTGAGCGACGCATATTGGTAGATCTCGCCGCGCAGACGCAGCCCTTTCTGATGCGCTGGATGGAAGACTCCGATCTACTCGAAATGAGTGCGGAGATGGGGATCGAACTGACCTACTGGCATGTTATGGATGCTGGTCAGGATGCGGTCGATCTTCTCGGCCAACTGCTTGATCGATTCGACGGACGCATGCCACTCATCCTGGTGCTGAACGAAGTACGTGGCGATCGTTTTGAACTGCTGGAGAAATCCGGCCTGCGTCAACACGCTGAGAATCTGGGCGCACGCGTAATGTCATTGCGACATCTGCAGGATACTGCGATGCAGAAGATCGACGGCCACAGCAGCAGCTTCTGGGCGGCCATCAACAACAGTGACAAAACCACCCACAGCTTGGGCATGCTGGAACGCCAGCGGGTGAAGAACTGGCTGAAACGGGCGTATCAGGAATTGGATGCATTGGCAGTTTGAGAAACAGAAACCGGCGAAGGATCCGATCCGACGCCGTCAGGCTCAAGCCAGTTTCTCGGCCAGCAAATGGTTGATGAAATGTTGCAGCAGAAGCTCGCCTTCTTCTGTCTGAGTGACAAAACTGACGCCATAAATGAAGCGCCCGGTCGAGATGGATCGGGCCAGATCGCTACAGTTGCAAACGGTAGCAAGGACAGTCAAGTTATCCGTCGTTTCAGGGAGCAAGATAGGTATGGTCAATACAACCTGCTCTCCTACCTCGTCGAGTATCCCGGTCATCTCCAGTTTAGCCCCGTGCAGGCTTATATCACGCATGATGGCCAGAGTGCGCAATCCGTTGGCACGCACAATTTCGACCGGCAACCGGGTATCCAGACGGTGCGAATTGCGAATCTGACGAAACTTGATGTCATCGGGGATGGAAAAGTGCGCATATGGGTAAGGCCGAGAATGCGCGCGCAAACTGCGCGAAGTGAACGCATAGGCGTACATGCCGTGCAGCACCCGGAACTTGAATCGGCTGCCAGGTATGACCCAGATGCTCTTCTCTCCGACGCTGGGCAGCGTCGTCAGGAAACTCGACGGACTATGAGCACCAATGAAGCTGACCGAAAAAGACTCTGCTTCTGTGCTCGCCATCGGTTGAACCAGCAGCGTTTCTCCCACTCTCAGATGCATATCTGAGAAATCCGTGCTTTCCAGTTCTTGCAACGTGGCCTCAACTTTTCCCGTAACCATGCTTCACCTATTTTTATGACTCTGTAAACAATAGGGACTTACCACTGTTTTTCCATTCCACCAATTTAGGGCTGGAAGGTGAATTTGAAAATATCAGCCTTCAATTCAAACCAGCTACATCGCTGCTGCGACACAAAGAGAAAAAGGCGCCCGACTTGCGACGCCTTTTTCTCTTTGGACAATACCCAAGCTTCAGTTATTACCCTTCGTAGTCCACCCGATCCCGCAATTCCTTGCCAGCTTTGAAGTGCGGCACATATTTACCTGCGACATGGACCTTATCACCGGTCTTGGGATTGCGCCCGACGCGTGGCGGCCGAAAATTCAGGCTGAAACTGCCGAATCCACGAATCTCGATGCGTTCACCTTCAACCAGACAGGTGGTCATCGCGTCAAGAATCGTCTTCACCGCCATTTCTGCGTCTGCCGCGACCAGTTGGGGATGCCGTTCTGCAAGTCGGGCAATCAGCTCCGACTTGGTCATGGCCCCGCCGAGATCAGTTTCCTGGTCAGTCACTTTGGGTATCAATCAGCATTCTTGTTATCAAGCTTGGCCTTGAGCAACGCGCCCAGGTTGGTGGTGCCGGTAGACTGCTCGGAAGCCAGCTTCTTCAGCGCGGCATCCTGCTCGGCGGCATCCTTTGACTTGATGGACAAGTTGATCTGACGATTCTTGCGATCGATGTTGATGATCACGGTTTCGACTTCGTCACCATCTTTCAGATGGGCGCGAATGTCTTCGACACGGTCACGCGAGACTTCGGAAGCACGCAAATAGCCTTCGACTTCACCATCCAGCGTCACCACAGCGCCCTTGGCATCCATCGACTTGACGGTGCCCTTGACGATGGCGCCCTTGTCATGAGTGGCCACATAGGCGTTGAACGGATCGTTTTCCATCTGCTTGACGCCGAGGGAGATACGCTCCTTTTCAACGTCGATCGCCAGCACCACGGCCTCAACTTCCTCACCCTTGCGGTAGTTGCGCAGGGCTTCTTCACCGGGCAGGCTCCAGGACAGGTCCGACAAGTGAACCAGGCCGTCGATGCCGCCGGGCAGGCCGATGAACACGCCGAAGTCGGTGATCGACTTGATCTGGCCGCGCACCTTGTCGCCCTTCTTGGCGTTCATGGCGAAGTCGTCCCACGGGTTGGACTTGCACTGCTTCATGCCGAGAGAGATGCGGCGACGGTCTTCGTCGATCTCCAGCACCATGACTTCGACTTCATCGCCCAGGGAAACCATCTTGGACGGGTTGACGTTCTTGTTGGTCCAGTCCATTTCGGAGACGTGCACCAGACCTTCGATACCCGGCTCGATCTCGACGAAGCAGCCGTAGTCGGTGAGGTTGGCAACTTTGCCGAACATGCGGGTACCGGTGGGGTAACGACGTGACAAGCCCACCCACGGATCTTCGCCGAGTTGCTTGAGGCCGAGGGAAACCCGGTTCTTGTCCTGGTCGAACTTGAGCACCATGGCGGTGACTTCGTCGCCGACGGTAACCACTTCGGACGGATGTTTGACACGACGCCAGGCCAGGTCGGTGATGTGCAGCAGACCATCGATGCCGCCCAGATCGACGAACGCGCCGTATTCGGTGATGTTCTTGACGATGCCCTTGACGGTGGCGCCTTCTTTCAGATTCGACAACAGGTTCTCTCGCTCGGCGCCCATGCTCTGTTCCAGCACGGCTTTGCGGGAAACCACGACGTTGTTGCGCTTGCGGTCGAGCTTGATGACCTTGAATTCGGATTCTTTATTCTCGAACGGCGTGGTGTCCTTGATCGGGCGCACATCCACCAGCGAACCCGGCAGGAAGGCGCGGATGCCGTTGCACATGACGGTCAGACCGCCCTTGACCTTGCCGTTGATCAGACCTTTGACTACGCGCCCCTCTTCCATTGCGGCTTCCAGATCCAGCCAGGCAGCCAGGCGGCGTGCGCGATCGCGCGACAGCTTGGTGGCGCCATAACCGTCTTCGATCGATTCGATGGCGACCTGGACGAAATCACCGATGACGACTTCAATCTCGCCACGGTCATTCTTGAATTCTTCGACGGGGATCAGGCTCTCGGACTTGAGGCCGGCGTTTACGGTGACAAAGTTATCGTCGATGCCAACCACTTCAGCAGTGATGACTTCGCCATGACGCATTTCCTGTTTGGAAATGCTTTCTTCGAACATGGCGGCAAATGATTCGGCAAACGACTCTTCGGGTTGAGAAAGGGTAGCGGTGGTCATGAAAAAACCTGGTTAATTCCGTGTTGCCACGGGGGGGTTGGTTAAAAACAAAAAACCGAAAGGCGTTTTGCTTTGCAGCAAAACGAAGCCTTTCGGCAGCAGTACTTCTTACAAAAACATATCAAGATACATATCAAACTCGGCTCAGGCCACTTTGCCTTCACGCCACCAGTCCAGCACGTGCTGTACGGCCTGTTGTATGGTCAGGTGGGTGGTTTCCAGCAAAACGGCATCTGCCGTCTGTTGCAGGGGAGCGGCGCTGCGTGCGGCATCGCGTGCATCGCGCTCTTTCAAGTCCTGCAAAAGAGCGGCGAGATTAGCATCGAATCCTTTTTCAATCAACTGCTTATAGCGTCTTTGGGCACGTTCTTCAGCGCTCGCAGTGAGGAAGATTTTCAGCTCCGCATCAGGAAATACCACCGACCCCATATCGCGTCCATCAGACACCAATCCTGGCGGCTGCCGGAATGCACGCTGTCGTTCCAGCAGTGCAGCACGCAACGCCGGCAATGCCGCGATACGCGATGCGGCGCGGCCGGCTTCCTCACCCCGGATCAAATCGCCGACCGGTTTGCCGGAGAGAAAAATTTCGCCCGCGTCAAACGCCAATTGCAGATTGCGCGCCAGCGTCGCCAAGCCGGCTTCATCCTCCAAAGCAACGTCAGCCATCGCGGCGGCATGGGCGGTGACGCGATAGATCGCGCCGCTGTCTAGGTAATGGAAGCCCAGCGCCTGCGCCACCAACATGGCCACGGTTCCCTTGCCGGAGGCGGAAGGTCCATCGATAGCAATCACGGGAATGCGGGAATCGGAAATTGAACGCGTCATGACATCAAAACCTCGGCTGACAAAAAAAGTTGAGTATTTTCGCCTGATTTCCGGCTGGAAAGCCGCTTCTCAAATAGCGCAAATCCAGATCACTATCGATAATCAAGGGGCAGCCAACTTCGTGGCTCGCCAACATCGAACAAGAGGCAAGCAAATGATCAATCGCAATGAATATGTCGAAAACCTGAAAACCCATCTCGACCAGTGGAATAGCGACATTGCCAAATGGGAAGCCAAGGCGAAGCTCGCCAAGACAGACTTGCGCATCGATTACGAAATGCAGCTGGAGGCGATGCGGAAGCAGCGTGATGCGGCGATGGAAAAACTGGAAGTGATTCAGAAAACAGCCGGCGATGCCTGGCAGGATTTAGCTCAGGGCGCGGATGAAGCCTGGGTGAAAATGCGCGAAGCCTTTGAAAAGGCAAGCAGCCACTTCCAGAAGTAGAGATGACTCGGCAGCGTCGCTGTTCGCCGCAGTGCGGTCACCGACGGCAAGCTGAAAGGCAGGAACACGGTAGGTCGCGCGGTGCACTTTTGCCCACGCAACTGAACCAATTTTGCTTTGGGTTGCTTTGTGTTTCTCTAGAGGCTTTACTGTTTGTTGGCGTCGCACTGTCATGAACTGCCCTGTCATTCGCTTTCAAGATAACCAGCGCACCATTGTTGGGTACGCCATCCCGTGTTCACCATTGTTTTAGTCTCAGAAAGACGCTCATGAGCAAGAAAAAAATCCTGGCCATGGTCATTGCAGGCGGTGAGGGTTCCCGCCTGCACCCCCTTACGGCAGAGCGCTCCAAGCCATCCGTCCCGTTCGGCGCCCGCTATCGTATCGTCGACTTCGTCCTGTCCAATCTGGTCAATTCCGGCATCCACTCGATCTATCTGCTGGTGCAGTACAAATCGCAGTCGTTGATCGAACATGTGCGCAAGGCCTGGGTGCTGCCGCCGCTGCTGCAGGAACATTTCATTACCGTGGTACCGCCGCAGATGCGGCGCGGCCAGGAATGGTTTCAGGGCACAGCGGATGCGGTCTACCAGAACATGAATCTGATCCGTCAACACAGCCCTGATTTGGTGCTGGTATTTGGCGCTGATCATATCTACCGCATGGACATCCAACAGATGGTCGATTTCCATCTCGAAAAGGGGGCGGGCGCTACCGTCGCCGCGTTGCCGGTGCCGCTGCAACAAGCCTCCGGCTTCGGCATCATTGATGCCGATGCCAACGGCCGCATCCGCGCCTTCCAGGAAAAGCCGGCCAACCCGCCCGCGATGCCGTCGCGTCCCAGCCATGCTTTCGCCTCGATGGGTAATTACCTGTTCGATACGCAAGTGCTGTTGAATGCGCTGGAAAGCTGCAATGCCACTGGTGGTCACGATTTCGGCCAGAACGTGCTGCCCAGCCTGCTGGAAAGCGGCAAGTTGTTTGCCTACGACTTCAGCAGCAACAAAGTACCCGGTGTTCGGGCTTACGAAGAACCCGCCTACTGGCGTGACGTCGGCACGCTCGACGCTTATTACGATGCCCATATGGATGTACTCGGCCTGGAAGCCCGCTTCGATGCCTTCAACGCGCGTTGGCCCATCTTTTCAAGCAATTACCAAGGGCCTGTCGCCAATTTCATCGATGCAAAAATCGAGCGTAGCATCGTCAGTGCCGGCTGCCTGATCAACGGCGCAAGCATCAAGAATTCGATCCTGCGGCGCGAAGTGGTGCTGGAACCAGGCGCGGAAGTCGAGGACTGCATCATCATGGATTACGTCGTCGTGCGACGCGGCGCCAAGCTGAAGCGGGTGATCGTCGACCGTTACAACGAAATTCCTGAGAACGCTCGCATCGGCTTCGACCCCGCCGCCGACCTCGCCCGCTTCAAGGTCACCGACAGCGGCATTGTGGTGATCCCGGAAGGGCAACCGTTCCAGACTGCCCGCACCTCATTCAGCGGAGAGCTCTGATGCCCGGCTTGACCGTCTGGCCGGGCAAACCGTACCCGCTTGGCGCCACCTGGGATGGCGAGGGGGTGAACTTTGCCCTCTTCTCGGAACATGCAGAGAAAGTCGAACTATGTCTGTTCGACATCAAGGGCCGGCGCGAAATCGAACGCATCACGCTGCCGGAACAGACCGATCAGGTCTGGCATGCCTACCTGCCGCAAGTGCGCCCCGGCCAACTCTATGGCTACCGGGTTTATGGTCCCTACAACCCGGAAGCTGGCCAGCGTTTCAACCCGAACAAGCTGCTGCTCGACCCGTATGCCAAATCGATCACCGGGACGATGATCTGGTCAGATAGCCACTTCGGTTATCGCGTCGACCATCGGCTCGAAGACCTGTCATTCGACCGCCGCGACAGCGCCGCCGGCATGCTCAAATGCCAGGTCATCGACCCGGCCTTCACCTGGGGCGATGATCGCCCGCCGGCGGTTCCCTGGCATGACACGGTGATTCACGAACTGCATGTCAAAGGCTTCACGCAACAACATCCGGAGGTGCCGGCGGATCTGCGCGGCACCTATGCCGGCCTGGCGACCGCGCCGGTGATTGCGCATCTGAAGAAGCTTGGCGTCACAGCAGTGGAACTGATGCCGGTACACGCCTTTGTCGATGACCGCTATCTGGTGGAAAAGGGCCTGCGCAATTACTGGGGCTACAACTCGGTCGGCTTCTTCGCGCCAGACGCGCGCTATAACGCTGGAGTCAACGGCAGCAATCCGGTCAACGAATTCAAGAGCATGGTCAAGTCGCTGCACTCGGCCGGCATCGAAGTCATTCTCGACGTGGTCTACAACCACACCGCCGAAGGTAACCAGTTCGGTCCCACCCTCTGTTTCCGGGGCATCGACAACGCCGCCTATTACCGTCCGATGCCGGGCAAGCCGCGCTATTACAAGGACTACACCGGCTGCGGCAACACGCTCAACATGCTGCATCCGCGCGTGCTGCAACTGATCATGGATTCATTGCGCTACTGGATCCAGGAAATGCACGTCGATGGTTTCCGCTTCGACTTGGCCTCGGCGCTGGCGCGTGAACTGCACGAAGTCGACCGCCTGTCCGCCTTCTTCGACATCATCCACCAGGATCCGGTGATCTCGCAGGTCAAGCTGATTGCGGAACCCTGGGATCTGGGTGAAGGCGGCTATCAGGTCGGTAATTTCCCGGTTGGCTGGACCGAATGGAACGGCAAATACCGCGACGCCGTGCGCGCCTTCTGGAAAGGTGAGGGTGGCAGAATCGGCGAACTCGCCTACCGTCTCACCGGCTCATCCGACCTGTACGGCCGCGAAAGTCGGCGCCCCTACGCCAGCATCAACTTTGTCACCGCGCACGACGGCTTCAGCCTGCGTGACCTGGTCAGCTACAACGACAAGCACAACGCATCCAACGGCGAAGACAACCGCGACGGCGAATCGCACAACCTGTCGTGGAACTGCGGCGCCGAAGGTATCAGCAACGACCCCGACATACTCGAACTGCGCGCCCGCCAGCGCCGTAACCTGCTCGCCACGCTGCTGCTCTCGCAAGGCGTGCCGATGCTGCTCGCCGGCGACGAACTCGGCCGCACGCAACTGGGCAACAACAACGCCTACTGCCAGGACAATCCGGTGAGCTGGGTGAACTGGAATCTGGACACGGAAGACCAGCATTTCCTCGAATTCGTCCGCCGCATGATCAAGTTGCGCCACGATCACCCGATCTTCCGTCGCCGCAAGTTTTTCGAAGGCCGCCCGATCCACGGTGATGCGGTGAAGGACATCGCCTGGCACAACCCGAACGGCAGCGAAATGAGCGAAGTGGAATGGAACCAGCACTTCGCGCGCAGCCTGTGCGTTTACCTTTCCGGCCGCGCCCTGGATGAATGCGACCGTTACGGACAACCCATCCGCGATGACGACTTTCTGCTGCTGATCAACGCACATTACGAAGCAATTCCGTTCACCCTGCCCGACTACCCGGGCAATACTCCCTGGCTGTGCGTCCTTGACACGGCCTATGCCGAAGGGCTTTCAACGGATGGCAGTTTTGCCAGCCGCAGCATCTTCACCCTGCATGGCCGTTCACTGGCTTTACTTTCCCGTCCCCACCGGCCCACCCATACCAAATGACTTCTGATTCTCCTCTGCAGCAACTTGCCCATCTCGCCGGCATCGTTTCCGAATATCACGACATCTGGGGCAACCTGCATGCTGCCTCGGACAGCACCCGCGTCGGGCTGCTGCGGGCGATGGGCGTCGCCGGTGATAACGAGATGGAAATCGCCACCTCGCTGGCCAATTGGCAAACTCGCCACTGGCGACAACGTCTTGCCCCGGTGCAGGTTGCACCGGCCGGCCAGCCGCTTCGGGTGCAACTGCATCTGCCGGCAAGCGAAATGGCGACACGCCTGCGCTGGACACTGACGCTGGAAGCGGCGGTAGACGTGGAGTTGACTGGTGAAACGAGCAGTGAATTGAGTGAAGAATTCCTGCCGGCCGACCTGCCGCAACTGGCCAGCAGCGAAATCGACGCCACCCAATGGCACGCCCTTGGCCTCGACCTGCCTGCCATCGCCCGCCCCGGCTATCACCAGTTGCAGATCGGCGACAGCAAACTCAGTCTCATCCTGCACCCACCGCGTTGCCATCAGGCGCTCGCCGCTGAACAACGCGTCTGGGGCTTGTCGGTGCAGCTATATGGTGTGCGTTCAAAGCGAAACTGGGGCATCGGCGACTTCAGCGACCTGCGTCATCTGGCCGGCTGGGCGGCACAGGCCGGCGCCGACCTGATCGGCGTCAACCCGCTGCACGCGTTGTTTCCGCACAATCCGCGCCACAACAGCCCGTACAGCCCATCGAGCCGCGAATTCCTCAACACAATTTATATTGATGTCGAAGCCGTGCCCGAGTATGCCGACCATGGCGGCGCCAATGTCATCGTCGAGGCCGCCGACTTCCAGGCCAGACTGGATGCGTTGCGGGCGTCTGAACTGGTCGATTACGTCAGCATTGCGCAACTCAAGACCATCGTGCTGGAACGCCTGTATCGCCATTTCCGCAAGCAACATCTGGCGATCGGCAGCCCACGCGCGCTGGAATTCCGCGAATATCAGCGGCAAGGCGGCACCGATCTGGCGAAATTCGCGCTGTATCAGGCCTTGCAGGAACACCTTTACGCCGAGGACAGCAACTACTGGGGTTGGCCGGTATGGCCGGAAGCTTTCCGCGACCCGAATTCAGCCGCTGTTGCCGCCTTCACCACCGAATTCGGCGAGCGAGTCGAATATTTCCAATACCTGCAATGGCTCGCCGCCACGCAACTGGAATCCGCCTGCGCTGCGGCAAAACAGCACGGCATGCAGATCGGCCTGTATCAGGATCTGGCGGTTGGCGTTGATCTCGGCGGCGCCGACACCTGGGCCAACCGTGATCTGTATGCCATCGGCGCGCGCATCGGCTGCCCGCCCGACGATTTCAGCCTGATGGGCCAGGACTGGGGCCTGCCGCCGTGGATTCCCGAACGCTTGCATGAACAGGCCTATGCGCCGTTCATCGCCATGCTGCGCGCCAACATGCGCGGTGCCGGCGCATTGCGGCTTGATCATGTGATGGGCCTGATGCGTCTGTACTGGGCGCCGCCTGGCGAAGATGCACGCAGCGGCGCTTATCTGAACTACCCGCTGCAAGACCTGCTTGGCATCCTTGCGCTGGAAAGCCAGCGTAACCACTGTTTGATCGTCGGTGAAGATCTCGGCACCGTGCCCGACGCAGTGCGCGGCGCGCTGTACGACCTCGGCGTGCTGACCTACCGGCTGTTCTATTTCGAACGCAACTGGGGGCCGGATAACCACGCCGCGTTCAAATTGCCGCACGAATATCCTGCGCAAGCGCTGGTCTCCGCCAGCACACACGACCTGCCCACCCTGGCCGGCTTCTGGCAAGGCGCCGATATCGAATTGCGCACCCGTCTCGGCCTGTATCCGAGTGAAGACCAGCGTTTGCGCCAGATTGAAGAACGCAGCCAAGATCGTGGCCGCCTGCTGGGTACATTGGCGCAAGCCGGTTTACTGCCGGAAGGCATATCGCAAGACCCCAATCAAGTGCCAGTCATGACCCCCGCACTGCTGCGTGCCATCCAGCGCTATCTGGCACGCACGCCTTCCATGCTGTGCATGCTGCAGGCAGAAGACCTGCTCGGCCAGACCGAACAGGCCAATTTGCCCGGCACGGTTGACCAGCATCCCAACTGGCAGAGAAAACTTCGGCTCGACATCGAGACATGGATGTCCGATAACGATATACAGGCAATGACCGAAGCGCTGAACACCGAACGCAACACCAGATCAAAGCCGGATCGCACAATGACGTAACGCCGGGCCGCCCCGGCAAGGAGATGACGCATGCCGCAATCGAACCTGTCACCGGAATTGACAACAACCGGACTGACAAGCCTGCTGGATGGACAGGGCCGCAAGCCGACCCGTCTGCTGCAAATCCTGATTGAAATCCAGGCCGCACAGCACTGGATCAGCCCGGAAAACATCGATCAACTGGCTGCGGAATTGAATCTGCCGCGCGCCCGCATCGAAGGCGTCATCGGCTTCTACAGTTTTCTCCACGCCGAACCCGCCGGCCAATTCCGCTTGCTTTTCTCCGACAACATCACCGACCGCATGCTGGGCAACCAGAACCTGCTCGAATACCTGTGCAACAAACTCTGGCTTGAACGTGGTCATGTTTCCGAGGATGGTCTGGTCTCGGTCGACACCACGTCCTGCACCGGCCTGTGCGACCAAGGTCCGGCCATGCTGGCGAATGGCATGGCGATTCCGCGTCTAACCCGCGAACGGCTGGATGAGATCGCTGAACTGGTGCTGCAAAAGGTGCCGGTAACGCAATGGCCGGCCGAGTTGTTCGTGATTGAAAACAATATCCAGCGGCGCGAGATTCTGCTCGCCAACTCGATGCAACCCGGCGATGCACTCCGCGCCGCCATCGCCCAGGTCTGCGTGCCGGGCAGCGCGGTAGAAGCCGCCGCCAACCAACGCTCCTGGCGTGAGGGCATTCCCAGCGTCGCGTTGTGTGCACCGGTGTCGACACTGGAAGAAATCAAGCGCTCCAACCTGCGCGGACGCGGCGGCGCCGGCTTCACCACCGGCCTGAAATGGGAAGCCTGCCGCAACGCGCCCGGCGGCGAAGACAACCGAACCCGCTATGTCGTCTGCAACGCCGATGAAGGCGAGCCGGGCACGTTCAAGGATCGCGTACTGCTGACCACTCAGGCCGATCTGCTGTTTGAGGGCATGACGCTGTGCGCTTTTGCCATCAACGCCAAACAGGGTTTTCTCTATCTGCGCGGCGAATACCGCTATCTGCTTGAACCGCTCAATGCGGTGCTGCAACGTCGCCGAGACGCCAACCTGCTGGGCGCCAATATCCTCGGCCAGGCCGGATTTGATTTCGACATCGAAATCCATCTCGGCGCAGGCGCTTATGTATGCGGCGAAGAATCGGCATTGATCGAATCGCTCGAAGGCAAGCGCGGCATTCCGCGCAACCGGCCGCCTTACCCGGTCACCCACGGCTACCTGGACAAACCAACCACGGTCAACAACGTCGAAACCTTCTGCGCCGCCGCGCTGGTCGGTCTGCATGGCGGCGACTGGTATCGCGGCATCGGCACCGCCAAATCCGCCGGCACGAAAATCCTCTCGGTTTCCGGCGACTGCGCCCGGCCCGGCATTTATGAATACCCGTTCGGCGTCACGGTACGCCAGGTGCTGATCGATTGCGGTGCCGAAAATACGTTGGCAGTGCAGGTCAGCGGTCCCTCCGGCGTCTGCATCGGCGCCGACGAGTTCGACCGTCGTATCGCCTTCGAAGACCTGGCGACCGCCGGCGCCTTCATGGTGTTCGACGAAAGCCGCGACATGTTCGAGGTGGCACGCAACTTCGCGCATTTCTTCGCCCATGAAAGCTGCGGTTTTTGCACGCCGTGCCGGGTCGGCACCGCCATGCTGAAAGCCACCATGGACAAGATCGCGATCGGCCACGGCACGCAATACGATCTGGCCGAAATTGATCAACTCAACCGCATCCTGCTGCAATCGGCGCACTGCGGCCTCGGCCATACCGCCTGCAACCCGACGCTGGACACGCTGAAACGCTTCCGCCCGACCTATGAACGGCGCTTGAAGTCGCTCGATTTCGAACCCGCCTTCGACCTCGACGGCGCGCTTGCCACCGCGCGCCGCATGACCGGCCGCGACGATGCCGGTGCCCACCTCAGCATGGAGGCTGAATCATGAGCGAAACCTTCCAACTCGACGGTGAAGACATCCCGTTCGCGCCTGGCCAGACCGTGCTGCAAGCCGCGCTCAGCGCTGGCCATTACATCCCGCACCTGTGCTACCACCCGGAATTCAAACCGCACGGAAGTTGCAAGGTATGCACGGTAAAAATCGGCGGGGGTAACAACACTCGAACTGCCGCCTCGTGCACGCTGCCGGCGCAAGCAGGTCTGGAAATCGAAAGCGATACGGAAGAAATGAACGCGCTACGTCGCACGCTGGTGCAGATGCTGTTCGCCGAAGGCAACCACTTCTGCCCCTCCTGCGAGAAGAGCGGCAATTGCGAGTTGCAGGCGCTGGGTTCCGATCTCGGCGTGATGACCGCCGGCTTCCGCCACTTCTACCCGGACCGGCCGGTGGATGCCTCGCACCCCGACATCCTGCTCGATTTCAACCGTTGCATCCTGTGCGAACTGTGCGTCCGCGCTTCTTGCGAAGTCGATGAAAAATGCGTCTTCTCCCTCTCCGGCCGCGGCATTACCAAGCATCTGGTGGTGAATGCGACGTCCGGCAAACTGGCCGATACCGACATCGCGCTGACCGACAAGGCGATGCAGGTTTGCCCGGTCGGCGTCATCCTCAAAAAGCGTGTCGGTTTCGCCGTACCCATCGGCCAACGCCGTTACGATCAGCGTCCGATCAGCGCCCAGGCGCTCGACGATGCCCCGCGCCCGCCGAGTGCAAGTGGACCTAACGGCAGTGGCGTGTGCCAGGCCTGTGAGGAGTAAGTCAGATGACCAATCCCGAACAAAAGAAAATCCGCGTCGCCACCACCTCGCTGGCCGGCTGCTTCGGCTGCCACATGTCGTTGCTGGATATCGACGAACGCCTGTTCACACTGCTCGAACATGTCGAGTTCGACCGCTCGCCGCTGACCGATATCAAACACTGCGGCCCGTGCGATGTCGGCCTGGTTGAAGGCGGTCTGTGCAACGCCGAAAACGTGCATGTGCTGCGCGAGTTCCGCAAGAACTGCAAGATCCTGGTCGCCGTCGGCGCCTGCGCGGTCACCGGCGGCCTGCCGGCGCAACGCAATCACCTCGACCTGGCCGATTGTCTGCAAGAGGTTTACGTCACCGAAGTCAGCCTGCACAACGGCCTGATTCCGAACGACCCGGAACTGCCGCTGCCGCTCGACAAAGTGCATCCGCTGCATGAAGTGGTGAAAGTCGATTACTTCATCCCCGGCTGCCCGCCTTCCGCCGATACGCTATGGAAATTCCTCACCGATCTGCTCGCCGGGCGCACACCCACACTCGGCGTCGAACTGACTCGTTACGATTGAGGTCAACATGACTATGCAACTCGAAACCGCCCAAAACCCCGGAACCCTGCGCCGCGTTGCGATCGATCCGATCTCGCGCGTCGAAGGCCACGGCAAGGTCACGCTGCTGCTCGACGAAGACGACCATATCCAGCAGGTACGCCTGCACATCGTCGAATTTCGTGGCTTCGAAAAATTCATCCAGGGCCGGCCGTACTGGGAAATCCCGGTCATGGTGCAGCGCCTGTGCGGCATCTGCCCGGTGTCGCACCACCTCGCCGCGTCCAAGGCGCTCGACCAGATCGTTGGCGCACATCATCTAACGCCCACCGCCGACAAGCTGCGCCGATTGATGCATTACGGCCAGATGCTGCAATCACATGCGCTGCATTTCTTCCACCTGTCGTCACCCGACCTG
>CAMDHJ010000007.1 GCA_945897865.1 Tepidiphilus sp. J10
TGAAGTTGCCCTGACAATACCCCACTCGAACCCAGTCGGCGGCAAGTCGGCACAGGCGTTCACCAAACGCCCTCGCGACAGCGAAGACTTTTTCGTCAAGCGTGGACTCAGGGTATGACATCCGCGCTGCGATCTCTGGGTACTCTCGCGCGAGCGTGTGCATGAAGATCGCCTCAAGCTCTTCCAGAGCACGCGGGTGCTCCCTTTTTAGTGCCCGCCGCCCGAAAAGTTCAAGCTGACCCACGCGAAGAAATGATGGCGCGGCGCGCGTTGTAATGGCCGCCGGCTCATCGACCATGCGGTCCGGCTCTGCGGACCTGGACCCCTGGGAGTACCAAGGACGCGAGATCGTTTCACTACCGGAAACAAACAGGCAAAGCGCCCGTGACGTAGGCACGCCTAGCGCAGCCATGGCTTCCGATGCCAAAAACTCGCGGATGCTGGATCGCAGCACTGCGCGGCCATCAGCGCCACGGCAATAGGGAGTCGTGCCGCCGCCCTTGAGCTGAAACTCCCATCGCTCGCCGCCAGGAAGTAGCGCCTCGAGCACGGAAATGGCGCGTCCGTCGCCGTACCCGTTGCCATTTCGGAAGGGGCAGTTATGGTAGAGCTCTTGTCCGTAGATACTCAGCGCATAACCGGTCGCCCAGCCCCTGGGCAGTCGTTGAGGGCGATCGAGGCCCATGCTCGCAGCGGCCACGGCGCGGGTCGGGTCGCCGGTGAAGAACTGCATGAACAAGGGCTCACTGGCAGCAGTATTGGAGAGGTTGAGCTCACGAAAGAAACGTTCGCTATGGATGACGTAGCGCGGCGCAGGCAAAGGCGTCGGAAGAACCTCAACATAGTGGCCAGACTTGACTTGTCTCATCGCCTTATTGGGCGTGTTGCGCGCCTGATCAGGATCGGGGGTGAGCTCCCGAAGCAACGAGTAATCCGCACATCTGAGAAATGCTGGAAAGCTTAGCGAAACGCTGGCATCCATGTTCTTTCCTGATCGAAATTCGAGAATCGCATGATGATATGGCTGGTTGCGGAGAGACAGAAGTGACGCGATCGACTCACAGAGGCATTGATTGGCGATTGCAGACCTTCACCGCTCGCTTGGGGTGAACATCTCAGACGGATGGTTTATCGTTCCCCCTTCTATCCAATAGCCATTCAGGGAGCATTCATGAACAAGTCCGAACTGATCGATGCCATTGCCACCAAAGCCAATGCCAGCAAGGCAGCCACGGCGGTTGTACTCAATGCAACGTTGGAGGCCATCGCCGAGGCACTGGCCAATGGGGAAAGTGTGCAACTCATCGGGTTTGGCACATTCAGCGTGGGTGAGCGTTCTGCGCGTACAGGCCGCAACCCCCAAACCGGCAAGGAAATGAAGATCGCCGCCAAGAAAGTTGCACGTTTCAAGGCGGGTGCTGCCCTGTCTGCTGCCGTGGATCCGGTCAAGGCCAAGGCGAAGTAACCGGAAACAAGTAAGAAAACCAAGCGTTCCAACTCAAGTGTGGCCGCTACGTCCTGAAGGCCAGGCCCGCAGACCTCATCAAAGTCTTCGGGCGGGATGAATGCGTGGATTTTAAGCCACGCTACAACATTGGTCCGCCCAAAGCCGACAAATCCAGCGTGACCGCTTACCGAAAAGCGCTACTAACTTTCGATAGCGTAGAGATGTGGCGCGCTAGCGGTAGGCTTCCTGTTACTTCTCCCGCAATCCTCGCAGCATCTGCCACGCCACCCAACCACCCCGCAGCCACTTCACGACCCGAACGGGCCGGAGCAGCGTGAGGATAACGATACCGCCGACGATCCAGGCCGGATTCCGCTTGATAACCCGCAAGGCGGCCAGTCCCTGATCGGCCCGCGCCAGCGGTATGCGCCACGGCTCGATGCTTTGCGCCAGGGCAGTTCGTTGGGCCGCAGCCAGATTGATCAGGTTTTCACGCTGTTCAACCAGATGGGAGGGTTTGTCAGTCATAGGCGCAGTCAAAACCGTATTCACAAGCGGGAAACAAGCTGCTGCCGGTCTTTCAACAGTTCCGACAAACTTGCCGCGAACAGTTTCGGCTTGGTTCTCGCCTTGTGCAGCGCGATTCTCCAGGCCGTGACACCGGCCGCCAGAAACAGCCCTGCCAGCACAGCGAGTACCGGGAGACGGTAGGTATCCCAGAAAGCGACCACCACCAGCAGCGTCGCCAGCAACACGCCGATGCCGAGAAAAAACAGCGCTGATAGCGACAACACCAGTAACGACAATAAATGCTCGCGCTCTTCTTCCAGGTCCGAGGACAACAGATCAAGCCGCGTGTGGGCAATGGCGACCAGCGTCGCGGCCAGCGTGCTCAACGATGCAAGCAGCCCCTTGCCGTCGCCGGGTGTCTTGTCGGGCATGCCAGCGCGCCTAGCGGCGCCCCATCAGGAAGCCGATCAGCAAGCCGATGCCGGCGGCAACGCCAATGGCATTCCATGGCTTTTCATGCACATATTCGTCGGTAGCCCTGGCCGCCTCTCGGGTTTTGGCAATCAGCGCATCCTGTGCGTCCAGCAGCCTGGCTTTCGCGACTTTGAGCGATTCTTCCGCCTTGGCGCGCACCTCGGCCAGCTTTTCACCCCCCTGATTGGCGGTGGCTTTCAACAAGGCTTCGGCATCCGCCACCACCACATTGAAATCGGCGATCAATTGGTCTTTTGTAACTTCGTTGGA
Organism: Tepidiphilus sp. J10; assembly: GCA_945897865.1. Classification (GTDB taxonomy): domain Bacteria; phylum Pseudomonadota; class Gammaproteobacteria; order Burkholderiales; family Thiobacillaceae; genus PFJX01. Next base: position 2,702 of record CAMDHJ010000007.1, read on the forward strand.
TAACTGGCTCATGACTTTCTCCGTTATGGTTTCGACCGTACTTACAGTCAGTTACTTGCATCTCGCATTGTTATGCGGGGTTGCAAGCGGTTAATTTCGTTATAGCCGTCTGCCTTGAATTAGGCGTAGCAAAATCATCACGACCGCAATGACGATGAGAATATGGATAAAACCGCCCATCGTGTAAGAGGTCACCAGGCCCAGTGCCCACAGAACTATCAACAAAATCGCAATGGTTTCGAGCATTTGAATTTCTCCTCTGGAATGGCATTCCGCCTGTATCAGCATCCGCCCCCCTCCCCTGTTGATCTGTGCGGTAGCGAACTTATCGAACAATATTTTCCTGAGGCGCGCGTGGTCTGGCCTGAGCCAATGGCTATTCCAGCATCCGCGCATACCAACGGAAAACGGCGTGATCTTGCGATCACGCCGTTCGGATTCAGCACATTACAGTTGAGTCAGGTCAGTTGCTGACCAGCACCGCGACACGGCCGTAACGGCGGAGTTTCGGGTCGCCGACAGGGCCGACTTCAAGTTTGTAGGACGGCACACCGGCGTTGAGCAGCGCTTGGCGAACGACTTCGACGCGAGCCGAATCGGAACCATCGATGCCGACACGACGGGTCTGGTGCTCGTTCACGTAGTTGCTGATGTCACCGGCCATTCTTCTGTCGAAATGCAGAATCTCGTTGCTGTTGCCATTGAAGGTGTAGTCCCAGAAGCCGCTCCAGGCTGCAATATTCGTCGCCATCGGGCCGCGCTCGCCTCTCGGTCCGATCGGACCTTGCGGACCTGCGTCTCCCGCCATGCCGGCAGGACCAACAGCGCCATACATCTCGGCGCTACCACGGCCGCCGGCATATCCCGCGACACCTGCCTCACCAATACCGCCGGCACGTCCGGTAGCGCCGGTTGGACCAGCCGTGGCCGGGCCTTGCGCACCGATGCGACCGACTTCGCCTTGCGCGCCAGCCGGACCAGCGGGACCACGCGGACCCGTCGGGCCGGTATAGCTCATGCCCTGTGCACCGGTTGCACCCATGGCGCCTTGCGCACCAGTCGGGCCGGCCGGGCCGGTGTCACCGGCACGCCCCATGACCATGATGCCCCTGGCGCCTGTTTCACCGCTCGGGCCTTGCATTCCGGAAGGCCCGACCGGACCCGTCGCGCCGGCAGGCCCGGCAATTGCCATGCCGGGTGCGCCGGTTTCGCCTACCGGGCCGCGTGAGCCAACCTGCCCGGTCGGGCCCTGGGCGCCGGCCGGGCCGGTGTAGTCATAAGCCGAGTTACGCGCGGTCGGTTGAGTACTGCAACCGGCAACGGCAAAAGTCGCGACAACCGCCAGCAGCAACGGCCGTTTGAGCAAACTGTTCAACAACATTGAATTTGTCATGGTGATTCCTTTATTCATTGATTGGCATCGGCAATAAAGCCGGCTCGCCTGGACTGAGTGGAGCAGTAGAAAACAGCTTGAGCCAGCGGCAGGCTGTGTAAGCAAGCTAAGTCTTCGTGCAGATCGAGTCTGTGCGTTAGCGAACTTAGGCGGATTTAATCAAGGGCTCACGCACACCCTGATGCCCAGATCGGCAACAGCCCATTCTTCAGCGGAATTGGCAACGCGCGGCAACGCGCACGGCCAAAGGCGCGCATGATCAAACTGTGGCTTATGAGCGCCAGCGCACAGATGACGATGGGGCAAGTCCGGATGATTCTCCTCAGCCCTGAAGATTGGCGGCGTTATCTGGCGCTGGCGGCTCTGAAGCATTTTCCGCTCGCTCCTCGTTTACATCGTTTTAGCGATCGATCAGCGCTCGGTCGTACTTTTTTCACGGAACCCGCCATGCCAGAAACAACAGATGTTCACGCCCTTGCCGAAGCAGCCGTCCGGGCCGAAAACAGCATTGAAGTCCGGCGTCAGGAGGCCTTGTTCAAGACCGGCGCCTTGCAGAACGCGATTCTCAACAGCGCCAATTTCTCGATCATCGCTACTGACGAGAAAGGCATCATCCAGCTGTTCAATGTTGGTGCCGAGCGCCTGCTGGGGTATCGCGCCGATGAGGTGGTGAACCAGATCAGCCCAAGCGACATGCATGATCCGCAGGAGGTGATGGCGCGTGCGGAGGCGCTCAGCCTGGAGCTCGAAACCCCCATCGCACCGGGTTTCGAGGCTTTGTCGTTCAAGGCTTCGCGCGGCATCGAAGACGTCTATGAACTGACCAAAATCCGCAAGGATGGCAGCCGTTTTCCCGCCATCGTGTCGATCACCGCGCTGCGCGACGATTACGGCGAAATCATCGGCTACCTGTTGATCGGCACCGACAACTCCCTGCGCAAGCAGGTCGAATCGGATCTGCACGAGGCCCTCTCCGCAGCGGAGAAGGCCAACCGCGCAAAGACCGATTTCCTGTCCAGCATGAGCCACGAACTGCGCACACCGCTGAATGCGATCCTCGGTTTCGCCCAGCTGATGGAATCCGGTTTGCCGCATCCGACGCCTTCGCAGCAGCGCAGCCTCGATCAAATCCTGAAAGCGGGCTGGTATCTGCTCGAACTGATCAACGAAATCCTCGATCTCGCGCTGATCGAATCGGGCAAGGTCACGCTGTCGCGCGAGCCGGTTTCGCTCGCCGAAGTGATGCAGGAATGCCGCGCCATGATCGAGCCGCAAGCGCAGAAACGCGGCATCGGGCTGACCTTTCCGCGGTTTGAAATTCCCTGGTTCGTCAAAGCCGACCGCACCCGGGTCAAACAGGTGCTGATCAACCTGCTGTTCAACGCCATCAAGTACAACCAACCCGGCGGCACGGTGGCCGTGGAATGCCGTCTGGCGCCACCGGACTCGCTGCGGATCAGCGTCCGCGACAGCGGTGCAGGCATCCCGCCGGAACTGGTGGCGCAGCTGTTCCAGCCGTTCAATCGGCTCGGCAAGGAAACCGGCTCCGAGGAAGGCACCGGCATCGGCCTGGTGGTCACCAAGCGGCTGGTCGAACTGATGGGCGGCAGCATCGGCGTCGATAGCGTCGTCGGCGTCGGCAGCGTGTTCTGGTTCGAATTGAGTCTGACCGCCGCGCCGACGCTGGCCGCGCACGAAGCCGAGCATGCGGCGCTGGCGCGCTTGCCGGATGACGCACCGCTGCGCACGCTGCTGTATGTCGAAGACAACCCGGCCAACCTGGAACTGGTTGAGCAGATCATCGCCCGCCGCCCCGACCTGCGCCTGCTCTCGGCGGCAGACGCCAACATCGGCATCGAGTTCGCGCGCGCTTATCTGCCGGAAGTGATCCTGATGGACATCAACCTGCCCGGCGTCAGCGGCGTCGAAGCGATGAAAATCCTGCGTGCGGATCCGGCCACGGCGCATATTCCGATCATCGCGCTGAGCGCCAATGCCTTGGCGCATGACATCGAAAAGGCGCTCGCGGCCGGTTTTTTCAACTATCTGACCAAGCCGATCAAGGTCAACGCGTTTATGGAAGCGCTCGACGTAGCGCTGAAACATGCGCAAACGCAAGCCCATCGCGCAGCCAACAAGGAGGCAGCATGATGCTGACCGCAACAGAAATCCTCCAAGCCAGCATCCTGATCGTCGACGATCAGGAATCCAACGTCATGCTGCTCGAACAAATGCTGCGTGAAGCCGGCTACACCACGGTGGCCTCAACAATGAATCCGCGCGAGGTGTTCGCGCTGCATCGCAAGCACCACTTCGATCTGATCCTGCTCGACCTGCAGATGCCCGGCATGGACGGCTTCCAGGTCATCGAAGGCCTCAAGACCAACGATGCGGACGGTTATCTGCCGGTGCTGGTGATTACCGCCCAACCCGGCCACAAACTGCGCGCGCTGCAAGCCGGCGCCCGGGATTTCATCAGCAAGCCGTTCGACCTGGTGGAAGCCAAAACGCGCATCCGCAACATGCTGGAAGTGCGCCTGTTGTACAAAAAGCTCGAAAACTACAACCAGGAGCTGGAACAAACGGTGCAGGAACGCACCGCCGAATTGCGCGAAAGCGAAGCGCGCTACCGCAGCCTGACCGAACTGGCCTCCGACTGGTACTGGGAGCAGGACGAGCACATGAACTTCACCAAGGTCTCCGGCCCGGTGCTGGAGATGCTCGGCATCCGCGTCGATGCTTTGGCGGGGGAAGCCGGTGGTGCTTTGGTAGAAGGCTGGAACGAGGCGGAACGTGCGCAGCTGCAGGCCACCATTTCCGCCCGCCAGCCGTTCCTGGATTTTCTCTTTAGCCGGATCAATGCCGATGGCTCGCAACAACAGTTTCGGGTCAGCGGCGAACCGATGTTCACCCAGGCCTGCCGCTTCATCGGCTATCGCGGCGTCGGCGTCGAAGTCACCAGCAAGAAATAGTCCGCAATGACACGCATACCGCCTCCTCCCAGCCCGAGTCAGAACCACCTTCTCGCGGCCCTGCCGACGGCAGAATTTGAGCCACTGGCCCCGCATCTGGAACTGGTCAAGTTACCGCTCGGCGAAATGCTGTATGAGCCAGGCGACCAGTTGCTGCACGCCTACTTTCCCACCACCGCCATCGTCTCGCTGCACTACGTCATGGAATCGGGCGCATCGGCCGAATCCGCCGGTGTCGGTAACGAGGGGGTGGTCGGCATTTCGCTGTTCATGGGCGGCAACACCACGCCCAGTAGCGCCGTGGTGCAGACAGCGGGCCACGCCTACCGGTTGGCGGGCGGCAAGCTGGTGCAGGAATTCAATCGTGCCGGCCTGCTGCAACGGCTGTTGCTGCGCTACACCCAGGCGCTGATGACTCAGATGTCACAGACCGCAGCCTGCAATCGGCATCATTCAGTGGAGCAACAACTCTGCCGCTGGCTGTTGCTGACCCTTGATCGCCTGCCCGGCAACGATCTGGTGATGACCCAGGAACTGATCGCCAGCATGCTGGGCGTGCGCCGCGAAGGCATCACCGAAGCCGCCGGCAATCTGCAACGGGCCGGCGTCATCAGCTACCGCCGCGGCCACATCGCGGTGCTCGACCGGACTGGCCTGGAGCAGCGCGTCTGCGAGTGCTACGGCGTGGTGAAGACGGAACTGGATCGACTGCTGTGCGATGTGCGCTATCGCCAGAACGGGTAGGAGCGTCCGCTTGCGAGGCTGAAGCCGGCGCGCCCCGGATAGATCGTAGGATGGGCCAAGCGCAGCGGGCCCATCAACGCGCGACGACAGATGGGCCCGCTGCGCTTGGCCCCTCCTACAGTCTGATCGAACCGTCATTCCCTAATCGTGCGCGCAGGCCTCCGGCTTGCGTGCTTCCCGTATCTGCCGCATTTGCATCTCGGCTTGCTTGATCTTGCCGGCATCGAATAGCGCAAAACGCAACACCGGCCGCAACGCCGACGCCTCCGGCATGGGCTCGCGGGATCGGCAGTCAAAATAGGCATTGAAGGAGGTGCCATCGGCGCGGAGCATCTCAAGCATGAACACCGTACGCTCGATTTCGGCCGGGTCCAGCAGGCTGGGAATCAGGCTATGCCAACGATCCCTGTCCTGCGCGGAAATGAATTCCGCCATGCGGCGATTGATCAGTTCGGTGCGCTCGACACCCAGCAATACCGCACCGGTCAGATTGACTTCGCTGATCACGCCATCCCGGCTGATGGCGAAATAGCCGACCGGGGCAAACTCGTAATACTCCGCAAAATGGTCTCGTGCCGCTTCCGCGGCCGTGTGGGCGCGCTTCAATTCCTCGACCTGCATCTCCAGTTCAACCTTGTGCACCAGGAGTTCATGCAACATCGCATCCACTGGATGGGCTGCAGAATCCACTTGGGAAATGCTGGATAGCATCGAGTCCGCCTCCCGGCGCAAGGCGTGGCGTTTTTCGATCCAATCGATTTTCTGCTTCATGCCGGTTCCCCTTTGCGCGACTGCAATGACGCGGGATGAACGACCGTGCCACCTGGCTCAACCCGATACGGCAGCAAGCGATCGAATTCCTTCTTGACCACGGCGTAACACTCGCAGGTCCGCGCTTCCAGGCCGGCGCGGTCAAGCACCGTGATGTGGCCGCGGTGGTAAGTGATCAAACCGGCCTTCTGCACGTTGCCGGCAGCTTCAGTGACGCCCTCGCGGCGCACACCCAGCATGTTGGCGATCAACTCCTGAGTCATCACCAGTTCATTGCCGGGCAGGCGGTCCAGGCTCAGCAGCAGCCAGCGGCAGAACTGCTGGTCCAGCGTGTGATGGCGGTTGCACACCGCAGTCTGCGCCATCTGGGTCAGCAATGCCTGGGTGTAACGCAGCAACAGATGCTGCATCGGGCCGGCACGGCAAAACTCTTCCTTCAACCATTGCCCGCTCAAACGGTAGGCATGGCCGGCGCTTTGCACCACGGCGCGATTGGTGGTGGTTTCGCCGCCCATGAACAGCGTGACGCCGACCATGCCGTCGTTTCCGACGATGGCGATCTCGGCCGATGCGCCATCCTCCATGACATAGAGCAGCGAGACGATAGCCGTGGTGGGGAAATAGACATGGCGCATCGGCATGCCGGATTCGTACAGCACTTCTCCGAGCGGCATCGGCCCCCATTCAAGATGCGGAAATAGGTGTGAGGCTTCCGCCGCCGGCAGCGCGGCGAGCAGGTGGTTCTGGCGGGGATCCTGGATGCCGAGCAAATTTTCCCCCTTCAATTGACAGATTCGAACGCACTGACCGACACAGCCGAACCGACAAATCAGGCACCCAGAGTCTAGGTCATCAGCAGCTTACTCCGGTTCTGCAACGCACTTTCACGGCCTAAAGCATTTTCTTAGCCGGGGTTATGTACGCCAGCAGACAGACACCGTCAGGCGCGTTCCATAGGCTGCGAGCTATCGGAGCCAACATGGGTGCGCTGTCTGCACCCTGGTCATGCGCGATGGGTGAAAGCAACGCGCTCCTGGCATAGAAAACTCCGTGTTCAGTAACATTAACAAAGAGGTAACACCATGAAATCAATGCAGAAATTAGTATTCATCACGATGGCGGCAGGCATGTTGCTTGGCCTGGGTGGCTGTGCCGGTATGACTTCACAGGAAAAGAACACCGCTATCGGCGCCGGTGCGGGCGCAATCGGTGGTGCCATCCTGACCGGCGGTAGCGGCATCGGTACAGCCGGCGGCGCGGCTGTCGGCGGCATCATCGGCCATGAGATCGGCAAGTAGGACTGCAAACAATGACTCACGTGCAATGCGCCTGGCGCGTCACGCACCGTCAAGTAAAGGAGGCTCAACATGCGTTCCACATCCTTGCTTTTCTGCCACCTTGCGGTGGCCTTGATTGCAGCCGGCGCGGTCACCGCGCAAGCAGCGAACGGCCGTTTTTACGATCCTTCCAACATTGCCAGCCCGACCGGGAAGACGATCGGGTACACCTTGTACCGAACCATCGGCTGCCCCGCCCGCGAGCTTTTGGGCATTCCTTGTCCTGTGCCCGAGGCTGTCGCGGTCAACACCAATCCAGCCGCGCTGGCAGCCAACATCGCGTTGGAACCCACGCCAGTCGTCGTTCCGGCTCCCGCGCGGATCGAGCAGTACTGCCCCTTCCTCGCCTTTCAATTTGAAATCGACCAGGACGAAATTCAGCTTGAACATAGGGAGAAGCTTGCCGCGCTGGCTGCTTTCCTGACCCGGCATCCGGACAGCTTCGCATTTATTGAAGGCCACACCGATGAAGTCGGCACGCCGGAATACAACATGGCGCTGTCCTGGCGGCGGGCGGACAGCGTGGTGCACTACCTGGAGAAAATCCTCCACATCCCGCCTGCCCGGATGTCGGCTGTCGGCTACGGCGAAACGCGCCCGCTGGTTCCAAATGACAGCGAACCGGGCAAACGGATGAATCGGCGCATCAATGCCGTCATTTCCTGTGTAACCGATGTCGCCGGGCTGACCGCGCTGCCTGTCCGACCCACCAAGGCTTTGCAGATCGAGTTCGACCACAACAAGGCCGACGTCAAACCGGAATACGGCGCCGCTCTGAGCAAGGTGGCGAATTGGATGCAAGAAAAACCCATGCTCTCCGCCGCAGTGGAAGGACATGCCGGCATCTTGCGGGCAACACCCGGGCAGGCGATGAAAATCTCCCACCAACGCGCCGAGAACGTGGTGAACACACTGGTCGAAAACTTCGACATCCCAAGTTCACGACTTACCACCGAAGGATTCGGCCAAACCCGTCGTGTCGCTTACAGCACCAGCCTGAAGAGCGACCAAAAAAACAATCGGGTCGACATCATCTACAACTACTCGAATTACCCAGCCATTCGCTTCAACCAGGGCGACGGCATTTTGCTGAAGCCTGAATAACCAATAAGGGAACCAGAATGAACTCCTTGGAGAATTTCAAACTAATCGCCATTTCGCTGCTGCTCTTGGCCGGCCTGGCTGCATGTGACAACCCAGGGCCAGCCGAAAGCGCAGGTAAAAAGCTGGACGACGCGGCGAATCGGGCCGGCGAGAAGATCGAAGATGCCGTCGATAAAGTGGGCAAAAAACTTGATGAGAAGAGCGAGAAAGCCGGCATTGCCATGAACGATGTCGAGATAACGACCAAGGTCAAAAGCGCCATTTATTCAGAACCCGGACTGAAGACGCTGCGCATCAGCGTCGACACCAAGAATGGCGTCGTGTCCTTGACCGGATCGGTCGACTCGCAAGCCGAATTCGACCGAAGCCGAGCTTTGGCGGAATCAGTGGAGGGCGTAAAGGAAGTCATCAACACGCTGCAAGTTAAACCGCGCTATTGACCGGTGAACCTAGAGGAAGAAATCATGAAACAGATGAAATTCGGCCAGAGCGTAAGGGCATTCATGATCGTGAGCGCATGTTTCTTCGCGCTGCCCGGTTGCCAGAAGGAAGGCCCACTGGAGAAGGCCGGCAAGGAAGTCGACCAGGCGTTCGATAATCTCGGCCAACCGAAGGACGGCCCGGCGGAACAAGTCGGCCAGGCGCTCGATGATGTGGCAGAAAAGACCGGAGAGCAGATCGAAAAAGCGGGTGAGCAGATTCAGGATGCGACGAAAGACAAACCGTAGCAGTCTGTCCGGCGGCCTACTTTGACCGTGAGCAGGCCTCCCCTGCCGCTCCCCTTGAGAAAGTTCCAGGATGCATGATCGCCCGCAATCGATTGCCGAAGAACGCGCCAACAGCCTGAGTCATGGCATCGGCTTTCTGCTGGCGCTGGTCGCCGCGCCGGCGCTCATCGTCGGCGCCAGCGTCTTCGCCATCACCATGGTGGTGTTGTACTTCAGTTCGATGCTCTATCACGCTCTGCCGCCGGGACGCGTCAAACACCGGTGCGGCAAGTTCGACCACGGCGCAATCTACCTGTTCATCGCCGGCACCTATACGCCCTTCTCGCTGGGTGTCCTGAATGGCGCCTGGGGCTGGACCCTGTTCGGTTTGATCTGGGGAATAGCCGCCGTTGGGCTGGTGCTGAAGGCGTTCGAAAAACTGTCGCATCCCCTGCTGTCGACTAGCCTCTACCTGGCCATGGGCTGGCTGGTGCTGATCGCGGCGGTTCCCTTGCTGGAGCGCGTATCCCCTGCCGGCATAGGTTGGCTGGTCGCCGGCGGACTTACGTACACGGCAGGCGTCTTTTTCTACCTGACAGACGCACGCTACAAATTCGGCCATTTTGTCTGGCATCTGTTCGTCATGGCTGGCACCACCTGCCATTTCTTCGCTGTGCTGTGGTATTCGGCTTAGGTGGCATGGCATCGCCGACCTTTTGGGAGATTGCATGGAAATGCTTAACTGGGCCGATTACGTCAAGTTCTTCGTCGCCCTCGTCGTCATCGTCAATCCGATCAGCGCGCTGCCGCTGTTCGTCAGCATGACGGCGAACAACAGCCAGGCCGAGAAGATGCAGATCGCGCGGGTGGCGGGCATTTCCGTCGCCGTGGTGCTGTCCCTGGCTGCGCTGCTCGGCCAGCCCATCCTGGCCTTGTTCGGCATCACCATCGCTTCCTTCAAGGTGGGCGGCGCGATCCTGATCATGCTGATGGCGATTTCCATGATGCACGCCGCGCCCACCCGACAAAGGCAGACCCCGGAGGAGGCGGTGGAGGCGATAAACAAGGACAACATCGCCGTCGTACCGCTCGCCATTCCGTTGCTGGCGGGTCCGGGCGCGATATCCACCACCATCGTCTACGCCACCGAACGCTTCTCCATAGGCCATCTGGCCCTGATTGTGTTCTGCTGCCTGCTGGTAGCCTGCGGCGCCTGGCTGATGTTGCGGCTGGCAACGCCGGTCAGCCGCTGGCTGGGCGAGACCGGGGTGAACATTGCCACCCGCCTGATGGGGCTGCTGCTGGCTGCCGTCGCGGTCGAAATCTTCACCAGCGGACTGTTGGTTCTGCTGCCCGGACTCGGCTGACTGTCCAGGCCGTGTAGAGTGGAAAAGCCGGCGGCATTTTGCCGGCGCCTTCTGCCATCCCACCGTAGCATCCGGCGGAAGATGCCATAGAGCTGCTTTTCCGCACTACTCGGCTGAGGGCTGAGAGGGTCAAGCGTAGGGTGGTCGAAGGCCGAATGCCCGCTTGTGTTCAGCAAGCTGCCGCCTGTTGGGGGCTTATTTATGGCAAATCATCGGCCACTGCTGACATTGTCCTACGCTGAAGCAGTCTGTCAGTTAGCCAAGCGGACTTACGACCAAGCCAACCGCTTCATCTTCGCGTTCCGCCTGTGAGTGATTCGAATATGTTGGCCAAGAAGGATAGTAGTCCTCCGCCTGATTGCCCCACGCTGTCCAGCCTTGCCGCGGTCCACGTGCAAACAGTTCCAGGTAAGGGCCGGGGCTGCATGCTTCGATCAGGTCATACATTTCATCGGGCTTGCGTGAGTGCTCGCGTTTTTGTGTTGCCAGGAAGTTTACTTGGCGGCGACCCGGCGCCAGAGTTCTAGCCTTCTTGCCTCGAACACCGAAAAGTACAAGCTCCGTGACGTTGCGAAAGTAGAAACCAACGCCTCGGCCATCCGGTCCGCCGTCTTTCCGAATCTTGTGCCAGACGAGATTGCTCTTGTACTGGAATCCCCAAGCAGCCATCACTGCCAGACCTTCCGGCAGAAGTGCATTAGGTACCCACAGATAGAGGTGTGACGGTTCATCGGCCAACTGTTCAACCGGCAAAGCCTTGATTTCCTCCAGTCCCATAGTGCCGTAGCGAGATAACCGCTTGTGCTCGGGCGCCATCTTTCCGGTGCGATTCTGGAACTGCCAGGGAGGGTCCGCGAGGATCGTGCTGAAGCGTTGGCCGTGAACGGTATTCAGCAAGTCCAAGCCGGCTTCTGAGGGGTTTTCCAGGGTCATCTGGATCATTTGGGGTTCCAGTCGCTAATCAGTTTCGGGGTAATGCCGAATACCAGTACAGGACAGCCGCCGTGTCTTCCAGCGTTGAGCCGATAGAGCAGCTTGCCCATCCAGGTCGTACTCGCCCCGTATTTTGCTTTCACGGGCTTGGGCTGCCCAGCCCTGGGGCCAGTTTGATAAAACTCGGGTTCCCCATTCTTCTTCAGTTGCTGCACAACATCGAACACGGGATTCAGGCTTGCGCTGCGAGTCACAAGGACGCCCACGCTGATCAGTCCACACTCGTGGAAAGTGCGCAGTGCATACAGATCGCGGTCAAAGGTCTGATCCTTGGAATTCCACTCCATATCAAAAGCAACGCGGCCCTTTACGAAATCGATCTTGTGCCCGTCGATGAAGTTTTCAATTTGCTGTGGTTCTCGTCTGGGCAGTGCAACTTTGCGAGTTTTGCCATTGTCCAGGAATTCTTCGCTGTACTCATGCAGTTTTACCAACAGATCACCCTGGATTCGTGCTTCTACCCAATCAGTCGGGCGCAACATGCGCGAGAATTTCTTCGGCATATCCGACTCATTTCCACCGGGCATGCCAATGTCATGTGTCGTGATGCGAAATGACAGTAAAGCTGCTTCGATTTCCCTCAATTCATCAGGGTAAGAGGTGGCGAGGATTGCGGCGGCGTGCCGGTAGCTGAATACGTCATAGAGCGCCAGGACTTCGGCGCTGATGTACTTTTCAACGGCAGCCGGGGCATCGGCGTTCGGGCCTGGGCGAAGCGCAATGTCATCGTTCACTTCGTCACTCAGGTCATCATTTTCATCAAGTTCAGGCACTTGCTCGGCCATGTCGGCATCCGTCGGAAGGGTGGCGAACTTTTTTCACCGTGTTTCCATGAAGTCCATTCACCCATGAGACATGCGACTTCCTGTATGCCAGCTCAGGCCGATTATGCAAAGTGCTCGATTATGTGAAGTGGCAGTAGCCATTTGCCATGAAAGACCGGCAATATGCGGCTTGGCAACCGCTGCGACTGCAAAATGCTGAACAAAATTTCATGGTTTCTTGATGAGGCGTTTGACTTCTGACGCGCCACTTTCGGAGCTTGCCCTGTCGCAACTTGTGGTGCAAAAGGCAGATTCCATTCATGAACTGTCCTTCTGACTCGCTAATCACTTTCCTGGCAGAGCAGTGATTATGCAAAGGTTGCGTCAACCACCTTCCGATGCTCATCAGCAGTTACGGTTGGGTTTCCACTTTGTGTTGCCGAATTTCGTGGCTGCTACTTCTGCTTCTGGTCGGATCCGGCTGTAACCAGAAGTGACATGCGGTCATTGACCGCCATCAGTGGGTGGGCGGCAGGTAACTGGCGCATTGCTGCCCGAGTCAGGCCGGAACTCCAAGGGTGGCAATGGCCGAATTGTGTGAAATGACCGTCCGTCAGATTTCAGAGAGGACGAGTCGCTCAGATGGGCGATCTCCTAAGGACAAGTCAAGTCGCTGCTGACAGCTTTGTTGGACGAATCAGGCTTTCAGCTGGAATACCGAATTTCTCATGCAGTCGCCAGATCATATTGAGTGTCAGTGGGGGCTTGCGGGCGAGAATTTCATAGACTCGGTTCTGGCGGCCAATGGCCGGCACGAGATCCTTCGGTGTCAGACCGCCTTGCTCCATGCGGAATTTGATGGCCTCGACCGGATCGGGCAAATCAATGGAGTAGTGCTTGGCCTCATAGGCCTCAACCAGCGTCAGCAGCACCTCGAAGCGATCCCCATCCGGCGTGCCGGGTTCCGGTTCGTTGTCGAAATACGCGGAAACCTCACGCAACGCGGCCTTGTAGTCGGCTTTGGTGTGAATCGGGCGAATTTCCATGTTAGTGCTCCATCTCAACGGTTTCAGCATCAATCCGATCGTACTCGGCGTGGGTGCCAATGAACTTCGCATACACGGCTTGGTAACGGTAAGCCACCGAGACCACCAGACCTATGTCCCGCAGCATTTGCAAACGCCAATGGCCGGGCATGCACATGAACTTCGCGGGACATAGGTACCAGCCGCCACTGACCGAACTTGGCACCACGAATCGTCAGGACCGCCTGCTTGAGGTCGACGTCGGCAAGCTTGAGATTCAGCGCTTCGGACAGGCGCAGGCCCGTCACACTGAGCAGGCCGATCAAGCCGTGGAACACCCACGGGCGTAGAGGGGTCGACGGCCAGGCCACAGGAAGTTCCAACGCCGCATCCAACACCGCCGGATCTCGTCCTCGGTGTACAGGTGCGGTCTGGCGCGCGTGGAGTGGTGTGGCAATAGGCAGAGCGGAGGGATCTCCGTGCGGCTGTCGGTGGCGCTGCGATGACGGGCGAAGCCGCGCACGAAGCAAAGCCGCGCCATCATGGCCGGCACGAACAACGCGCCGACCAACCAGCGCAGATTGCTGCCCAACAACGCATCCAGGAACAGCGCGGCGATCAGCGCGCAGACCAGCAGCGTGGAGAGCGCACCAAAATTGATTGCCCAACTGGTGTAGCCGGCGCGGCGGGAAAGGTTGGCGAATTCCTGTCTAGCGTCGGCTCTTGCGTGCTCGTTCATTGAATCCCAGCGGTTTCCACAACGCGTCCAACAAAACGATCCAGGCTCGCAAACAATATTGCCAGCTCGAAACAGCCAACCCAAAAGATTCACTCCATTACTCTGGTTCAAGCAATATCGAACGGATGGTTTCTATCGTCATCAGCAGCGTCATGGGCTGCAAAGGCGATTCAACGAAGCCGCGCGAAAGGTAGAACTGTCTTGCCGAGTCGGAGAGCGCGTGCACCAGCAGGGCGAATACGCCGGCCTCGCTGGCGACGTTCACCGTCCGCAGCATGGCATCGCGCAGCAAAGCCTGGCCGATGCCCTGATTGTGGTAACGCTGGTCGACGGCCAGCCGGCCAAGCAGCAGGATGGGCAAGGGATCGTGCATATTGCGCCGCATTGTTTTGGGCGCTGACGCATGGCTGATGGCCCCTGCCGACAAGCTGTAATACGCGATGATGTCCTCGCCGACACACAGCACGAAGCAGCGGGAAGCGCCGGTTGCATGGTTCTTGAGCGCGCGCCTTTTCAGCCAGTCGTTCAGCGACGCTTCGCCGCTGTCGAAATTCGTCAGCGCGTGATCGGGCCGGATCGGCGCCGGCGGCGTCAAATCCACTTCGGTCATTTTTCCCAGGGTGCTTTCGTCTTGAGCAAGCGGCGCAGCTTGTCGGTCGCTGGCAATGGGTGATCGAGCAGCATCTGAAATTTGGCGAAGGTGTCGGCATCGACGCTGAAAAATGCCTGATCAAGCAGGACGTCCTCCGCCTCGCGACAGGCGGCTTCCAGCATGAAGTCGGATCGACTGCGGCCCAGACGCTCCGCAGCCTGGTCGATCAGGTCGCGTTGTCTGGCCTTGGCGCGGATGTTGATGGAAACGGAAGCCGCTTCCCGGGGTTGTGCAGGTAACATGGCCTTCCTCCTTGTGTGCGTTTAAGCATACTTAGTTGTGTATAACGTTGCGACACAAATCTGTGTGCTTTTCCCGCAACCAAAGCCAAACATACGCCGTAGGAGCGGGTTTGTAGGGCGGAAAAGCGGCTGTAATGCGCCTTCCGCCGTATGCACCGCATCCACCCGAACTACGAGTCAGCCTGACCACAGGAGCACGGTGCGCGGGATCAACCGGGGTTCATTCGGCGG
Organism: Tepidiphilus sp. J10; assembly: GCA_945897865.1. GTDB lineage: Bacteria > Pseudomonadota > Gammaproteobacteria > Burkholderiales > Thiobacillaceae > PFJX01. The sequence goes on from CAMDHJ010000007.1 coordinate 17,743, forward strand.
AAGGCGCCTGTCGGCTTTTCCGCACTACTCATGCCGCAACGCTTCGATCGGGTCCATGCGAGCGGCGCGGCGAGCAGGGAAGTAGCCGAACAGCACGCCGATGCCGGCGGAGAACATCAGCGACAGCAGGTTGATGAACGGGTCGAACGCGTAGGGCATCCCCATCAGGCTGGATAGTCCCCAGGATGCAGCGGTAGCGATCAGGATGCCGATCACGCCGCCCAGCGCCGACAGCACTACGGCTTCGATCAGGAATTGCAGCAGGACTTCATGTTCCAGCGCGCCGATGGCCAGGCGCAGTCCGATTTCACGGGTGCGTTCAGTGACGCTGACCAGCATGATGTTCATGATGCCGATACCCCCCACCAGCAGGCTGACCGCCGCCACTGCGCCGAGCAGCGCGGTCAGCACCTGGGTGGTGCTGGACAGCGTTTCGGCCAGTTGCTGGGTGTCGAAGATGTTGAAGTTGTCGTCGTCACCCGCTGCCAGGTTGCGACGTTCGCGCAACAGTTGCGTCAGGCTGGATTTCAAACGTTCGCCGTCGCTACCGTCCTTCATCGACACCAGCAACGTGGCGATCTTGAGGCTACCGGTGACGCGGCGTTGCAGCGTGCGCAACGGCACCACCACGGTGTCGTCCTGGTCGCCCATGCCGCTCTGGCCCTTGGCGGCGAGGATGCCGATCACGGTGCAGGAGAATTTGCGTACGCGCAGTTGCTGGCCGAGGCCGGTTTTCCCGGCCGTGCCATCGAAGATTTCGCGCCGTACCGTCTCGCCGATGATGCACACGGCCGCACCCGCAGTCTGTTCGTCGTCTTCAAAGATGCGGCCGCTGGCGAGCTCCCAGTTACCGGTATCGAACCAGGCGTTACTGCTGCCGATGACGCTGGTGGACCAGTTGCGCCCGTTGGCCACCACGGTGACGCTGGCGCGGCCTTCCGGCGCTACTGCGGCAACGCCGCCGATCTGCGAGGCGATGGCTTCGGCATCGCCGTCCTTGAATTGCGGCACGCCTGCACCCCCGCCGCCGCTGCCGCCCGGCCCCGAGCGCTGGCCAGGGCGCACCATCAACAGGTTGGTGCCCAGACCGGAGATTTGCGCCTTGATCGATGCAGTGGCGCCATTGCCGAGCGTGACCATGGTGATCACCGCGCTGACGCCGATGACGATACCCAGAATGGTGAGGAACGAACGCAGCAGATTGCGGCGGATCGAGCGGAGCGCCAGCATGAAAACGCTGTATAGCATCAGACTTTCTCCTCCGGCGCGGCGGTGATCGGCTGCGGGTTCGTTTCGTCGTAGGCGATGCTGCCGTCCTTGAAATGCACCATGCGGTGCGCGTAGGCCGCCATGTCGGGTTCATGCGTAACCATCAGCACGGTGATGCCGTGGTCTTTGTTCAGCCCCATCAGCAGGCTCATGATTTCGTGGCTGCGTTGCGTATCGAGGTTGCCAGTGGGTTCGTCGGCCAGCACTACGGCCGGTTGGGTGACGATGGCGCGGGCGATGGCGACGCGCTGTTGCTGGCCGCCGGACAGTTCCGCCGGCGTGTGATGTTCCCAGCCGCCGAGTCCCACAGCTTGCAGCGCCCTGGCCGCGGCTGCACGGCGCACGCTGGCGCTGTCGCCGCGATACAGCAGCGGCAGTTCCACATTCTCTTGCGCCGAGGTGCGCGCCAGCAGGTTGAAACCCTGGAACACGAAGCCGAGATAGCGTCGCCGCAGCCGTGCGCGCTGGTCGCGCGATAGCGCTTCGACATGCGCGCCCTTGAACAGGTACTCGCCGCCAGTGGGCGTATCCAGGCAACCGAGGATGTTCATCGCAGTCGATTTTCCGGAGCCGCTCGGCCCCATGATGGCGACGAACTCGCCGGCGTGGATGTCCAGGTCGATGCCCTTGAGTGCCATCAATTCGGCTACACCGCTGCCATAGCGTTTGGTGACGCCACGCAACTGGATCAGGAGGTCGCTCATTTTTCCGCAGGGGCCAATTGGTCGGTGATCACCTGCATACCAGGGCGCAGGTCACCGCCGACGATCTCGGTCATGCGGCTGTCGCTGATGCCGGGGGTTACCGCCACGGCCACCGGTTTGCCATCGCGCAGCACCCAGACCTGGCGGGCGGCTGCCGTGCTGGCCTCGGCGGCCGCAGATTTGCGGCTGTTGCTGCGCGGCATGCGCGGCATCAGGTTGATGCCCGTGGTCTTTTTGGCCGATGCATCTGTCGCTGCCGTGGGCGAGAAACGCAGCGCGGTGTTGGGCGCCAGCAGCACGTCATGACGCTGCGTCGCGGTAATCGTGGCGGTGGCGGTCATGCCGGGGCGCAGGCTGAGATCGGCGTTATCCACGTCGAGATAAGTCAGGTAGGTGACGACGTTGTCGGTGATGGTCGAACCGAACCCCACGCGGGTGATGCGGGCGGGAAATTTACGGGTGGGATAGGCGCTGACGGTGAAGGTGGCGTTCTGCCCTACTTTCACCGCGCCGACGTCGGCCTCATCGACATACACCCACAGGCGCAACTTGCTCAGGTCGTCGGCAACGGTGAACAGGGTCACCGCCTGCAGCGATGCGGCGACAGCATTGCCGGGATCAACACTGCGCGTGAGCACCACGCCGTCGCTCGGCGCGACGATCGACGCCTTGGACAGATTGGTCCGGTCGGTGGACAGCGCCGCCTGCGCGTCGGTCACGTTGGCCCGGGCGCTGGCCTGATCGGCGATGGCGCGGTCCAGTGCCGCGCGGCTGGCATCCAGCTCGGCTTTCGAAGGCACTTTGCCGCCCGACAGGCGTGCCACTTCCTCGAAGCGCGCCAGATTGGCTCTGGCCTCCTTGGTCGTCGCCTCGGTTTGCGCGACCTTGGCCTGTGCTGCTGCCAGGGCTGCGCTGGAGCGCAGGATCTGGTCGCGCAGTTTGGCAGTGTCCAGTTCGACCAGCGCCTGGCCTTTGCGGATGCGGTCGTTGACGTCGACATTGACCTTCAACACGGTGCCCGAAAGTTCGCTGCCAATGTTGACCGAGCGGGTCGGCTGCAAGGTGCCGTTGGCGGTGACGGTCAGCGTCAGATCGCCGCGCGCCACCGTCTCGGTGATGTAGCGGGGCGCGGCATTGGCGTTGTTTAGCGCTTGCCAGTACCACAGGCCAGCGCCGATCAATACCAACAACAGCGCGCCACCCCACAGCAGCGGACGGCGATACCAGGCGCGCTGCATGGGTTCGTCGAGCAGTTGCGTGAGATCGTCCGGCGGCGTGGCGGGTGCCGGGATGGGAGAGGTAGATGGAGAGGAAGGCGATGCGGGGGCGTTCATTTCGGGTCAGTCCGGTTTGTTGCTTCGATATCAGGAAGCTGAGCTGGGGCAAGCTGAGCGGGGTTCCAACCGCCACCCAGCGCCTTGTACAGACGCACATGGTCGGTGGCGAGGTCGGCGCGGGAGCTGGCGACGCTGTCTTGCGTGCTGAGTAGGCTGCGCTGGGTTTCCAATACAACCTGAAAGTCCACCAGACCGCTGTCATAGCGTTGCCGCGCCATCAGCGCAGCGTTGCCGGCGGCTTCGGCGGCCAGTTCCAGTCGGCGCAGGCGCAGACGCTCGCCGCGCAGCGCGACCAACGCGTCTTCTACCTCCTGCAAGGCGGTCAACACGGTGGCCCGGTATGCCTGCTCGGCCTGATCCAGCGCGGCTTGTTCGGCGCGCAGATTGGCGCGCGCCGCGCCGCCATCGAAGATCGGCAGCGAGACACTGGCCAGCAAGGAACTGACCACCGATGCGCCATCGGTCAGCGCACCCAGGGTCAGCGCGCTCAAACCCAGCGAACCGCCCAGCCGGAAACTCGGCTTGCGCGCCGCATCGGCTTGAGCAACCTGGGCCAGCGCCGCCGTCACCCGATGTTCTTCAGCGCGCACGTCGGGCCGCTGGCGCAAGGTTTCGGCGGGAAAACTCAAGACCAGATCGTCGGCGGCCTGCGGCAAGCTGCCACTTGCTGCAAATTCGGTTGCTAATTCGGTTGCTAATTCGGTTGCCAACTCGCTCGACAAGGCCGCCGGCGGCTGGCCGGTGAGCACCGCAAGGGCATGCCGGGTTTGTTCGATGCTGGTCTGCAGGACCGGCAGTTGTGCGCGCGTCTGCTCGATGGCCGTTTGCGACTGCTCGACTTCGAGCGAGGAGACCAGGCCGGCCTGCAAGCGCCATTGCGTGATCTGCAGCGTTTCCAGCTGACTGGCCAGATTGGTTTCGGCAATCGCCAGCCGCGCTTGGGCGGCGCGCAGCGCGATGTAGTCCAGCGCCACCTCGGCCGCAATCGAAACCTGCACATCGCCCAGGCTCGCTCCGCTGGCGCGGACACTGGCCTCGGCGGCATCCACTGCGCTTTGTCTGCCACCAAAAATATCCGGCTCCCAGCTTGCATCCAAACCAGCCTGAAAGCTGTTGGCCGTCTTGCTATTGCCGGATTTGCCACGCTGCGCCGAAGCCGAAGCGTCCAGTACCGGCAAGCGCCCGGCCGCCGCCACATCGCGTAGCGCCCGCGCCTGCCGCAGCGCGGCCTGTGCCGACTGGACGCTGGTATTGGTCTGCAAGGCTCGGCTGACGAGATTGGTCAGCAGCAGGTCGTCGAAGCGCGACCACCATTGCGCCAGCGAACTGACGTTGGCCTGGGCGTTAGCTTGAGCAGAAACCTCCGGGACGGACCATGTAGCTGGAATCTCCACGCCGCCGTCAGGCTTGTGCTGCGGGGTAACCGCCGCGCAAGCGCTCAGGATCAGCGCCAGGCCAACCGCAACGATCGGCATGCGTAAGCCGCGTACAGCCGGTCTGCCGCAGGTGACGCGAAAAATAGACGTGAACAAGGTTGGCATCGAGTTTTTGAGTGTGTAAGGGGTTTTCAGACGTTGCACGGCGCTGAATCCGATTCGATCCTCGCCGCACAACAGCCTCGCCAATCATGAACTGCAATGATGTAAAGAAATGTTCGGAAGCGCACGCACCGCTGGAAATAAAAATTCCAGCCAGAAAGATGAGTGCGGACATTCCGCGCTATGTACGTTGGCGCACCGATTTGACCGCCATGTTTGCCTAGGCTGGGGTTGCAGGTTCGCCTGCACAATTTTTCGGAAGGAACCATCATGAAACGTTTGCTATTTGCCGCAGCCCTCACCGCCATCACCGCGCCGTCGCTTGCCGCTGATGTCGGGTTATCGCTCAGCATTGGACAACCTGGCTTCTATGGTCACATCGACATCGGAGACTTTCCTCGACCCCAACTGATCTATCAGCAGCCGCGCGTCATGTATCGGTCAGCGATGCACCGCCCGCCAATCTACATGCACGTACCACCCGTTCACGCGAAGAACTGGCCCAGATACTGCCGTCAGTACAACGCCTGCAACGAACGGGTCTACTTTGTGCAGGACACTTGGTACAAGCATGAGTACGTGCCGCGTTTCCAGGAACGTCATCAAAACCGACGCGATGATCGCCGGGGCGATCGGCGGGATGACCGTGGAGATGATCGCAACAACAATGATCGCAACAACAACGATCGCCGCGACAACGACCGCCGCGACGACCACCGTGGGCATGGATCCAATCGCTGAGCAAGCCTGGTCCAACTGCCTGACGGGCAGTTCTACAACTTCAATCAAGGATGCATCATGAAAAAGCTGATTTTGATACTGAGTTTGCTGGCAGTCGGATTGAGCGGCTGTTATGTCGTGCCGCACCGCGACCATGACGGCGGCTATCGGGGCGATCGGGATCAACGCCATGACGATGACCGGGACCACAGACATGATCGTGGCGATCGAGACGGTTATCGGTGAGTGTTTTACAGTGGCGCGATGTTGAACTTCAAATCAGCCCTGTTGTTGCTCTGGCTCGCGCTGTCCGGCCTCGGGGTCGTGTTTGCCGCCGCGCCGGAGTCCTCCAGCGGCGCCTTGCTGCTCGCCAAATACACCTCGCTGGCGGGCCGGTTGCAGCAAAGCCCGTTCCAGCGCCCGCTCCATCTCGACTCAACCGAATCCGGCAACGACATCAAGGGCGATATCTATGCCGTGGTCGAATATCCGTTCGACACGGTTAACGCCAGGCTCAACGACCCGGACAACTGGTGCGATGTGTTGAGCCTGCATCTCAACACCAAGTATTGCCATGCCGCGTCTGACAATGCCAAAACAATGCTGCACGTCAGCATCGGCAAAAAGCACAGCCAGCCGCTGGCTGACGCCTACCCGCTTGAGTTCGGCTATCGCGTCGCCTCGGCCACCGATAAATACCTGGAAATTCAGCTCAGTGCGGACAAAGGGCCGCTGGACACCCGCGACTACCGCATCCAGCTTCAGGCGATACCGCTGGCCAACGGCCGCACCTTTCTGCACATGAGCTACTTTTATGCGTATGGATGGGCCGGTCGAATCGCCATGAAAACCTACTTCGCCAGCCTCGGCAGCGGCAAGGTCGGGTTCACCGTCACCCACCGGCAAAGCAATGGACAACCCGAATACATCCGGGGCATGCGCGGCCTGATCGAGCGCAATGCCATGCGCTACTACCTGGCCATTGATGCCTTCCTTGGTGCATCTGTCGCAGCCCCCTCTCAGCAACTGCAAAAGCGCCTGCAAAGCTGGTTCACCGCCACCGAGCGATACCCTCGCCAACTGCATGAAATTGAACGCACGGCATACATCGACATGAAACTGAGCGAATATTTGCGCCAGCGCGCCTTGCAATAAAGTCAGGATTAACGTTAGTTCAAGACCCGATAACCAAGGAGACCGCCATGGCAGGCCAACCCGAAATCACCAACATGGCTTTGTTCTGCGATTTCGAAAACATCGCACTCGGCGTGCGCGACGCCAAATATCCACCGTTCGACATCCGCAAAGTGCTCGAACGACTGCTGCTCAAGGGCAGCATCGTGGTCAAGAAAGCCTATTGCGACTGGGAGCGTTACAAGGAATTCAAAGCCACCATGCACGAGGCGGCGTTCGAGCTGATCGAAATCCCGCATGTGCGCCAGTCCGGCAAGAACTCGGCCGACATCCGCATGGTGGTGGACGCGCTCGACCTCTGCTACACCAAGGCCCATGTCGACGCCTTCGTCATCATCAGCGGCGATTCCGACTTTTCACCGCTGGTGTCGAAGCTGCGCGAGAACAACAAGTACGTCATCGGCATCGGCGTCAAGGACTCCACCTCCGATCTGCTCAGCGCCAACTGCGACGAGTTCATCTTCTACGACGATCTGGTGCGCGGCCTGCAAGCCAAGAAGCCCGCCGCCAGGAAAGCGCCCGCTAAAGCCGCGGCCGATACGGCCAAGGGCGCAGCCACCAGAAGCGAGGAAGCCAAGCGGCAGGATGCCCTGGATTTCCTGGTCGAAACGGTGGAAGCCCTGATCGTCGAACGCGGTTCGGATGAAAAAATCTGGGGATCGCTGGTCAAGTCCACCCTGCAGCGCCGCCGGCCCGGCTTCGCCGAATCGTATTACGGCTACCGCTCGTTCAAGGAACTGGTGGAAGACGCACAGAAACACAAGCTGCTGAACATGCAGCGCGACGAGAAATCCGGCCAGTACACGCTGCGGCTGCCGGCAGGCGAGGATTAGCAATTCGCCGCCCCCCTTGATTTCGCCCTTGTAGGATGGACCAAGCGCAGCGGGCCCATCAACGCGCCGAGTGATGGGCCCGCTGCGCTTGGCCCATCCTACCCATCTCCGCTCGCCGACAGCGGCGTTTAACCTTGAAACAGGTCCGCGTCAGGCAGGCCGGTTGGCGTATCGGTCGACAACGCTTGCGGGCAGTGCCAGGGCAGCACGTAGCCCTGGGCGGGGTCATTGACTGCGGCGATGGCGATGACTGGCGGGCTTGATTCAATCTTGCCGAAGATGGTGGCGAATGAAATGTCCGCCGCATCGCGGCCGGTGCCGATGCGCACGAAACCCATCGGGATCGCCACGCCGGAGGGGTCGAAGATGTACCAGCGGCCGCCGAGCAGGACTTCGACGTAGGCATGGAAATCGGTCGGCCCCAACACCGGGGCGGCGCCGTAATCAATGCCGGAACAAAACCGCGCCGGGATGTTGAGGGCGCGGCACAGCGCGATCATCAGATGCGCGAAATCACGGCAAACCCCGGTTTGCTGTTGGTAGGTGTCGATCGCGGAGGTGGTGAATTCGCTGCTGCCGGAGGCGAAGCGGGTGCGTTCCTGCACCCATTTGCGGATGCCCGCGACCCGCTGGTAACCCGGCGGCAGGTGGCCGAAGGTCTGATTCGCCAGTTGTTGCAGCTTGTCCGATTCGCAATAGCGGCTGGGGTAGAGATAAGGCAGAACCGACATCGGCAAATCGGCAATCGGCATTTCCGTGATGGTTTGCGGATCGCCTTCATGGGCGCGGATGATCACGTCCGCCTGATAGGCAATCTGCAGCGGCCCGGGGTTGGCGCGCAGCCGCAGCAAGCGATGGTGGAGGATCGGGTCGTAGGTGATTGTCGATGGCACCGGCTGGCTGATGCTCAACGATTCGCTGACGATGGTCTGGCGGGCGGTGGGCGCGGCGTGGATGTTGAAGATGAAATCTGCCGGCTGATCGATGATCTGGTAGTTGAGATGGATGGAGAACTGGAGGCGAATCATGGTGGCCTTGTTGGGTTGTCTGGATTTTCGGTTGAACGCGACAGTATCTGGTCGAGGAAGCGCAGCAATGCCGCGATGACGGTCAGCAACACCGGCCCGATGATCGCGCCGATCAGACCGAACGCCGAGATACCGCCGATGACGCCAATGAACACGGCAAGTATCGACACCGGCGCCTGACTCGAAATCAGAATGGGTCGTAGCAGGTTGTCTGAGACCGATACCATCATGCCCCAGAGCAACATGAACAGCGCCCAACCCCATTGCGAAGTTGCCGCCAGATAGCCGACCGCGGGCGCCCAGACGAGTGCCGCGCCGCCCACCGGCAGCAGCGCCAGTAACACCGTCAGCACGCCGAACACGATGGCCGAGGGCAGCCCGGCGATGGCAAAGCCGATGCCCAGCAAGGCGCCCTGGGCGAGGGCGGTCAAGCCGGTGCCGTAGACCACGGCGCGGGTCGTGTCGCCCACCAGTTTGAGCAATTCGCCTCTGTGCGCGGCTTCGATCGGCAGCAGGCGCACCGCGCGCCCGAGCAAGTCGCGGCCGTCACGCAGCAGAAAAAACAGCAGGAACAGCATCATGAAAAAGTGGATGACGGTGCCCAGCGCGCCGAGCAGAAAGTTACCGCCGGTGGCCGCCAGCGACTTCATCAACATCTGGGCGGCGTTGATCAGCCAGTTCTGCAGTTGTTCGGTACTGGCGGTTAGGTTTTGCCGCAGCCACTCGGCCAGGCTGCCGATCAGCGGATAACTTTCCAGTTGCGCGAGCAGGCTGGCATCGAAGCGCAGCGGTTGTTGTTGCAGGTAGGTAGCCAGCTCCGCGACCTGATTGGCGAATGCCAGACCCAGGCTGACCAGCGGGCCGGCCAGCAGAACCGGTACCAGCAGCGTGATGATGCCCGCCGCCAGGCCAGCGCGGCCATGCAGTTTGCGGGTCAGCCAGCTCTGTACCGGCGCCAGCAAAAAGGCCAGGCAAATGCCCCAGGCCAACGCGCCCCAGAACGGCGCCAGCATCCAGTACAGCGCCAGGGCGAACAACGCCACGATGACGATCACGAAACCATTGCGGTAGAGAGTCATGTTCATCGCCGGCAACCGTGGATGTGCGGATTGCGTACGTTACGCATCGAAAAACCGCACCTGATTGCCGCCGGCCTCTTTGGCTTGATACATGGCCAGATCGGCCCACTTGATGACTTGCTCGGCGCCGACTTCATGATCCAGGAATAGCGTCACGCCGATGCTTGATGAGCAATGATGCTCGACCATGGTTGTCGCTGAGTCCTCGGACTTGACCTTCAGCACATAGGGTTTGTCCAGGATTGCGCGGATTTTTTCAGCGACGATACCGGCTTCCCGAGTTGCTTCGGCATGGTCTTTACCCAGCTCTCTCAGTATCACGACAAACTCATCACCGCCGAAACGCGCGATGTCGTCCACCGCGCGCACACAACCGCAGATGCGCTGCGCCACCTCGATCAGCAGCAAATCTCCGACGTGATGTCCGTATGTGTCGTTGAGCGGCTTGAAGTTGTCCAGATCCAGGAAGATCAGTGCGCCATGGTTCGCATTGCGTTTGCTGGCGGTCATCGCCTTGACCAAGCGATCATTCAACAGGCGGCGATTGGGCAGCCCGGTCAAGCTGTCATGCAAAGCCAGATTGAGAATCTGCGCCTCGGCCAGCTTGCGCTCGGTGATGTCGCGCGCCGCGGCGAAAACGCCCTGCAGCCGCCGGTCCCGATCGTAGAACGTGGTCGCGTTGTAGGACACCACGGTTTCCCTGCCATCGCGGTCGCGCGCGGTGAGCTCGTAGTTGGTGACCCGGTTTTTGCTGAGCACCAGTTTGATGCCCTCTTCGGCCCGCTGAGGATCAGTGAAGTAATTCTTGAACGGCGCGCCGATCAGTTCATCGCGCGTGCAGCCGGTGAGCGCCTCCATCTGTTTGTTGACGTCGGTGATGATGCCGGACGGGTCGGTGGTCATCAGCGCGTCGATATTCGCCTCGAACAGCGAGCGCGTGTAGAACTGCTGGTCGCGCAGGCGCTGGCCGAGTTGCCCCCGCTCTGCTTCGATCAGCTTGCGCGCGGTGTTGTCGGTGCCGATCAGCAGGTAGCCGATGATGCCACCGTGATCGTCGCGCAATGCAGTGACCGAGACCACCGCCGGGAAGCGGCTGCCATCTTTGCGGATGTAGGTCAGCTCGTAGATGTCCTCGATGCCGCGCGATGCCTTGAACACCAGGGCCTCGAAGCCCGGCGCGATCGGCGTGTCGAGTTCGGCGCTGAGCATGCGCGCGCGCGCCAGCAATTCCTGCGGATCGGAAATATCGGCCGGGGTGATCTGGTTGATCACGTCGGCGGCAGCGTAGCCCAGCATGCGTTCGGCGCCGACGTTGAAGATCTGGATGACGCCCTTGGCGTCGGTGGCGATGCTGGAAAAATTGGCGCTGTTGAAGATCGCGTTCTGCAACGCGCCGGTCTTCAGCAAGGACTCCTGGCGCAGCAGTTCGTTGAAGCTGCCTTCCTTCTCGACGGCGGTGTCAGGAAAAACGGGATCGTGGATGGTTTCAGACATGGCCAATCTAGGTTAAAGCGTTTCCAAAAGTTCAAGCAAGGCGTCGCGCAGGGCATGCAGTTCGACCAGCCGCGCGAGTGCCTCCGGCGTGCGCCCCTGTGCCTTCAGCTGCAACAACGCCACAGCCAGCGCATGCACTTGCTCGTGCAACGGCTCGATCGCCTGCAACACCGGCAGCGACCTGCGCCCAGCCAGCAGCTCGCCATACAACCACATGCCGAAGCGGCACTGGCGGTGGTCGAGCGACGGCGGGGCGGCACGCTTGTCCTTGAGGTGATTTTCCAGCGCGGCCACCCAGGCGATATGTTCGACGCGGGCAAACAGCACCGGCAAGTCGTCGCGGCTGACGGCAACCACGTCTTGCCAGGAGGCATCGGGACGCCAGGCTGCCGACCAGCCGGGCATTTCGTCGGCCGGCATCGGCCGCGCAATGCCATAGCCCTGGGCCAGTTCGCAGCCGAGTTGCAGCAGCATCTTGCCGTGTTCGACCGTCTCCACGCCTTCTGCGATGACCTGCCGGCGAAACGCGATGGCGAGCCCCAGCACCCCCTCCAGAATCGACAGATCGTCCGGATCGTCAAGCATGTCACGAACAAAGCTCTGGTCGATCTTGAGCTGCGCGACCGCCAACCGTTTCAGGTAGGTCAGCGAGGAATAGCCGGTGCCAAAGTCATCCAGCGCAAAAATCACTCCGATCTCCCGGCAGGCGGAGATCACCTGGGAAACCTGAACCAGATCTTCCAGCGCGCTGGTTTCCAGCACTTCCATTTCAAGACAACCCGGCTTGATTTGCGGATGCGCCGCCAGCAACCCGCGCAGGCGCTCGACGAAATGGGCTTCCTGCAATTGGCGAGCACAGATATTGACGCTGACCGGGATATCCAGGCCGACCGCGTGCCAGGCTTCCAGCTGCGACAGCGCGGTGTCGATCACCCACTCGCCGATATCGATGGCGAGCGGATGTTCCTCGATCACCGGCAGGAATGCCGCCGGCGGCAGCAGACCCTTGTCCGGGTGTTGCCAGCGGATCAGCGCCTCGGCGCCGATCACTGCGCCGGTACGCATGTTGACCTTGGGCTGGTAATACAGCAGGAACTCGCGCGCATTGAGGGCGCGGCGGATGCGCTCCAGGCTTTCGTGATGGCCACGTATGCTGCGGTCCTGCTCGGCGTCGAACAGGTGGTAACGGTTCTTGCCGGCCAGTTTGGCCTGATACATGGCCTGATCGGCCTGGCGCAGCAGTTGATCGGCATCGACCTCATCGGTTTGCGGATAGAACGTCACGCCCAGACTGGCCGAGACCTGCAGCACGAGGGTGCCGCCGTCGTCGCCGATCAGTTCCGGCTGGGCGGCGGCGGCCAGCAGGCGGGTCAGCATCGGCGCACTGGCGATACCATCCGGCAGATCGAGCAGCACGGCGACGAACTCATCGCCGCCAATTCGCGCCAGGCTGTCGCCTTCGCGCAGCGCCTGCTTCATGCGGGCTGCGATGGCGATCAGCAACTGGTCGCCGGCGGCATGGCCGTGGTGATCGTTGATCGCCTTGAAGCCATCCAGGTCGAGATAGGCCACTGCCAGCCGTTTTCCGTGCAGCAGGGCCTGCGCCATGGTCCGCTTCAACTGCTCGGCCAGTTGCACGCGGTTGGGCAACGTGGTCAAGGTGTCGTAGTGGGCAATGTGCTCCAGCGCGCGTTCCTGTTTCTTGAGTTCGGTGACATCGGAAAACAAGGCAACGAAGTGCCGGGTATTGCTCTGCGCGTCGTATATGGCGCTGATTGTTTGCTGGATGGCATAGCGCTCACCGTTCTTGCGCCGATTCCATAGTTCACCGTGCCAGTGGCCCTTTTCCAGCAAGTCTTGCCACAACGCGGTATAGAACGACTTTTGCTGATAGCCGGAGCTGAGCATCTGCGGCGTGCGGCCCAGCACTTCGTCGCGCGGATAGCCGGTGATACGGCTGAAGCTGTCATTGACGTCGATGATGGTGCCGCCGACGGCGGTGATCAGGATGCCTTCGCGGGCATGGGAGAAGACGTTGCCGAGCAGGAAAAGCCTTGCTTCAGCCTGTTTGCGTTCGCTGATGTCGGTCAGCACGACACGCCAGACCGGCAAGCCGTCGGCATCCCGCGCGATGCATGTTTGCAGGCGTGCCCAGAATGCCGTACCAGCCAGGTCATGCATCTGCAATTCACATGCCTGTGACTCCCCGGTTGCCATCAGCTTTTTATGGTAGAGGTAATAAGCATCCTGCGACTCCTTCAGGATGTAGCGGGTGATCGGTTGATTCACCAGCGCGCTACGGGCTGTGCCGAGCAGCGTGGCGGCGGTGAGGTTGGCCTCCAGAATCAGGCCTGCCTCGCTGAGACTGCAATAGCCCACCGGCGCCAGATCGTAGAGGTCGAAATAACGCGCCCGGGTGGCGCCCAATTCCACCTGGGCACGCCGCAGTTCCTCGTTCTGCAGTTCCAGTTCAATCTGGTGCACTTGCAACTCGTGCAGAATCTGGCGCGCCTTTTCGGGCGCCATCGCCGCCAGGTGTTCGGGTGTCGGGGCCACTTCCGCACGCGCGAGTTCTTCCGCCTGCCGACGCAAAGCCTGCGCTGTGCTGGGCGAAAGGGCATCGTTGCCGGAGAACTGCTGCTGGTTTGTCATGGGGTTAATCGGCGCCTTTTTGGAGTTTCAACTCTTCGGGTTTTGTTTCTCGCGCCCGTTCCGTGGTCGCAATCGCATACATCTTCCCGGCTTCGTTCAGCAAAGCGGTGGCCGTCATCCAGACATCCACGGCAGTGCCGTTTTTGGTGATGCGTTGCGTGCGAAACGGCTCCAGAATCTCCGCCTGGCTGAGCTGATGCACCCTTTCCATTGCGGCTTCGCGCAGCGCCGGCGGCGTCCGGTCGCGCACATTCATTTCCAGCGCCTCGGCTTCGCTCCAGCCGTACATGCGCACCGCACCCGGATTCCAGGCCAGCATGCGGCCATCCAGATCCTGCACGGTGATGGCATCGTGCGCATCGCGCACCACCACTGCCAGCCGCAGCACTTCATTGGCTTTCTGCAGCGCCTCGCGGGTGCGTACCATTTCAGTGATGTCGACAAAGGTGATCACCGCGCCCTCAATCACGTTGTCGAGCGTGCGATAGGGCAGGATGCGCATCGTGTACCACTTGCCCGCCGTGGTCTTCACGTCCACCTCTTGCGGAATCAGCGTATCCAGCACCACCTGTACGTCCGCCACCAGGCGGTCATAGCCGACCAGATTGGAGACGATATGGGCGACCGGCCGGCCCTCGTCGCCCGGGATCAGGTTGATGATCGCCCGGGCTTCGGGTGTGGAACGCAGGATGCGCAGTTGATGATCGACAAACACGGTGCCGACGCCGCTACCGGCCAGCAGATTGTTCATGTCGTTGTTGGCGCGCGACAGATCCGTCACCTTGGTTTGCAATTCGGCGTTGACGGTTATCAGCTCCTCGTTGACCGATTGCAATTCCTCTCTTGAGGTCTCCAGTTCCTCGTTGGCCGATTGCAGTTCCTCGTTCACGGACTGCATTTCCTCATTCGAGGATTTAAGGTTTTCGTTGGCGGTTTCGAGTTCCTCATTGGTGGTCTGGAGGTATTCCTCCTTCGCCCGCAATTCCTGCTTGAGCGCCGCGATACGGGGATCGCTGTTGGCTGCGGGATCATTCGGGTTGTCCGAGCTTTCCACCCCTGCGATGACACTCAGTGCGGCCTGTTGAACTTGTTCGAGGCCGATTTGCGCTTCCGCCAGGATCACCAGATACAGAGGCGCCTCGGTCGAAGCAGTCGCGTCCTTTGCCAGCGGACAGATAATTAAATTGAACGGGGTGTAGTGGCTGTTTGTTTTCACCAGCAAGCCGGGGCATTGCACGATTTCCGCTGTCCGCGCCGCTTTGTGCAGCGCAATGGTCAGATCACGCCGCAGCCCTTCGCGGGCCATCTTCAGGATGTTGTTGATGCCCGCCTCGCCCGGCGCCAGTTCCAGGTACAAGCCGGTGCGGCCGTGCAGATAGAGGATGTCGCCCTGGCCGTTGACCAGCGCGGCGACCGGTGCGAGCTGCCGCAGGAGCGCCTGCTCGGTCAGTTCGCGCAGCGGCGGTTTCGCCGGAATAATGGATTTCTTGACTACCCAAGGCTGCGCCGCATCCCTCCCCGCCATCGGCGAAAGCAGCCGACCCATCGCCGTGCGCCGCCCGCCGTGACCCTCGTGCCCATCTTCCCGGCGCTGATAAAACTTCGCTTTTCGGTCCAGCACGCCAAACAGCTCGCCAAACTCGCCGACGCTTTCGGAAGTGCCCAGGAACAGCAAGCCGCCCGGGTTCAGCGCGTAGTGGAACAACGCAAGCAGCTTGTGCTGCAGCTCGCTGCCCATATAGATCAACAGATTGCGGCAACTGATCAGATCGAGTTTGGAGAAAGGCGGGTCTTTGATCACGTCCTGCTCGGAAAACACCAGCATGTCGCGCAGGACTTTGTGGATGCGATATGCGCTGCCGTCAGCCTCGGCGGTAAAAAAGTGCGCCAGCCGTTGCGCCGACAGATCGGCGGCAATATTGGCCGGGTAGCGACCGGCGCGGGCGGTGGCGATCGCCTGGCTGTCGATGTCGGTGGCAAATATCTGCACCGTGTAGTTCTGCTTCAGCGCCTGCATGTACTCCAGCAGCAGCATGGCGATGGAATAGGCTTCCTCGCCGGTGGAACAGCCCGGCGACCAGACCCGAATCACCCCGCCCGCCGGCTTGCCGGCAAACAGCCGGGGAATGATGTCCTGTTCAAGCGCCTGAAACGCCTCCGGATCGCGGAAAAACTGGGTCACGCCGATCATCAGGTCGTGAAACAGCGCATCCACTTCGGCCGGCGTCTGCTGCAGATACTTGACGTAGCCGTCGATCGCTTCGATGCGGTGGACGGCCATGCGCCGTTCGATGCGCCGGTGCAGGGTGCTTGGCTTGTATTGGGAAAAGTCGTGGCCGGTCTGGGCGCGCACCAGAACGAAGATTTTCTTCAGCACATTCTCGGCATTGGGCGCCAGGGCGGTGGCCAGTCGGGGGAACTTGCCGTAGGCGTATGCAGCGTAAGCAATCAGTTGGGCGGGCATCTCGGCCGGCGACAGCTCGTAATCGACCAGGCCGGTGGCGATGGCGCTACGCGGCATGCCATCGTATTCGGCGGAATCCAGGCGCTGCGCCATGACCATGCCACCCTCAGCCTTGATCGCCCGCAACCCCAGCGTACCGTCGCTGCCGGTGCCGGTGAGCACGATGCAGATGCCCCGTTCGCGCTGGTCCTGCGCCAGGGAGCGAAAGAAGAAATCAATCGGCAAACGATGGCCGGGCGGCGCGGCCGGCTCCAGCAGGTGCAGGGCGCCGTTGAGAAAGGCCATGTCGCGGTTGGGCGGGATGATGTAGACGCAGTCGGGCAGCACGGTCATGCCGTCCACAACCTCGAAGACCTGCAGAGGCGTGTGATGCTGGATCAGTTCGCTGAGGATGCTCTTGTGGTCCGGCGCCAGATGCTGCACCAGCACAAAGGCCATGCCCGGCTGGGTGTCGGTGGACATGCCGGAGAAGAATTCCTGAAACGCCGCCAGCCCGCCGGCCGATGCGCCAATGCCGACGATGGGGAAGTTGGCGTCGGGAGTATTGATCGGAATGACCAATGATTCAGGCCGGGTTAATTTCGCTGCGTTGCTCTTATTCATGACTTCATCCCGGCGCCTGGCTGGCGCACTGCCGTTCGATAGTACTCCATCGAATTTCGCCGGCTGCTTGAGTGCTTCGCCGCTGCGTGTCAGGTTCATAGCCAGCTTGCGTAGGACGGGTGAGCCGGCGTCCTTTTGCCGGCGTTATCCGCCGCATGAGCAACATCCGGCGGAAGGCGCGATAAGGCCGCTTTTCCGCCCGACGTGTTTCGCTACCGGGCAGGTTCATAGCCAGTACTCCCAGACCCGGGCGAACCACTCCTTCAGGCGCGGATTGAGCCCGCGCTTGCGCCACTGCTCCAAAGTGATTTCATCGGACATCGCCAGATCCTTGGCAAACATCGCCTGCACCTGTTTGCCGAACGCCGAGCCGAGCACCACAGCATTCAACTCGTGGTTGTGCAGGAAGCTGCGCCAGTCCAGGTTGGTCGAGCCGACCGTGGCCCAGACGCCGTCGATCAGCGCCGTCTTGGAATGCAGGATGACACCGCGCCGCTCGAAGATTTTCACGCCCGCGCGCAACAGCCGCGCGTAGTAGCCGCGCCCGGCGTGGAACACCAGCCAGGAATCGGTTCGGCTTGGCAGGATCAGGGTGACGCCGACGCCACGCCGGGCGGCGGCTTCGAGCGCTGCGAGCAATTGCGGGTCGGGAACGAAATAGGCGTTGGTGATATGCACGCTGGTTTCGGCGCTGCCGATCGCCGAAAGCAGCGTGGCATAGATCAGGCTGAATGGTTCTTCGGACGAACTGCCGATCGCGCGCACCACTTGGTCGCCGGCGATTTTGGGCGGCGGAAAGTAGTTCTTCTCGGCCAGCGGCGCGCCCTTCTGGTTTTCCCAGGCGCTGATGAATAGTTTCTGGAACTCGGCCACTACCGGCCCTTGCAGTTGCAGGTCGGTATCGCGCCAGGCCAGGCGGCCGTCGGGTCCGCGGTCGGGCTTGAGACGTAACCGCTTGCTGAACGAACCACCAGAGTAGACGCTGCTGATGTTGATGCCGCCGAGAAACGCTGTGCTGCCATCGACGATCAGCAACTTGCGGTGGTCGCGCTGATTCAGCGTCCATTCCTTGCGCGTCTCCAAAGGGTTGATCGGATTGAATTCGAGTACCTGGATGCCGCTGTCGGTCAGTTGCTGGAAGAAGTCCGTCGGGGTGTCAATGGTGCCGACACTGTCGTGCATCAGGTTGACCTGCACGCCCTGTTGTTGCTTGGCGATCAATGCCTGGGCGAAACGCTGGCCGATCTCGTCGTCGTCCAGGATGTAGGTTTCCAGGTTGATATGGTCCACCGCCGCGTCGATAGCCGCGAACATCGCCTGATAGGTGGCCGGACCGTCCTGCAACAACCGCACATCGTTGCCGGTGGTCAGCGGACTGCCGACGATGGATTCTTCGACCGCCAGGTGGCGCTCGAAGATGCCGGTCTCCACACTGTGACTTTCCAGCCGACCGAGAATCGCCTTGGTTTGCGCCACCGACAGCGCGCCACGCGCGCCTTCCATCTGCACCGGCAGGCCGGGATGCCGCGCCAGATCGGGCACGATCTTCGGCAAGCTGCTGCAACCCGCCAGCAGGAGCAGTGAGATGGCCAGCCATCGGCACGCGGGCAGAAAATTCAGGAACGACGAGATCATCAAGCCTCCAGCAATTCATTGCGCAGCCGACCGACCCTGGGCTCCCACCTGCGCGGGAGCGTCGGATTCACGGAAATAGCGATCCGACTCAATAACCGACCGGTCCGATCCGGATGCCGCAATCAGTACATGGATAGCTTGTACCGAATACCCAAGCAGTTCAGTTCGTTAGCGAACACAAGGAATTACAAAGACGGCGATTGACTGCGCCTGGCGCGAACCGCGCAGGAAATCGTGCCGCAAGCGGACGCTCCTACTCCCTGTTTCACCTTCGCGGGGGCGATACCGATTCGCTATGTTCGTGCCCGCACAGACTGCGGCGCAAAGACTCGCAATGATGGTTGCCTGATTGCCTCGACGGTCGGGGTCGCAATCCCGTCAACCTCGGCTTCAGACCTATCTTTATCCCTCAGGAGAAATTCATGAATGCAATTTTGAGAAACGCGCTGGCGCTGGCCGGTGTGGCTTTCGCCACTCAAGCGGCTGCGGAAGTCACTTTTTACGAACGTGAAGACTTCAAAGGTCGATCCTTCAATACCGAACAACAGATCGAAAATTTCAAAAAAATTGGCTTCAATGACCGCGCTTCGTCAGTCGTGGTTGACCGTGACTGGTGGCAGGTTTGCGAAGATGCCCGGTTTGAGGGACGCTGCGTCTTCCTGCGTCCGGGTAAATATGCCTCGTTGGGCGATATGGGCTTGAACAACAGTGTTTCATCGGTGCGGCTGATGAGCCATATCCAAAATGGTAATGGTCATCCCATGGCCAAACCTCATAACAACCCCTATTTGCAGCAGCCCAGCGTGGCAGCGGATCAGCATCAGCGCTCCGATGCGCGCAATTTTGGCAACTCTCATCCGAATGCAAATCCCTATCTGACCAGGCCGGCAGCACCCTACGATTTTCACCGCCGCTACAACGAGCGGACTTACGAAGCGAACGTCACGTCGGTGCGCGCGGTAGTCGGACCGCCCGAGCAGCGCTGCTGGGTCGAACGCGAACAAGTCGTGCAGGAAAAATCTCGCTCAAACGCCCCCGGGGCGATTGTCGGCGCCTTGATCGGTGGCGTCCTCGGCCACCAGTTCGGCGGCGGCAGCGGCCAGGACCTTGCCACGGCCGGTGGCGCGGTAGGCGGTGCCTTGCTGGGCGCCAACATCAATCGCGACCGTAACGAACAGGAGGTGGTAACCCAGGATGTTCAGCATTGCGCCAACACCCACCGCTATGCCAAACCCGAATACTGGGATGTCAGCTACACCTTCCGTGGCCGCGAACATCGCCTGCAGATGACCGCCAATCCGGGCCCCAGCGTCACCGTCAACGAGCTCGGCGAACCCAGGGAATAAGCCAAAGGGTGCAAATGCAGCGAAACGGCCCTGCGGGGCCGTTTCGCTTGCGTGCGGCGGAAGAAGAGCGGGCAGCAGCGCGAAACCGTCGTGTCATGTTCGCCAACGCACCGACTAACGCCGGATTTGCGATCAGCCTGCAATCTGCATCCGGAATTCCAGAATCAGTCAGGCCTGCCGCTGTCCTATGTGCAACGGCCTGCGGCGACGAAGGATGCTCGATGGGCGATTCCGCCGGTCGAATGCAAACACAAGGAGATTGAAATGAACTGGGATATCGCTGAAGGCAACTGGAACCAATTCAGAGGCAAAGTGAAAGCGCAGTGGGGCAAACTGACCGACGACCATCTCGATGTAATCGCCGGCAAGCGCATCGAGCTGACGGGCAAGATTCAGGAAGCTTATGGCATCACAAAAGATGAAGCCGAAAAGCAGATCAAGCAGTTTGAAGAGAGCAGCAAGGACTGACTTGCAATCCACGCTCTCCGGCCTTGATCTGGGCGCGGCACGTCGCCGTGAACAGCATCGGGGCCGCCTATTCCTGAAAGGACTTTATGCATGACGAGTCTTGCCCATTTGATCCCGGCGCCAGGAGCCTACAGCGGCATATGCCCCTGCTGCAGCGGCGCGGCACACCGCGTCCAACGGCGACCGTTCGATCGCTTCGTCAATTTTTTCATGCCGGTCTACCGCTTCCGCTGCGGCTCCCTCGGCTGCAGTTGGGAAGGCAATCTGCGGGTGCAGCGGGAATCCGCGTTGAAATAGGCATGCTGCCATGCACGCCATCCCAACCACTATCCGGCTTGACCTGATCCCTGATCGACCGCTTGAAGTTCGCCCTGCGGCTTCGCACCCGCACAAGAAAAATAATTTCGTTATGTGCGGAAGCGTACCGAGCGCCCCGCCCTATCCCTCTACGCTGCCAATCAGGTTCCGACAGCGTGCTGGAGAAACCCTTTATTACAACCATCTGGAGAATCACCATGAAACAAGTCAACAAATACCTTTCCGCTGTTTTCCTGGCCACTGCAGTGACCTTTACGATGGGCTCCGTCGTGGGTTGCTCATCCACGCCGACGACTGAAGGCGCCGGCCAGTACATCGATGACAGCGTCATCACCGGCAAGGTCAAGGCAGCGCTGTTTGAGAATGACCTGACCAAGGCGACCGAAATCAACGTCGAGACCTTCAAGGGTGTCGTCCAGTTGAGCGGCTTCGTCAGTTCGCAGGCCTCGGCAAACAAGGCGGTTGAACTGGCGCGCAACGTCGGCGGTGTGAAGGGCGTCACCAACGATATGCGTCTCAAGTAAGTCAACTCAATAACCGCAGTTGGCGTGGAATGATGTGAAATTTCAATTGCTTGCGTTAAGGATGCAGGTGCAGATTCATTCGCACGCAAGCTGTTGATTGTGCGAATAAATTCGCACCTACAGTCGGGCCAACTGCAACCGTTTGGAGGCTGTTTTGCAACCTCAATTCCAGCGTGAGTCTGAGGGTAGATACGAATCCATTCGAACAATCAAGCGTGGCTGTACGAATGCATTCGCACCTGCACAATGGATCAGGCGTTTTCAGATCGTCCTGATCCAGTCCCTGAAATCCTGGTTTGATCATCGGGCTGACAGCAAGGGCGCCGCGCTGGCTTTCTATACCTTGTTTTCCATCACGCCGATCCTGGTGCTGGCGATCGCGTTCGCCGGCTATTTCTTCGGCGCGGAGGCGGCGCAGGGCGAGATCGTCGCCCAGGTGGAAGGCTTGATCGGGCCGAATGGCGCGCAGGCTGTGCAAGCCCTGCTGGCCGGCGCGCGCAACCCCGCTTCCGGCCTGATCGCGACGCTGGTCGCCAGCGTGCTGCTGCTGCTCGCCGCCACCAGTGTCTTTGTCGAGTTGAAGGGCAGTCTGGATGAGTTGTGGGGCATTGAAGAATCGAGCCGGTCGGTTTTCCGCATCTTGGTGCGAACCCGGCTGCTGTCGTTCGGTCTGGTGCTGGTGCTGGCCTTTCTGCTGCTGGTCTCGCTGGTGATCAGCGCCGTGCTGGCCATGTTCGAACGCTATGCCGGCGAAATATGGGGCGGTTCGTATGAAATGCTCACAACCACCACATCGGGTATTTCTTTCGCGGTCATCGCCGGTCTGTTCGCGGTGATCTACAAGACGCTGCCGGATGCGCCGCTGTCCTGGCGCGACGTCTGGATCGGCGCACTGTTCACGGCCGGGCTGTTCAGCCTGGGCAAATATGCCATCGGCCTCTACCTGGGCAACAGTGGTGTCGCTTCCAGCTTCGGCGCCGCCGGGTCGCTGATCGCCTTGCTGCTCTGGGTGTATTACTCGGCGCAGATTTTCTTTCTCGGGGCGGAATTCACTCGCCAGTACGCACTGGGGTTCGGCAGCCTGCAGCCGGCGCCGCCCGATCCAAAAGGTGGATAGCCATGCCGGTTGCCATGTCTGAAGCGGAAGTTGCGCAAAGCAACGAGCCCATTACGCAACCAGCCGCCATCCGCTTGCCGGTCGCCGGACATGGCCTGGCGCTGACCATCCTGGCCACGGTGGCGGTGGTCTTTGCGCTGGAGTGGGCGCAGAGCTTCGTTATTTCCCTGCTCGTCGGCATCCTGTTCGCCTATACCCTCAACCCACTGGTGGTCTGGCTGGAGCGGATCAAGATTCCGCGTGTGGCGGGCGCCACGCTGATCATGGCGGCGGGCGTGGCTGCGCTCGTGCTGGGCAGTTTCGCCTTGCGCGGTCAGGTGCGGACCATCCTCGAACAACTGCCGGCGGCGGTGAGCGAGTTGTCGACCGGGGTCGCCAGTCTGCGTCAGGGCCGGGACAGCACGATGCAGAAGATCCAGACCGCCGCCAGCGAACTGGAGCAAGCGACCAGCCAGGCAGCCGGCATGGCGATACCGCAGAAACAGCGCGCGACGCGCGTGGTGATCGAGACGCCCGGCTTCAAATTCGGCGATATCCTGTGGTCGGGCTCGATGGGGGCGGCCGGGATGATCGGCCAGACCGCCATGGTGTTGTTCCTGACTTATTTTCTTTTGCTCTCCGGCGACACCTATAAGCGCAAGCTGGTGCGACTCACCGGACCTTCGTTGTCGAACAAGAAGATCGCCGTCCATATCCTCGACGACATCAACGCCTCGATCCAGCGCTACATGCTGATGCTGCTGGCGACCAACGTGCTGGTGGGCTTGCTGACCTGGTTCGCATTGCGCTGGATCGGCCTCGATAACGCCGGCGCCTGGGCGGTAGCCGCCGGTTTGCTCCACGTCATCCCCTACTTCGGTCCGGCCGTTACCGCCGCCGCCATCGGCATGGTCGCCTTCCTGCAGTTCGACAGCCTGACGCCGGCGTTGCTGGCTGCCGGCGTTTCGCTGCTGATCGCGACCCTCGTCGGCACCTTCATCACCACCTGGCTGACCGGTCGCATCGCCCGCATGAATACCGCGGCGGTGTTCGTTTCGCTGTTGTTCTGGACCTGGCTCTGGGGTGTCTGGGGCATGTTGCTGAGCATGCCGATCACGGTGCTGATCAAAGTGGTGGCGCAGCATGTCGAGCAACTTGAACCGGTGGCTGAATTGCTGGGGGACTAAAGGGCTCACCATGGTAAAGCTCCCCGAATATTGGCGACAGATCAAATCGCGGCTGCGCAGTCGCGGCATGCCACCTAATGCATCGCTTGATGAAGCACCGCTGCGCGCCGAGCTGTTCAGCGCCGACCAGATGGCGCAGCACGGCGCACGCCTGGCCGACGCGCACCGCATCGCAGTGGGACGGCAGCCGGACCAGTTGCTGGCGCGACTCGATGCCAACGAGGCGGTGCTGGTCGAGACCTGCCGCCAACTCACTCTGGCGGTGGCGGCGAAGCACCGCATCACCCCGGCCGCCGAATGGCTGCTCGACAACCTGTATCTGATCGAAGAACAGATACGCACCGCCCGCCGCCACTTGCCCAGGGGCTATAGCCGCGAGCTGCCCAGCCTGGCCGATGGCGTTTCCAGCGGCTTGCCTCGCGTATATGACATCGCGCTGGAAACCATCGCGCATGGCGACGGACGCGTCGACCCGGACAGCCTGCGCCGCTTTGTCGCCACTTATCAGACCGTGACGCCGTTGCGCCTGGGTGAGTTGTGGGCAATTCCGATCATGCTGCGTCTGGCGTTGATCGAGAATCTGCGCCGAGTGGCGGTGCGCATTTCGGCGGGCAGAAGGGAACGCGATCTGGCCGTCGGCTGGGCGGAGACGCTGAGCGAGATTTCGCATCGGGATCCGAAAAATCTGATTCTGGTGATCGCCGACATGGCGCACTCGAAACCACCGATGTCGCCGCCGTTCATCTCGGAACTGGCGCGTCGCCTGCAAGGCCAGGGTCCGTCACTGAGCCTACCGCTGACCTGGATCGAGCAGCAACTGGCCGATGGCGGGCTCAACATCGAACAAGTGGTGCGCGCCGGCAACCAGCAGCAAGCCGCCGATCAGGTTTCGATCAGCAACAGCATCGGCAGCCTGCGCCTGTTGAGCACGCAGGACTGGCGCGAGTTCGTCGAGGCGATGAGCGTGGTCGACAGTACGTTGCGCAACGATCCGGCCGTGGCCTACGCCAGCATGGATTTCGCCAGCCGCGACGGCTATCGCCACATGGTGGAGTCCATCGCCAAGGTGTGCGTCAACACCAGCAAGCTGGCGGAAGCCAGCGTGGCCGACAAGGCCATTGAGCTGGCACGAGCGAGCGCTGAAACGCTGGGAAAAACCGACCGCCGCTCGCATGTCGGTTATTACCTGATCGACCGCGGCCGCCACGAGCTGGAACAGGCTTGTGGCGCGCATTTGCCGTTCACCACCCGGCTGCGGCGCGGCGCCAGCCGGACCCCCTTGTTGTGGTATCTCGGCGCGATCACGCTGTTGACGCTGCTGCTCAGCGCCGGGCTGGTGGCGCGGGCCTGGCTGAACGGCGTCAACGTCTGGGTGTTGCTGCTGACCGGCCTCCTCGCCCTGCTCGCCACGGGCCAGCTTGCGACCGCGCTGGTGAACTGGCTGACCACCTCGCTGGCGTCGCCGCGGCCGCTGCCGCGCATGGATTTTTCCAACGGCATCCCGCCGCAATACCGCACGCTGGTGGCGGTGCCGACGCTGCTGAGCAGCCCGCAAAACGTCGAGCATCTGGTCGAGGCGCTGGAAGTGCGTTTTCTGGCCAATCGCAATGCCCATCTGCACTTCGCGCTGTTGACCGATTTTCGCGATGCCGCCGAGGAAACCCTGCCGCAAGACGCGTCATTGCTGGCCTTGGCGGCGGAGCGTATCACTGCGTTGAACACGCAATACGCGGCGGGCCGAGATGATGTCTTCTTTCTGCTGCATCGCCCGCGCCGGTGGAACCCGCATGACCGCATCTGGATGGGCTACGAGCGCAAGCGCGGCAAGCTGGCGGACCTGAACACCTTGCTGCGCACAGGTCGATCCGATGCTTTCTCGTTGCTGATCGGCGACATCGCCAGCCTGGCCGGCGTGAAATATGTCATCACGCTGGATACCGACACGCAGTTGCCGCGCGAAGCCGCGCAGCAATTCATCGGCGCCATGGCGCACCCGCTCAATCAAGCCATCTATGACCCGGTACTGGGCCGCGTCCGCGCCGGCTACGGCATCCTGCAACCGCGCGTCAGCTCCAGCCTGCCGGTCGCCAATCAATCGCGCTATGCCCGCCTGAATAGCGGCGAGCCGGGCATCGACCCGTACACGCGGGCGGTGTCCGATGTGTATCAGGACGCGTTCCAGGAAGGTTCCTTCATCGGCAAGGGCATTTACGACGTTGCCGCGTTCGAACAGGCGCTGTCCGGCCGCTTCCCGGAAAATCGCATACTCAGCCACGACCTGCTGGAGGGCTGCCACGCCCGCGCCGGCTTGCTCAGCGACGTGCAGTTGTACGAGGAATATCCGGCCCGCTACGGCGCCGACGTGGAGCGACGCTATCGCTGGATCCGCGGCGACTGGCAGCTCGTCGCCTGGCTGCTGCCCTGGGCGCCGGGGGCGAATGGGCGCTGGCAGCGAAATCCGCTGACCCTGCTGTCGCGCTGGAAGTTGTTGGATAACCTGCGCCGCAGTCTGGTGCCGGCGGCATTGACGCTGCTGTTGCTGCTAGGCTGGACGCTGTTTGCTTCGCCCCTGTTCTGGACCCTGGCGGTACTCGGCATTCTGCTGATACCGCCGGTGCTTTCCAGCCTGCTGGATGTGCTGCGCAAACCGACCGACATGCGCCCCGGCCAGCATTTCGCGGCAACTGCGCACGCCGCCGTCCAGCGCCTGCTGCAAACCGGATTTGCGCTGGTGACATTGCCGCATGAAGCGGCTTACAGCCTGGATGCGGCCCTGCGCACGCTCGGCCGATTGCTGTTCACGCAGCAACGGCTGCTGGAATGGAAAGCCTCCGGCGATCAAGAC
Organism: Tepidiphilus sp. J10; assembly: GCA_945897865.1. Lineage (GTDB taxonomy): Bacteria > Pseudomonadota > Gammaproteobacteria > Burkholderiales > Thiobacillaceae > PFJX01. The sequence goes on from CAMDHJ010000007.1 coordinate 44,077, forward strand.
CCGAGCCGCCGCGACGATCCGCTCGCTGTATTGCACGGCATGGCGTTCGCGCCCGCGCTGGCCATCGCCACGGCAAGTTGGCTGGTGGTGATGAATCCGGCCGCGCTGCCGCTGGCCGGGCCGATTTTGTTGCTGTGGCTGCTGTCCCCCGCCATCGTCTGGTGGCTCAGCCTGCCGCTGCCGCGTCGTGTGGCGCGCCTGAGCGCGGAACAGACGCGTTTCCTCGGCCGCATCGCGCGCAAGACCTGGGCGTATTTCGAGACTTTCGTCGGCCCGGACGACCACTGGCTGCCGCCGGACAATTACCAGGAGTACCGCGCCGCCACGCTGGCGCATCGCACCTCGCCGACCAATATGGGCCTGTCGCTGCTGGCCAATCTGTCGGCGCATGATTTCGGCTACATCCCGACCGGGCAACTGCTCGAACGCACTGCCAACGCGCTGACCAGCATGGCCGGGCTGGAACGCCATCGCGGCCATTTCTACAACTGGTACGACACGCAAACCCTGCGTCCGCTGCACCCGGCTTACATCTCGACGGTGGACAGCGGCAATCTGGCCGGCCATCTGCTGACTTTACGCCCCGGCCTCCTGGCCTTGCTGGACCAGCAGATCCTGTCGCCGCGCACGCTGGACGGCGTGCGCGACACGTTGGGAATCCTGATCGCGGCGGCGGGCCAACCGACACCGGCGACGGTGACGCAGTTCAAGATGGCGTTGGAATCCGCGCAGATCGTAGGGCGGAAAAGCAGTTTTATCGCGCCTTCCGCCGGAAGGTGGGCCGCTCATACGGCGGAAGGCGCCGGCCAAACCCCGCCGGCTTTTCCGCCCTACGAACTCACACTGGTAGCGGCTCGGCATCTGTTCGACCGGCTGGCGCGCTACGCCACTGCGATCATTGACGAATTCGCCGACGATTTTGCCAATGAGCCGGCAAACCAGGCCAACTGGTGGGCCGGCGCACTGTCCCGGCAATGTCAGGCGATGCGCGAGGAACTGATCTTTCTCGCGCCCTGGAGCGGCCTGCCGGAAGCCCCGGTCGGGCTGGGCGGTTTTGACGATATCAACCTGATACCGACCTTGCGCGATCTGGCCGGGCTGAAACTGGCCTGGTCGGACCGCCTGGCAAGCCGGCTCGATGCAAGCACATCTTCAGCCCAGACCCAGTGGCTCAATACCCTCGCCAATGATCTGGAACAAGGCAGCGCGCATGCCCGGGCGCGTATCGCCAGCATCGAGCAACTGGCGTTGCAGGCCGGTGAAATGGCCAACATGGAATACGGTTTCCTGTACGACAAGGCGGCACGCCAACTTGTCATCGGCTACAGCGTGGAAGAGCGGCGGCGCGACAGCAGTTTCTACGACCTGCTGGCATCGGAAGCGCGTCTCGCCGTGTTCGTCGCCATCGCGCAGGGGCAGTTGCCGCAGGAGAGCTGGTTCGCGCTCGGACGTCTGCTCACCCGCGCCGGCGGTGAACCGATTCTGTTGTCGTGGAGCGGGTCGATGTTCGAGTACCTGATGCCGCAACTGGTGATGCCGACCTACGACCACACCCTACTCGACCAGACCGCGCGCGCGGCGGTGGCGCGGCAGATCGAATACGGCCAGCAACTCGGCCTGCCCTGGGGTGTCTCGGAATCCGGCTACAACACGGTCGATCTGCAGCTCAACTATCAATACCGCGCGTTCGGCGTGCCCGGCCTGGGACTGAAACGCGGCCTCGGCGAAGATCGCGTGGTGGCGCCCTATGCTTCGGTGATGGCGCTGATGGTGGCGCCGGAAGCGGCCTGCCTGAATCTGCAACGGCTGTCCGCGGCCGGGGCTGAAGGCGCCTTCGGTTTTCACGAGGCGATCGACTACACGCCGCTGCGTCAGCGACGCGGCGAAAAACAGACGCTGGTGCGCTCCTACATGGTGCATCACCAGGGCATGAGCCTGCTGGCGCTGGCCTATCTGTTGCTGGATCGGCCGATGCAGAAACGTTTTGCCGCCGACCCGCTGCTGCAATCGACGCTGTTGCTGCTGCAGGAACGCATCCCGCGCGCTTCGCTGCTGTACGCCCAAACCGCCGAACTGACCGGCATCGATACCGGCACCAGCACACCGGAAATGCCGATCCGCGTTTTGCGCAATCTGGATACGCCGACACCGGAAGTACAGTTGCTGTCGAATGGCCGCTATCACGTCATGCTGACCCATACCGGCGGCGGTTACAGCCGCTGGAACGACCTGGCGGTGACACGCTGGCGGGAAGACAGCGTGCGCGATGCCTGGGGCACCTTCACCTATCTGCATGACGTGGCCAGCGGCGCGACCTGGTCCACCGCGCACCAGCCGACGCAGCGCCGCGCCACGCATTACGAAGCGATCTTCTCGGAAGGCCGCGCCGAATTCCGCCGGCATGATGTTGGCAGCCATAGCCGGGGCGAAGACTTCGATCTGGAGACCCACACCGATATCGTCGTCTCGCCGGAAGACGACATCGAATTGCGCCGGGTCCGCATCACCAACCGGGGCGACGCGCCGCGCACGATCGAAATCACCAGCTATGCCGAAGTGGTGCTGGCGACACCCGCCGCCGATGCGCTGCATCCGGCCTTCAGCAATCTGTTCGTGCAGAGCGAGATCATCGAATCGCGCCAGGCCATCCTCTGCACCCGGCGGCCACGCTCGCGCGAAGAGCATTCTCCCTGGCTGTTCCATCTGATGTCGGTACACGATGCCGAGGTCGAATCACTGTCTTTCGAAACGGATCGCGCCCGCTTCATCGGTCGCGGCCGTATCGCCGCGTCGCCGCAGGCCATGGAGCAGGATGGCGCGTTGTCCGGCAGCCAGGGTTCGGTGCTCGACCCGGTTGTCGCGATCCGCTGCCGCATCACGCTGCAGCCGGAACAGTCGGCCAGCATCGATCTGGTGTTCGGTATCGGCGACAGCCGCGCGGCGGTGCTCAATCTGGTCGAGAAATATCAGGATCGCCGGCTAGCCGATCGCGTCTTCGAGCTGGCCTGGACCCACGCCCAGGTGCTGTTGCGCCAGATCAACGCCAACGAGGCCGACGCCCAGCTTTACGGGCGTCTGGCGAATTCGATCCTCTACGCGCATGCCGGCTTGCGCGCCGACAGCGGCGTCTTGATGAAGAACCGGCGCGGCCAGTCCGGCCTCTGGGGCTATGCCATTTCCGGTGACCTGCCGATCGTGCTGCTGCAGATCGGCGACCTGGCCAACATCGAACTGGTGCGCCAGTTGATTCAGGCGCATGCCTACTGGCGGCTGAAGGGGCTGGTGGTCGACCTGGTGATCTGGAACGAGGATCGCGCCGGTTATCGCCAGGCCTTGCAGGACCAGATTCTCGGCCTGGTCGCGGTGGGCCTGGAAAGCCAGATCATCGACCGGCCGGGCGGCATCTTCATCCGTTCGGCGGAGCAGATTTCCGAGGAAGACCGCACGCTGTTCCAGACCGTCGCCCGCGTCATTCTGAGCGACAACTGGGGCACGCTGGCGGAACAACTCGACCGCCCCTTGCCGCCGGTGGTGCGCGTGCCAAGATTGCCGTGGAAGGTGCCAAGGCCAGAATTGCCCGCCGCCTTCAACTTGCCGCAACGCGAGCTGATCCTGGCCAACGGCATCGGCGGTTTCACGCCGGATGGTCGCGAATACGTCATCACCACCACGCCGGAGCAACTGACTCCGGCGCCGTGGGTCAACGTGCTGGCCAATGCGCAATTCGGCAGCGTCATTTCCGAAAGCGGCCAGGCCTACACCTGGGCCGAGAACGCGCACGAATTCCGCCTGACGCCATGGGACAACGACCCGGTCAGCGACACCGGCGGCGAAGCGTTCTATCTGCGTGACGAGGACACCGGCCAGTTCTGGTCACCGACGCCGCTGCCCCGGCGCGGTGCGACGCCTTACGTCAGCCGGCACGGCTTCGGCTACAGCGTGTTCGAACATACCGAAAGCGGCATCCATTCCGAGTTGTGGATCTATGTCGCCACCGACGCGCCGGTGAAGTTCGCCGTGCTCAAACTACACAACCAGTCCGGCCGCGCGCGGCGTCTGTCGGCCACTGGCTATGTGGAATGGGTGTTGGGCGATCTACGGCCTAAGACCGCGATGCACGTCGCCACCGAAGTCGATGCCGCCAGCGGCGCGATCTACGCGCGCAATGCCTACAACACGGAATTTCCCGACCGCGTCGCCTTCTTTGATGTGGACGACCCGCAGCGCAGCTTCACCTGCGACCGCGCCGAATTCATCGGCCGCAACGGCAGCCTGAAAAACCCGGCGGCACTCGGCCGCACGCATCTTTCCGGCAAGCTGGGCAGCGGGCTGGACCCGTGCTGCGCGCTGCAGGTCGGCGTCAATCTGGGCGACGGGCAGACGCGCGAGATCGTGTTCCGTTTGGGCGTGGGAGGCATACCGGGTGCTGAAGACGCCAATCGTCTGGTGCATCGCTTCCGTGGCAACGACGCCGCCCGTCGCACGCTGGAAGCGGTCTGGGCGTTCTGGAACCACAGCCTGGGCGCGGTGCAGGTGGAAACGCCGGATGAATCGCTCAACGTACTGGCCAACGGCTGGCTGCTGTATCAAACCCTGGCCTGCCGCATGTGGGCGCGCAGCGGCTATTACCAGTCCGGCGGCGCCTTCGGCTTCCGCGACCAGTTGCAGGATGCGATGGCGCTGGTGCACAACGAACCCGGCTTGCTGCGCGCGCAACTGCTGTTGAGCGCCAGTCGCCAGTTCAGCGAAGGCGATGTGCAGCACTGGTGGCATCCGCCCGCCGGACGCGGCGTGCGCACCCATTGTTCCGACGATTACCTGTGGCTGGCGCTGGCCACCAGCCGCTATGTGCTGTGCAGCGGCGACACCGGCGTGCTGGAGGAAGCTGTGCCGTTCCTGGCAGGCCGCCCGCTCAATCCGGACGACGAGTCCTACTATGACCTGCCCGGCTCAGCCTCGGGCACGGAAAGCCTGTATCAACACTGCCTTCGCGCCATCCGTTATGGCATGCGCTTCGGCGAACACGGCCTGCCACTGATCGGCTCCGGCGACTGGAACGACGGCATGAATCGAGTCGGCATCCACGGCAAGGGCGAAAGCGTCTGGCTAGGCTTCTTCCTGATCGAAGTGCTGCGCCAGTTCGGCACACTGGCGCAGCAACACGACGACCCCGATTTCGCCGAATTCTGCGCAACCGAAGGCCAGCGTCTGCGCGACAACATCGAACAGCACGCCTGGGACGGCGACTGGTATCGCCGCGCCTGGTTCGACGACGGCACGCCGCTGGGATCGGCCGGCAACAGCGAATGCCAGATCGACTCCATATCGCAAAGCTGGTCGGTGCTGTCCGGCATCTCGGTGGGAGTCAACAGCAGCGAGCGTTCCCGCCGCGCCATGCAGGCGCTGGACGCACGCCTGGTCCGCCGCGAAGCGGGCTTGGTGCAACTGCTCGACCCGCCGTTCGACCAGACCGACCTCGACCCCGGCTACATCAAAGGGTACGTGCCCGGTGTACGCGAAAACGGCGGCCAGTACACCCACGCCGCGATCTGGGCGGCAATGGCCTTCGCTGCACTTGGCGACAACCGCCGCGCCTGGGAAATCACCACCCTGATCAACCCCGCCAACCACGCCAAATCCACCGACGCCATCGCGGTTTACAAAGTGGAACCCTATGTCATGGCCGCCGACATCTACGCCGTATCGCCCCACACCGGCCGCGGTGGCTGGACCTGGTACACCGGCTCCGCCGGCTGGATGTACCGGCTCATCGTCGAATCGCTGCTGGGATTGCGCCTGGAAGTGGACAAGCTGCACATCACCCCCTGCTTGCCGGCTCACTGGCCGGGCTTCAAGCTGCATTACCGCTTCCGCGAAACGGTGTATCACATCATCGTCGTGCAGGATGGCGCGGCGGGTCTCAGCGTCGATGGCGTTGAGCTGGAAGGGCGGGTGATCCGCCTACTGAACGACCATCGGGAACACTACGTAGAAGTCAAAGTAAATTCCCGCTGAATGCGCCATAGGACAGGCAGTAGTGCTCCATCTCACTCACCGAAGGGCAAAAACACGAGCCGAGTCGAGCGGCCAAAATGAGGCTAAGTGGATGAAGCGAAGAGCGGTTCGAAACTTTGTTCTAGGCCGCTCTCGAAAATTTCTAATCTTTATTAATCATTTCCGGTCTTTTTTATGAAGAACCACAAAAGACTTACCAATTGGTTTCCCGCTCCGCCGTCGCTGAAATCTTGTGTATCGACAGGTCAGCTCCGTTGAACTCTTCTTCGGTATCCAGGCGCAAGCCTATTGCCAGTTTCAGTGCACCATAGACCACCGCGCCCCCAATCAGGGCGATCAGCACGCCCGTCAGCGTGCCTACCAGTTGTGCGCTGAAGCTGATGCCGCCGAGCCCCCCTAAGCTCTGCAAGCCGAATATGCCAGCCGCAATACCACCCCAGGCACCGCAAAGGCCATGCAACGGCCAAACGCCAAGTACATCGTCGATCTTCCATTTGTTTTGCGTGATGGTAAACATGATCACGAACAGACCACCCGCGATGGCACCGGTAGCCAGGGCGCCGAGCGGATGCATCAGATCGGAACCGGCGCAGACAGCGACCAGACCAGCGAGTGGACCGTTGTGAATGAAGCCGGGGTCATTCTTGCCGACCAACAACGCGGCCAGCGTGCCACCGACCATCGCCATCAATGAATTCACCGCAACCAGGCCGGATACGGCTTCCAATGTCTGCGCCGACATCACGTTGAAACCGAACCAACCCACCGTCAGTATCCAGGCGCCCAGAGCCAGGAAAGGAATGCTCGACGGCGGATGCGCAGCCACCCCGCCATCTTGGCGATAGCGCCCACTGCGGGCGCCAAGCAGGATCACCGCCGGCAAGGCAATCCAGCCGCCCATCGCATGCACGACGACCGAACCGGCGAAGTCATGGAATTTGGCGCCAAAAGTGGCTTCGACCCAATCCTGATATCCATAGTTGTTGTTCCACGCCATACCTTCAAAAAACGGATAGAGGAATCCAACCAAAATGAATGTGGCCGCCAGCTGCGGATTGAAACGGGCGCGTTCGGCGATACCGCCAGAGACGATGGCCGGGATCGCGGCGGCGAAGGTTAGCAGGAAGAAGAATTTGACCAGGTCGTAACCGTTCTTCTGAATCAGATGTTCAGCTCCACTGAGGAAATTGACCCCATAGGCGATGCTGTATCCGATGAAAAAATAGGCAATCGTGGAGACAGAAAAATCGGTCAGGATTTTGACCAGCGCATTGACTTGGTTTTTCTTGCGTACAGTGCCCAACTCCAGAAAGGCAAAACCAGCGTGCATGGCCAGCACCATGATTGCGCCCAGCAAGATGAACAGGACATCTGCCCCTGATTTGAATGCGTCCACCATGAATCTCACTCCTGAAAGGTCTAAATTCGTCAAACCGAGCAGTCAAAGCAAAAGTTGTGCCTCATATTGGGGCGCAACGCACCTATTTTGCATACATCGCATCACTCACCAAAACAAAACAATGGCTTATCTATCTTTTTCGGATGAAATTTTTCATTAACCTTGTGCATACCTCAGTCTAAACACACATTCATTTGCAGCAGTGGCATCACCCCCGAAAACAATAACGCCCCTTGATGGGGCGCTATTGTTTGAAGTGCACCAGAACTGCACATCAAGTCAGTTTTTTCTGCTCTTCTTCAATGCGATCCAATTCACCATCCAGATCAGCCTCGGACATCGGCGAGTAAGGCTCGTCCTCTACCTGCGGCGCCTTTGCCCGTGTCTTGACCATCCAACCCGCAATGACAATGCCAATCTCATAAAGCAGCCACAGCGGCACCGCCAGCATGATCTGGGAAATGACATCCGGTGGCGTAAAGATGGCACCGATGACAAAAGCCCCGACGATGACGTAAGGCCGCGCTTCCTTGAACTTGGCGATTTCGACCATGCCGGTGATGGCCAGCGCGACCACCACGATGGGCACTTCGAAGGTGATTCCGAAGGCCAGGAACATGGTGATGACGAAATCCAGGTATTTGCCGATATCGGTCATCACCGCCACGCCCACTGGTGCGATTCCGACAATAAAGCCAAATACCACCGGGAAAACCAGGAAGTAAGCGAACGCCATGCCGCAGGCAAACAGCACCAGACTGGCAATAACCATCGGTATGACCAGCTTGCGTTCATGCGCATACAAACCGGGGGCGATGAATGCCCATATCTGATAAAGGATCACGGGCAGCGCACCAAGAAAAGCGGTCATCATCGCCACCTTGATCGGCACAAAGAATGGCGTCACCACTTCGGTTGCGATCATCTGGCCGCCTTGCGGCAACTTGTCCAGCAAAGGCTGCGCCAGCACCGCGTAGAGATCACCGGCAAATGGAAACAGACAGACAAACAATACAATCCAGGCAATGACCGCCTTCAGCAGGCGATCGCGCAGTTCGATCAAATGCGAAATAAAGGTTTCAGTACCATCGATGCTCATGCGGTTCAGCTAGCGACTTTAGTGTCTGTAGGAGGCGCGGCGGCTTGTGAAACCGACGGAACTGCTTTGGTTTCCTCGCTTGCGGCGGCTGGCGCAACGCCATCGTTTACCTCGCTGGTCAAAGCCGACTGCGCGACCGTAGCAGCTTCCTCGGCCTTGATCTTGTCCCATTCCTGCATCGTCAGGCCGCCGTCGGTGGCGCTCATCGCCTGCATGACACGGCTGATCTGGCCTGTTTCCTGCTCGACAACGGTTTCGATCTCACGCTTGGTTTCGCCAGCCATGATCT
>CAMDHJ010000008.1 GCA_945897865.1 Tepidiphilus sp. J10
ATCGCCAGGCCCAGGCCGGTGCCGCCATAGCGCCGGGTGGTGGAGGTATCTGCCTGGGTAAAAGCGGCGAACAGGATTTGCTGCTGTTCCGGGGTGATGCCGATGCCCTGGTCGCTGACGCTGAAGTGAAGCTCGACCTCATCCTTGCCGCGCTCGCTCATCCGGATGGCCAGGATGACATTGCCGCCGCTGGAAAATTTCAGAGCGTTGCCGATCAGGTTGACCAGCACCTGACCGAGACGGACTGGATCGCCCACCAGAAGATCGTGAATACTGTGGTCGATCTCATAAGCGATCTCGATGCCCTGTTCCTCGGCCTTGCGCGCCAGCAGCGTGGTGACGTTGTCGAGTACGCCGTCCAGCTCGAACGGCACCGCTTCCATGCTCAGCTTGCCCGCCTCGATCTTCGAGTAGTCGAGGATGTCGTTGATGATGTAGAGCAACGATTCGGAGGCGGCCTTGATATTGGCGACGTAATTGTGTTGCCTGGCGGTCAGGTCGGTGCCGATGCACAGTTCGGTCATGCCGATGATGGCGTTCATCGGGGTGCGGATTTCGTGGCTCATGTTGGCCAGGAAACTCGATTTCGCCTGGTTGGAAGCTTCCGCGGCGGTTTTGGCCTCCTGCATCGCGCGCTCCGCTTCCTTGCGGTCGCTGATGTCCGACACGAACGCGACGAAATGCGCGGCGGTTTCCGGCGTATCGGCGGTGTAGTAGAGGAAAACCTGAACCGGGATCAGATGGCCATCGCTGTGGCGATGCAGACTGTCGAAACGGGCGCTGCCCTGCGCGATGAGCGGGGCGACGAAAGTCTGGAACGCTGCGGCAGGGATGTTCGGGTCGATGTCGGGCAGCCGCCGGTCGAGCAATTCCTCCTGGCTGTAGCCGAGCATTTCACAGCAACGTTGGTTGACATGGAGGAGCGCGCCGGTTTCGGCATCCACCCATTCGATCGCGATGCCGACCTGACCCATCGCATGCTCGGTCTCTTGCTGGCGTTGCAGGGTCGCTTGCAGCATGGCGGTGCGTTCGGTTACGCGTTGCTCCAGGTTTTGCCGGTGCTGTTCCAACTCCGCCTCGATGCGCTTGCGCTCCGTGATATTGCGGTCGGTGCCGCGATACCCGAGCAGTTCGCCGTTCCGGCCCAGGATCGGCACACCGCTGGTAGCCAGGTGGCCGATGCCGCCATCCTTGCGCAGGTTGACGTTCTCCAGGTCGGAAAAGGCCGCCTTGCGTTGAATGATGTCGGCAAACAGGCCGCCCACCCTGGCAGCTTCGTCGGCCGACATCAGATCGAATGGCGTGCGTCCCAGCAATTCCTCCGGCTGGTAGCCGAGCATGGCTGCCGAGTTGCCGGCGACATAGGTGTAGCGGCCCTGTGCATCCACTTCCCAGACCCAGTCGGCCAGGGTCGCGACGATGTCATCCAGCTTCCGCCGCTCGGCGTGGATGACGCGCAGGTAAACCAGCGTGCCAGCGACCAGACTGATCAGCAACGCGCCGACTACAGCCATGGCGCTGAACAGCCAGCGACGCTGAGCATCCAGTTCCAGCAATCCGGGCAGTGGTTGCGCCAGCACCACCCTGATTTCCTGCTCGGGAATGGCGGCGGAATGCAGCAACAACGGGGTCGGGTCTTCGGATAAACGAAGCAGGCCGGGGTGTTCGGAATCGCCCGAAGCAATCAGGCCGAGGTCGGGAATCGCATCACGCTGATAGCGGGCGTGGATGTCGGCGTCGCTCAGGCGGCGCACCCCGGCGCCGGGCCGCGCGTGCATTTCCTTGTTCTTGTCGCGCGCCAGGATGATGACGCCATGGCGGTCGACCAGAAAGACTTGCGCTTGGTCCAGACTCAGCCACAGGGAAAGGAATTTCAGATCGACCTTGGTGACCGCGACACCCGTAATCCGACCATCCAGCGGAATCGGGAAGGAAAAATACAGGCCGGGTTTCTTGCTGATGGCGCCGATGGCGAATTCCTTGCCTGGACGGCCAGCCAGCGCCTCGCGGAAATAGGTGCGAAAGGCGAAATCACCACCGACGAAACTGTCCGCTTCTCCGGCGTTGCTGGAAGCCAGGCAGTGGCCCCGGGCATCCAGGATGAACAGCTCGCTGACCATGCCAAACTCTTGCGCGGTGCGCGCCAGTTCGCGGTTGATGTCGGCCAGATCGGGGGCGGCTTGCCAACGGGCGCGGCGTGCCTCGTCAGAGAGCTTGGTGGCGGGGTCGTTGGCATGCTTCCGCAAAATGTCCCCAACGATCAGACGCCGCGCAAACAGGGCTGACACCCCTTGCGTCTGGCTCAGGGTCCGTTGCACGCCAAAGGCGATGGTTTCCGCGTGCTGGCTTACTTCCTTGTTGGCCTGGCCCAGCAACGCGGCACTGTCATGGCCGTGCCGCCATAGTGCGTATTGCCAGGAGAGGCCGATCCAGACCAGTACCACCAAGGCGGTCGCAAGCAACAGGCGCGATTGCGATGTCAGCCTGGTGGCGATTTGGGCTTTCAGGGTGGAAGGCACCTCACTCCTTGTGGCAGAGGTCAGGGTTGCTGGGAGGCTCATTGGGGACGGCCTCATATCGGATGGAAATGATGAATTCTTTAGCGGGATGGTGGCTGCCGACTTGGCCTGCCGCAATCTAGGTGGCAACGGAATTCACACTCGGTTGCTGCTGGCAAGGTCATCCCGGCGCCGTCATCCTGAAGCGTCAGCCAAGTCGCCAGATGCGTCTGCATGCTGCGGTAGAGCACGGTGCGTTCAGGCTGGCGGTAAAAATAGGCGGTGGTGCGCGACATGGCACTCGACGGCCGCGGTGGGCATGAGCATCCTGGCCTGGGATCGTGATGAAAAACCGTGGATATAATTTGCGAATAAATTCACACCTACAGTCTGGTTGACCGTGGTTTTCCGGATCAAATGCTGCAACCGTGGGAAATGCGCTCGGCTCAGCCAGAACGGAACCTTATCAGCCCAAATCCGGCAGTTGTCCGGATTGCAGGAGCGTCTGCTTACGGCGCGAGCATGGTGGGATCGGCCCGCAAGCAGCGCCTCCTGCAACTTCGTCACCTCACCCGATGGGTGAATGGGAAATTCAGCCTCTCGTCAGTAACCACGGAGCTTCTCGGGGATGAATCCGCAGTCAACTGAGGTTTCCAGGATCAGCCAGTGCTTTCTTACCAAGCTTGCGGCTAAGCCCCCAGCGCGCTCATCAGGAAAGCTTGCGCGTCAAACCCTTTGCCACGTCGGGCACGGCGACGGAAGGAACCATCCGGCTGCATGTCCCAGGCGCGCATGTTGTCTTTCAGGCAGGCTTTGAGGCCTTCGTTGATGACCCGCCGCTTCAGCTTGGGGTCGAGCAGCGGAAAACCGGTTTCGATACGGCGGAAGAAGTTGCGGTCCATCCAGTCAGCGCTGGCCAGCCAGACATCCTCCTGGCCGCCATTGAGGAAATAGAAGATGCGGTGATGTTCCAGAAAGCGGCCGATCAACGAGCGCACGCGGATGTTGTCCGACAAACCGGCGATGCCCGGTTTAAGCGCGCAGACGCCACGCACGACGAGATCGATCTCGACCCCAGCCTGCGATGCTTCATACAAAGCGGCGATCACGCGCGGTTCTAGCAGCGAGTTCATCTTGGCGATGATCGCCGCCTTTTCGCCCTTGCGCGCCCGTTCGGTTTCATTGCGTATCGCCTGCAACATGCGCGGGTGCATCGAGAACGGCGATTGCAGCAGCAGCGTGTGTTCATGCGCCTTGCCGAGGCCGGTCAGCTGCATGAAGACGTCGTTGACGTCCTGGCACAGGTCGGGCTGGCAGGTCAGCAGGCCGAAGTCGGTGTACATGCGGGCAGTGCGCGGGTGGTAATTGCCGGTGCCCAGATGCGCATACCGCTTGAGTTTTCCGCCCTCACGCCGCACCACCAGCGCCAGCTTCGCGTGTGTCTTGTAGCCGACGACGCCGTAAACCACATGCGCGCCGGCCTTTTCCAGCTTTTCCGCCCAGTTGATGTTGGCTTCTTCGTCGAAGCGCGCCATCAACTCGACCACGGCGGTGACTTCCTTGCCGCGCTGAGCAGCAGAAATCAGCTGCCGCATCAACTCGGAATCGGTGCCGGTGCGGTAGACGGTCTGCCGGATCGCCAGCACGTTGGGGTCTTCCGCCGCCTGGCGGATGAAGTCGATCACCGGCTGGAACGACTGGTACGGGTGATGCAGCAGGATGTCGCCGGCGCTGATTGCCTGGAACAGGTCCGGCTGTTTCACCAGCGAGGCGGGCAAACCAGGCGTAAACGGCGCGAACTTTAGATCGGGGCGTTCCACCTTGTCCGGCACGCCCATCAAGCGCACCAGATTGACCGGGCCGCGCACCTCGAACAGGTCTTCCCGGCCGAGTCCGAATTGTTCAAGCAGGAAGGCCGTCATTTCCGGCGAGCAATTGTCGGCGACTTCCAGTCGCACCGCGTCACCGTAATGGCGGTGCGGCAGTTCGCCCTGCAATTGTTCGCGCAGGTTCTTGTTCTCTTCATCATCCACGAACAGGTCGGAGTTGCGGGTGACCCGGAACTGATAACAGCCGCGCGCTTCCATGCCCGGGAACAGTTCGCCGACATGGGCATGCAGGATCGAAGACAGAAATACGAAGCCGAATTCGCAGCCGGCGATTTCAGTCGGCAACTGGATCACCCGTGGCAGTGCGCGCGGCGCCTGCACCACGGCGCGATCCGAATTGCGGCCGAAGGCATCCTTGCCGGACAGCTCGACGGCGAAGTTCAGGCTTTTATTCAATACGTTGGGGAACGGGTGCGCGGGATCGAGTCCGATTGGCGTCAACACCGGCATCAGCTCGTTGAAGAAAAAATTGCGTATCCACTCGGTTTGCTCCGCACTCCAGTGCGTACGGCGCAGGAAACGGATGTCCTGCTGCGCCAGCGCCGGCAGCACGTCCTGATTGAACAGGTCGTACTGACGCGTCACCAGCTCATGCGCCACCTTGGCAACCTGTTTGTAGATCTGGCGGGCGGTCAATCCATCGGAGCCGACATGCAGCGGGTTGAGCTTGATCTGTTCCTTCAAGCCGGCGCCGCGAATCTCGAAGAACTCATCCATGTTGCTGGAGAAGATGCACAGGAAACGCAGCCGCTCAAGCAATGGCGTGGCCGGATCATCCGCTTGTGCCAGCACGCGTCGGTTGAACTCAAGAATACCGAGTTCACGGTTGATCAAATGCTCGGGGGCAGGCAGAGAGCTCATGGAGGTGGTGTAACACGGAATAAGACGCTGAATGCTAACCTCTAAGCGCATAGGCCTTCTATACCGGCCTGCTTAAAAATCTGGCTGGAGCAAAGAAATGGAAATCGAACTGAAACTCGCCCTGCCCCCCGGCCATGCCACCCGCATCCGGCGACATCCGCTACTTCAGTCAATCAAGCCGGCGAAGCGGACATTGCACAGTATTTATTTCGATACGCCGCAGTTCGACCTGATGCAACGCGGCATTGCGTTGCGTCTGCGAAAAATCGGCTTTCACTGGGTGCAGACAATGAAGGCAGAGGCGCGCGCGGTCGGCGCCATGTCGAGCCGGCCGGAATGGGAGATGGCGGTAGCCGGCGGCGCCAGCCCGGATTTTGCGGTGCTGCCGCGAGCCGCACTGGACTTGCTGCAAGGGATTGATCGAACACAGATTGCGCCGACCTTCATCACTGAATTCCAACGTACTACCTGGCTGGTTTCGCGTGCGGACGATCAGGCTGAGCTGGCTTTGGATATTGGACACATCAAGTCTGGTGACACAACGCAAGCCATTTCCGAAGTCGAAATTGAACTCAAGGCTGGCGCGCCGGGTTTTCTGTTCGATTTGGCGACGCAATTGCTCGAACAGACACCGCTGCATATTGAGCCGCGCAGCAAGGCGGAGCGCGGCTATGGCTTGAGCGGAGCGCAATCTGCCGTACCGCTGAAAGCCGTGCGGCCGGAATTCAGCCCGCACCAATCCGCCGGTGAAGCCTGGAATGCGGTGATGCAGGCGGCGCTGGCGCAATGCGTGGCGAATGTTCCCGGTTTTCTGGAGCAACCCGACGAGCAGGAATATCTGCATCAACTGCGGATTTCAATGCGCCGCTTGCGTGTCGGCATCAGCCTGGCGCGTGCGCTGGGCCGCCCGGCGCCAACCTGGGATATCCCGTTGCGTGAATCGTTGCGCGGCCTCAACTCCGCGCGCGACTGGGATGTGTTTCTGGCCGAGACCCTGCCCAAAACCGGCAAGCTCCTGGGGGCGCTGTCAGCAGCGAATGACGAATTGCAAACCGCATTGGCGACCGCCGCGCAGCAGGCGCGCCAGCAAGCGCAAACCCTGCTGCTGGCGCCGACGTTTACTCAACTGATCCTCGATATCGGGCGCGATTTGTTGTCCGTGCCAGACGCGCCAAAGATGCTGGAGGCACGGCAATGGGCTGCCAAAATCCTCGAAAAGCGCTGGCTGGCACTGCGTAAACGCTGCCGGAATTTCTCCAAACTGAATCCGGAAGAACGCCATATGGCGCGCATTGCGGCAAAGAAAATGCGCTATGCGGCAGATGCCTTCATCCCGTTGTATGGCAAACGCGGCGCCCGCTTCATCAACTCGTTAGCGACGCTGCAGAGCAGCCTGGGCAGCGCCAATGATGCGCATGTCGGTGCATTAATGATGCATACGCTGATCGCCGACATGCTTAAACCCCAAGCATGCAAACCTGATGCCGCGCTCGCATTCAACCTGGGCCGTATCGCCGGCACGTTGGAATCCGAGGTCGGACGGCGTGCCCATTTGTCCGACACGATCTGGCGACGGCTGGCACAGTCGCGATTGTTCTGGCGTGCTTGATCAACGTCCCCCGCATTCCGCCCTTCCCCCCTTCCTTCTCACCGATTAACCTTAACAACATTGTCAACCACGAGCCTGCCATGACCCTCTACCCCGTCATTCTCTCCGGTGGATCCGGTACCCGTCTCTGGCCGATGTCGCGCGCCGCGCTGCCGAAGCAATTGCTGCCACTGGCCTCCAACCTGAGCATGGTGCAGGAAACCGTGCAACGCCTGGCCGGTCTGCCGGATCAAGGCCAGCCGTTGATCGTCTGCAACAACGAACATCGCTTCCTGATTGCCGAACAGATGCGCGACATCGGCGTCGAGCCACTCGGCATCTTCCTCGAACCGGTCGGCCGCAACACCGCGCCGGCCGCAGCCGTGGCCGCGTTGACCCTGCTCAAGCGCGATCCGGATGCAGTGATGCTGCTGTTGCCGGCGGATCATCTGATTCGCGATATCGCGGCCTTTCATGCCGCCATCCGCTCAGGCCTGGATGCGGTTGCCGCCGGTTATCTGGTCACTTTCGGCATCGTGCCGGATGCGCCGGAGACGGGTTATGGCTATATCCAGCGCGGCGAGCCTCTGAGTGCCGGCAGCGCGCATCGCGTCGCGCGTTTTGTCGAAAAACCGAATCTGGAAAACGCCGAGAAATTCCTCGCCGCCGGCGATTACTACTGGAACAGCGGCATGTTCCTGTTCAATTGCCGGCAGTTCCTTGATGAACTCGAAAGCGTGCGCCCGGACATTCTCGCGGCCTGCGAGGAATCGCTGACCCAAGGCCAGCACGATCTCGACTTCTGCCGCCTGGACAAGACCGCCTTCGCCGCCTGCCCGTCAGATTCCATCGACTACGCGGTGATGGAACACACCCAGCATGCTGCCGTGGTGCCCACCGACATCGGCTGGAACGACATCGGTGCCTGGTCGGCGTTGTGGGATGTCGGCGCCAAGGATGCCAACGGTAATGTGGTGCGTGGCGACGTCTATCTCGATGGTGTCGAGGGTAGCCTGGTACGTGCCGAATCGCGCATGGTGGCGGTGATCGGCGCATCGAATCTGCTCATCGTTGAAACCGCCGATGCGGTGCTGGTGGCGGACAAGAACCGCGCCCAGGACGTGAAGAAGATCGTCGAGTACCTAAAAGCCAGCGGCCGCAGCGAACACGAATTCCACACCCGCGTGTTCCGTCCCTGGGGTTGGTACGAAGGCATCGACGTCGGCGAGCGATTCCAAGTCAAACGCATCATGGTCAAACCGGGTGAGAAGCTTTCACTGCAGATGCACCATCACCGCGCCGAACATTGGGTGGTGGTCTCCGGCACGGCGCGGGTGACCCGTGATGGGGTGGAAGAATTGCTGAGCGAAAACCAGTCCACCTACATCCCGCTTGGCGCCACACACCGCCTGGAAAACCCAGGCCGTTTGCCGCTGCATTTGATCGAGGTGCAATCCGGCAGCTATCTTGGCGAAGACGACATCGTGCGGTTTGAGGATATTTATCAGCGCAGCTGAGGTTCAAGGTTCAAGCCCCGTAGGATGGGCCAAGCGCAGCGGGCCCATCACCGCGCGACGACGAATGAGCCCGCTGCGCTTGGCCCATCCTACACATGCAACAACCGAAAAAACCTTGTCAGGTCCGCGTCAGCTATTGCAGTGCACAATAAACACGCCAGCCATAGGAGGAGACACCATGGATTACCAGGCGTTTTATCGTCGTTCCATCGACGATCCGGAGAGCTTTTGGGGCGATCAAGCCGAGTTGATCGATTGGCATAAACCGCCACAAAAGATACTCGATCAATCGAATCCGCCGTTCCGCAAGTGGTTTGTCGGCGGCGAGACCAACCTTTGTTACAACGCGGTGGACCGGCATCTCGCCACGCGCGCCGAGCAGCCGGCGCTGATCTATCTGTCCAGCGAAACCGGCGAGGAAAAGCAATACACCTATGCCGAGTTGCACCGCGAGGTAAACCGTTGCGCCGCCATCATGCGGAGTCTCGGCGTCAAGCAAGGCGAACGGGTGGTGATCTACATGCCGATGATCGCCGAAGCGATTTTCTGCATGCTCGCATGCGCCCGCCTCGGCGCGGTGCATTCCGTGGTGTTCGGCGGCTTTGCCGCACACAACCTGGCATTGCGCATCGACGACGCCAAACCCTGTCTGCTGATCTGCGCCGATGCCGGCATGCGCGGCGGCAAGGCGGTGCCTTACAAACATCTGGTTGACGATGCGATCAAGGAAGCGAAATTTCCACCGCCGAAAGTGCTGATCGTCGACCGCGGCCTCGACCCTGACATGCACTGGCAGGACGGCCGCGATGTCGATTACTGGGACGCGCGCGACGATTTCCGCGACGCCGAAGTACCGGTGACCTGGCTGGAAGCCAACGAACCCAGCTACATCCTGTACACCAGCGGCACCACAGGCAAACCCAAGGGTGTGCAGCGCGATGTCGGCGGCTACGCGGTAGCGCTGGCTTCGACCATGAAGTACGTCTACAACGCCAATCCGGGCGAAGCGATGTTCACCACCTCAGACATCGGCTGGGTGGTCGGCCATAGCTACATCGTTTACGGCCCGCTGCTCCACGGCATGACCACCATCGTTTACGAAGGCCTGCCGACCAAACCCGATGCAGGTATCTGGTGGAAGATCGTGCAGGACCACAAGGTCACCACGATGTTCTCGTCGCCGACCGCTGTCCGCGTGCTGAAGAAACAAGACCCGGCCTGGCTGAAGAAATACGACCTGAGCAGCCTGCGCTACCTGTTCCTGGCCGGCGAACCGCTCGACGAAACGACCTCGCGCTGGATTTCCGACGGCCTCGGCGTGCCGGTGCTGGATCATTACTGGCAGACTGAAACCGGCTGGGCGATGTTGAGCTACCTGCCGGGTGTGGAACTGAAGCCGAACCGCTTCGGATCGCCCGGCTTCCCGGCCTACGGCTTCAACATCCGCATCGTCAACGACCTGACCGGCGAAGTCTGCGGGCCGAACGAGAAAGGAGTATTGACCGTGGTGCCGCCACTGCCTCCGGGCTGTTTGAGCACGGTCTGGGGCGATGACAACCGCTACGTCAACAGTTACTTCGGCCAGTTCGAGAAGCAACTGCTGTATTCGTCCTCCGACTGGGCGTTGCGCGACGCCGACGGCTACACCTTCATCCTCGGCCGCACCGACGACGTCATCAACACCGCCGGCCACCGGCTCGGTACGCGCGAAATCGAAGAGGCGCTGCAAGCGCATCCGGCCATCGCCGAAGTTGCCGTGGTCGGTCTGCACGACGAAGTGAAGGGTCAGGTGCCGGTCGGTTTCTGCACGGTGAAAGATCCGGCGCTGATCGCCGACGCAGCCGGACGCGAGGCGCTGGAGAAATCCTGCATCGCCAAGGTGGCGGAATTGCTTGGCGCGGTGGCGAAGCCGTACAAGCTGCACTTCGTCACCGCATTGCCGAAAACCCGCTCCGGCAAGCTGCTGCGGCGTTCGATCCAGGCGCTGGCGGAAGGCCGCGAAACCGGCGATCTTTCGACGCTGGACGACCCGAATGCGCTGGAGGAAATCCGCAAGGCAGTAGGACGATGACGGTTTTCTTCCCCCTTTGAAAAAGGGGGACCGAGGGGGATTTAGCAACGTTTCCAGTATGCAAGCCTCAGCGAAATCCCTGATAGAACCTCCAGCCAACCGACTAAGCCGCCAAACACCGGCGGCCAAGTCTCTGGCTGCCCTAGCCCCCCTTTTTCAATGGGGGGAACGATGAGAGACATACGAGGACATGACATGACGCAACCCATTTCACCCGGCGCCCTATTCCGCGCCGCCGTCGCCACCGAACAGCCGTTGCAAGTGGTCGGCGCGATCAACGCCTACTCCGCGCTGCTCGCCGAACATTCCGGCTTCAAGGCCTTGTATCTCTCCGGCGGCGGTGTCGCGGCGAGTTCCTGCGGCATTCCCGATCTCGGCATCACGACGCTGGAAGACGTGCTGATTGACGCGCGCCGCATTACCGATGTGACCCCCCTGCCCCTGCTGGTCGACATCGACACCGGCTGGGGTGGCGCCTTCAACATCGCCCGCGCGGTGCGGGCGCTGACCCGCGCTGGCGTCGCGGCGGTGCATATCGAAGATCAGGTCATGCAGAAACGCTGCGGCCATCGGCCGGGGAAAGCCATCGTCACGCAGGCCGAAATGGTCGACCGCGTGAAGGCGGCGGTAGATGCCAAGATCGATTCTGAATTCGTCGTCATGGCTCGCACCGATGCGTTGCAAGCCGAAGGCCTGCAAGCCGCCATCGACCGTGCCGGCGCCTGCGTCGAAGCCGGCGCCGACATGATCTTCCCGGAAGCGATGACCGAACTGGCGCAGTACGCAGCCTTCTCGCAAGCGGTCAAGGTACCGATCCTGGCCAACATCACCGAGTTCGGTGCGACACCGTTGTTCACCGTGGATGAGTTGCGCGGCGTTGGCGTCGGCCTGGTGCTGTATCCGCTGTCGGCATTCCGCGCTAGCGCCAAAGCTGCACTCGGCGTCTACGGAGAGATACGCCAGCAAGGCACGCAAAAGCATGTGCTCGACAGCATGCAGACGCGCATGGAGCTGTACGACCACCTCGGCTATCACAGCTTCGAGCAGAAGCTGGATGCGCTATTTGCGGACGGCAAGTAGGGTGCGCCGCGCGCACCGCAACGCTGGATCGGTGCGCACGGCGCACCCTACCTGAACACAAGGAGACGACATGAGCGAAACCCAAACAAACCCCGCCGCCCCCAAACCGAAAAAATCCGTCGCCCTGTCGGGCGTCGTCGCCGGTAATTCGGCGCTGTGCACAGTCGGCCGCACTGGCAACGACCTGCACTATCGCGGTTACGACATCCTCGACATCGCTGATGTCTGCGAATTCGAGGAAGTCGCGCATTTGCTGATTCACGGCCACTTCCCCAACCGGGAAGAACTCAAGGCCTACAAGACCAAACTGAAAGCGCTGCGCGGACTGCCGATGGTGCTGAAGACCGTGCTGGAGCAACTGCCCGCCTCGGCGCACCCGATGGACGTGATGCGCACCGCCGTTTCCACGCTGGGCTGCATCCTGCCGGAAGAGGAAAAGCAGCCGATCCTGGGCGCGCGCAACATCGCCGACCAGTTGATCGCCGGCCTCGGCTCGGCGCTGCTGTACTGGTATCACTACAGCCACAACGGCCGCCGCATCGAAACCGATGGTGATGCAACCCGCGATGACGATTCCATCGGCGGTCATTTCCTGCATTTATTGCATGGTGCGAGTTTGCCAGACGGACCCCCGGAAATCTGGGTACGCGCGATGCACACCTCGCTGATCCTCTACGCCGAACACGAATTCAACGCCTCCACCTTCACCGGCCGCGTCATTGCCGGCACCGGCTCCGACATGTATTCCGCCATCACCGGCGCCATCGGCGCGCTACGCGGACCGAAGCACGGCGGCGCCAACGAAGCCGCGTTCTGCATCCAGTCGCGTTACGACAACGCCGATGAGGCCGAAGCCGACATCCGCGCCCGCGTCGAAAAGAAGGAAGTCATCATCGGCTTCGGCCATCCGGTCTACACCGTATCCGACCCGCGCAACGTGGTGATCAAGGCGGTCGCCAAACGCCTGGCCGACCACGCCGGCAACCACAAACTGTTCAGCGTCGCCGACCGGCTGGAAGCGGTGATGAAGGAAATCAAGAACATGTTCCCGAACCTGGATTGGTTCAGCTCAGTGTCCTACGCCATGATGGGCGTGCCCACCGCCATGTTCACGCCGCTGTTCATCATCTCGCGCACCACCGGCTGGGCCGCGCACGTCATCGAACAGCGCCTCGACGGCAAGATCATCCGTCCTTCCGCCAATTACACCGGGCCGGAAGACCAGAAATTCGTGCCGATAGCGCAAAGACCTTGATTTTGTAGGTTGGGTTAGGCGCAAGCCGTAACCCAACATCACCGACAAACGTCGGGTTACGCGATAAAACCGCTAACCCGACCTACTCAAAGGAACCTCTCCATGTCTGCCCACGATATCCGCTCCGCCGAGCGCCCGCCGTTCGACACCATCCTGCAAGCCATGACCGATTACGTCATGGACTACGACGCCAGCCAATCGAAACTGGCGATGGAAACCGCCCGTTACTGCCTGATGGATTCCCTCGCCTGCGGCCTGATGGCGCTCGATTACCCGGAATGCACCAAGCTGCTCGGCCCGGTCGTGCCTGGTGCCAACCTGCCCGGCGGCACCCGCGTGCCGGGCACGGCGTATGAACTCGACCCGGTCAAGGCGGCGTGGGACATCGGCTGCGTGGTGCGCTTCCTCGATTTCAATGACACCTGGCTGGCCGCCGAATGGGGCCATCCGTCCGACAACCTCGGCGCCATCCTTGGCATTGCCGACTGGTTGTCACGCAAACGCGTTAGCGAAGGCAAAGCGCCTTTGGTGATGAAAGACGTACTCACCGCAATGGTGCAGGCGCACGAAATCCAGGGTGTCACCGCGCTGGAAAACGCGTTCAACAGGGTCGGCCTCGATCACGTCATGCTGGTGCGCATCGCCTCCACCGTGGTGGCCGCGAAGATGCTCGGCGGCAGCCGCGAGGAAGTGCTGAACGCCGCCTCGCATGCCTGGATCGACGGCTGCTCGCTGCGCACCTATCGCCACGCGCCGAACACCGGCTCGCGCAAATCCTGGGCAGCCGGCGATGCCAGTTCGCGTGGCGTGCGGCTGGCCTTGATCGCGCTGACCGGCGAAATGGGCTACCCGTCGGCGCTGACCGCCAAGACCTGGGGCTTCCAGGACGCGCTGTTCCGCGGCAACGAACTGAAATTCAGCCAGGGCTTTGGCTCGTATGTGATGGAAAACATCCTGTTCAAGATCAGCTTCCCGGCCGAGTTCCACGCCCAGACGGCCGTCGAATGCGCCATGCAACTGCATCCGGCGGTGAAGGACCGGCTCGACCAGATCGAACGCATCGAGATCGAAACCCAGGAAGCCGGCTGCCGCATCATCGACAAGACCGGCCCGATGAACAACTACGCCGACCGCGACCACTGCATCCAGTACATGGTCGCCGTGCCCTTGATCAAGGGCGGCCTGACCGCCGCCGACTACGGCGACGCCGCCGCCGCCGACTCGCGCATTGACGCACTGCGCGCGCTCACCACGGTCAAGGAAAACCCGCGCTTTTCAACGGAATACCTGGAAGCCGACAAACGCTACATCGGCAACAGCGTGCAGGTTTTCTTCAAGGACGGCACGGCCACCGAGAAAGTCAGCATCGACGCCCCAATCGGCCACCGCCAACGGCGTAATGAGGGCATCCCGGTACTGGTAAAGAAGTTCGAAGCCGCCATCGCCGCCAAACTTTCGGCCAAGAAATGCGCCGCGTTGAACACCATGTGCGCTGATCAAGCGCGGCTGGAAACCACGCCGGTGCAGGAGTTCATGGGGTTGTTTGCTGTTTGATCAAGCTTCAATTGCTTCGATTTGGCTGATGACTTCACTTAACAGTGCAGGACGGACATGCAACGTCGTTCGTTCCGGTATGGCGCGCAGCAAGTCGATAATTTCGTCCTGGCAGCGCTGACCGCGTCTCAAAGAACGAACGATCAGACCCAAAGTGCCATGCACGCGAGCGGAAAGAGTCTGGGCAGCCAAGCGTGCGGCCGTGTCGTCAGTCAGAAACAGTGCATCGGGGTAACACGACAGCAACGTCATAGCTTCCCGCTCACCTCGGTGCAAGGTAAAAGTCAGCGAGAGCGTGGCAACTCGAGGGTCGGCCGCTGCCGCCTCTACCTTCTCCAACAACAAACAAGTCAACGCTGTCGGGCGGTGTTTCTCGACTTCACACCAGACAGCGTCTGGCACCAACACCCGGGGGAAATCACTCAATAAATCCAGGCAACCCAATTCATCCAGATGAATCAGCGGTCCTGCGTCTGCAATAACCAAATCGCGGCAATCAGTCGCCACCATGCAGACCCCACTGCACATCCTCACGCACAAACGCCTCGGCCAGCGCTTCAGGATGGGACTCCAAATAACGTCGCAGCGCCTCAGTCAACAAGGAATTCATGTCAGGCACCCAACCATTATTGACCAGCTCCTGGCCTTGTCGCGCCAATTGATCGGGTAATTCTGCGTGCACTGAGGTGGTCATAAAATAGCCTCTTCCATGGAAAGCGCGTGGCGCGCCGCTTGCAAGCGAAGATTGCTCTTTGTGGCTTCATCCAAATTGCGGATCATGATGGTTGCCATAGAGACTCCAATTTACATTCAATGCTGGCAGTGTATGCAGTCAATGACTTGAGCTCAACAGCGCCTTATTAGCAATCCAATCTCGCTCCCGCTGCATCCCTTTTCGCAGTTCCCCCAATAAAAAGGGACGAAGCGGCATGCGCCACTCGTCCCTGGCTGGACTAATCACAGGGCGTGATCTATAGCGCCAGTGTCGCCGTCTCCGGTTTGCCAATCTGCTTCGGCAGCGAGACCGGCTGCTCACTATAGGGCGTGCTTGGTTGGTTGAACCAGGGCGTATTGTCGGGATTGCCAAGCGACTCAAGCCAGAGGCGAGAGGTCTCGGGATCGGCTGCTTTGGCGAGGAGCGCTTGCGTATTCGGGTCGAATGGGGCGTTGAACCATTTCAGCAAGGTGTTCGGGTTCAATGCCGTACCGACCACACCCCAGGCACGCTCGTCGAGCGGCAACATCACCCAGCGCATCAGGCGGCCGGGATCGAACAGAATGCGGGTCACCGCTTCGTAATACTCCGGTTCAGCGGCCGCTTGCGCCCACTGGCTATAGATTTCCGGATTGGTCCATTCCAGATGATTCTTCGGCGTGCCCGGATCGAGCATGCTGGACAGGGTGCGAACGTAGGACTGCGGGTCCATGCTGCGGTTGGCGAATTCGAGATAGATCGCCGGATCGGTAAACGCATCCAGCCAGGTCAGAAAATTACGCGGCGCCTTGAATGCCCAGCCGTTGGTAGAGAAGTCGGTACAGCGGTCGGCGATGCGCTGCGTGGCGGTGGTGTGAGCCGCTTCAGTCGGTGCTTCAATCGGCGCTTCAATCGGCGCTTCAACTTGCGGTGTAGCCAGGCTATCCAATTCGGCGGCGCATACCGGATTGATGAACAGCGGGAGCAAAACGAGCGCCAAATATTTTTTTTGCATGATGTACTCGCTATAAAAAATTGAATCGGGATGACTGTTGTACCGGACAGAAGTTTCAACTTTGGACAACTTAATTGTCAATTTGTCCTGTACAAACAATAGACATCATCACCTCAAGGCCGCACCTCCACTGTGCCATCCTGCCGCGCGGTGCCTTGCACGATACGTCCGCTAGGGGTTTTCACGCGCACTCTTTCACCCGGCGCGGCGGTATTCAGCGCAATGCCGTCCTGGCTGACGCTAAAGGTGGGGGTGCTGATTAGCAGGCGCACCTTGCCGCCGGCCTTGATCACCGTCGGCAGCGACAGCCAACTGA
This sequence comes from Tepidiphilus sp. J10, assembly GCA_945897865.1. Lineage (GTDB taxonomy): Bacteria > Pseudomonadota > Gammaproteobacteria > Burkholderiales > Thiobacillaceae > PFJX01. The sequence continues at coordinate 16,339 of CAMDHJ010000008.1, forward strand.
TCAGGATCGGCTGACCGGCTGCGAGCGGACGATTGACCTGCGCATCGGCCGGCCAGAGGCGCGGATACAGATCGGGTGACTGGGTGTATTCGATCAGACGCACCTCGATGTCACTGCCGCGCGGGACTTCGCGCGCCGCAATCGGGCGTGTGGCAACCAGGGCCGGGCCGCTGAGACGGCTCTGATAACTCAGGTAGAAAGTCCACGGCGATGGCGCATCACAGCGCACGCCGATGCTGCCGCGCCCCCAGAGCAATGCATTCGAGGGCAGGAAAAATCGCATTTCAGTGCAAGCCGGCAAACGCAGGCGGGCATCCACCTCCCCCACGCTGGCCTGTGCCACGCTGCCCGGAAACGCGGTCATTGCCTGCTGCTCCAGCCAGCTCACCGCTTGCAGTTTCAATTCCGGCACATCGAGAAGACGTGCTGTGGCCATTGCAGTCGCCGGCCAGAAGATAATTTCAGCAAGAAGCAGAAAAAACAGCACTTTCAGACGCATGGCCCCCACTTATCAGCATTTTTGGGCAAAACTACCCGGCAGCCATTTTCCACCGAGTATGTGCATCCGTCATGAAACATCCGAATCAATCTGCCGCAACGGACGCGCCGACCAAGCCGCCGACCGAGCTTGCACGGGAAGCCATTCGCACGCTGACCGCCAAACGCCTACCGCCGACACCGGACAATTTCCGCCAGGCCTACAACGAAGTCGCCGGCTTGCCCAGCCCAGTGGAAATCGCAACCGACTTGCCCGCCAGCCCGGTCCAGGCAGCGAAACCCGACGAGCCGAAATGGCCTGATCTGTTGCGTGGATTGGTGCGCCAATGGGATCTGCATCAGTCCGGGCTGACACCGTCGCGGAAGAAGGAAATGCTGGAACGCGTGCTGATCAATTTCGGCAACGACGCACACACACTGCATGCAAAGCTCAGCGCACTGACGGCGTCGTGGGCGCGCGGCGCGGATGACAAACCGGAAATTGCCACAAAACAGACAGCCAGTGTCGAAGCGGCGGCGGAAGTCTTGGCAGAAGTTGGGACAAAGGCAGCGGCGGCAACCAAGGCGACAACGCCGGACAACGCTCAACCAGCCGCACCTGTAGCGGCTCGTCAAGCAGTTGACTGCCAACCTCTGATACAAGCGCTTGAAAGCAATTTGCGGCAATTGGCCGGCACCTGCCAGCCACGTTGGCCGGAGCTTGCTGCACGCGCGGAAAAGCTGGCCATCGCTTTGACCGGTCAGCAGCAGTTGACCAGCCAACATTACGAAAGCGGGTCCGCACTTTGGCGCGACCTGCTGATCCATGTCGAAGATGACCACGAACTCGCCGCTGGCCTGAAGCGCCTGATGGGCTTGTTGTTCCTGAATATCGGCGAACTGGTCGGCGACGAAGACTGGCTATCCGGCCAGCTCGCCGCGATGCATAACCTGATGTCGGGTGAATTACATGCCGAAGTGCTGCTCGAAGCCGAACGTGGCCTGCGTGATCTGGCCTACAAGCAGGGCGTACTCAAGGGTGGCCTGGAGGAAGCGCGCTCACGCCTGAAGGATCTGGTCTCCACCTTTATCGACCGCGTCGGCGAAATGAGCCAGAGCGCGGATGGCTACCATGCTCGCATCGGCGCGTATTCCGAAAAGATCAGCCAGGCGACCGACATCGCCGAACTGGGCGACGTCGTGGGTGGCCTGTCTGCCGACATCAGTGGCCTGCGCGATGCCTTGCGCGGCAACCATGAGGAACTGGTTGCGGCACGCACGCAGGCGGAACAAGCCGAGAAACGAGTGCAGGAGCTGCAACAGGAACTGAGCCAGGTCTCCAGCCTGGTGCGTGAAGATCAACTGACCGGCGCGCTCAACCGGCGCGGCATGGATGAAGCTTTCGAGCGCGAACTTGCTCGCACCGAGCGGCTACAGGCGCCGATGTCCATCGGCATGCTCGACCTCGACCATTTCAAGAAACTGAACGACAGCCTCGGCCACCAGGCGGGTGATGAAGCGCTGCGCCACCTCACACGCGTCGTGCATGGCATGTTGCGCCCGACCGACACCTTGGCGCGTTATGGCGGCGAGGAATTCCTGATTCTGTTGCCGAACACCGATCTTGACGAAGCCGAACATGTGCTGAAACGCATCCAGCGTGAACTTACCCGCCAATTCTTCATGCATGACAACGAACGCGTGCTGATCACCTTCAGCGCCGGGGTTGCCGCGCTGCGCCAGAATGAAAACCAGACGGCTCTGATCGCGCGCGCCGATGCCGCGATGTACGCAGCGAAGAAACTCGGTCGCAATCGGGTCGAACGCGGCTGATTGCGCAACTACGATCAAGACGCGGTTGCTGCAATCAGCGTCAGCTTGGCGGCCCGATCGAGCGCCTTGATTTCGCGCTCACGCCGCTGCGCCAAACTCCGATTTGCCACCGCTTCCACATACACCAGCACCACCGGACGCCGGCCACTGGTGTAGCGGGCGCCAGGTGGATTCCCCGCATTGTGTTCCTCGACGCGACGCGCGACATCGACGCTGATGCCGGTATACAACGTGTCGTCGGCGCAACGCAGGATGTAGATGTACCAAAGCTTGACGTAAGCATTTTCCTGATTTTTCAAAACCAACCCTCACACGATTTGCCCGGTAAACTTGCAGCAAAATCATGGGCAGCAGTAAGGACTTTACCCAGGATGAATGCACAGCACTTGAACAAACAAATCGAAAAATTCGGACTAGGGATCAGCATGCCATCGCACCCATTTCTCGTGCAACCAGACGCACTCGACACAACCCACACAGCGGGCCGGCTCGAATTCCAGCCGCAGCGACGCTGGTTTCTTGGCGCAAGCAGCCTGGTACTGGCTGCCGGCTGCCTCTCGCTGACGAGTTGCGCCAGCAGTGCAGAGCCTGGCTTGCGGATTGCCACCAACCAGTGGATCGGCTATGAGTTGTTGCATCTTGGCCAGGCACTGGCTGTGGAAAATGCGATGCCAGCGCAGCCCGGCATCCGTCTGATCGAACTGCTGTCGAATACCGATTCTATCCAGGCACTGGCCGCCGGCACCATCGATGGTGCCGGCCTGACCCTGGATGAAGCCATTTCCGCGCGCGCCGCCGGGTTGGATCTGAAAATCGTGTTGGTATTCGATTTTTCCGCCGGCGCCGATGTGCTGCTGGCACGGCCCGGGATTACCCGACTCGATCAACTCAAGGGCAGGCACATTGGCGTTGAACAAACCGGCGTTGGCGCGCTGATGCTGGATGCGGCGATGAAACAGGCGGGTCTTGCGCGTGGCGAAGTCCGCGTCATCAGCATGACTGCCGACCAACATCTGGCCGCATTTGAACAAGGCAAGGTGGATGCACTGGTCACCTTCGAACCGATCGCCAGCCAGATCATCGCAACTGGCGGGCAAGCACTGTTCGACAGCCGCGCCATCCCAGGCAGCATCGTTGATGTGCTGGCGATTTCCAGCCGCGCACTGGCCGACAACCCAAACACGCTGCGCACCTTGCTGTCCCGCTATTTCAGCGCCCTCGACCATCTACGCCTGCATCCGGACGACGCATCCCGCCGCATGGCGCCCCGCCTTGGCCTGACGCCTGCCGCCGTGCAAGCCGGCTACACCGGCCTGGTCCTGCCTGATCTGGCCGAGAACCGCCGTTTGCTTGGCGGCAAGCCAGCACCGCTGGAAGCCACGGCAACGCATCTGGCAGCGCTGATGCTGCGTGAGAAGCTGCTTGTCCGGGAAATCGACGTCAGCCAATTCGTCGTGCCCGACAGCCTGCCGGAGCTTGCCACATGATCCAGCCGAAATTCAGACAAAGGCTGACTCTGCAGACCGTGCTGCCGTTTGGCTTGCTGGCGTTGTGGCTGACCAGTCTTGCGCTTTCGATCGGCGTCACGCTTTGGCAACGCAGCGCCTTCGAATTCACGCGCGCACGAGCAGAGTTGATGAGCGAGGCATCAGCGCTGGCGCGGCTGGCTGAACGCGGTCTGGCGGATGCGCCACATCTGGTCGAATCCAGCATCACGCATGCCGGCGCGCATCGTCTGGTCAATATTGCCGCCGTCCTCGATACGGAAGGACGTGTGATTTTCGCCAACCATCTGGCCTGGAAGGGCAATCTGGCGGCGGAGGTCATTCCCGGCTTCGATCGCCGCCGCTTTCAACGCAGCGCCCAGAGCCGCCTACCCGACCTGCTGCCACAAACGGACAGTCTTTACCCGTCGGCGCTGATGGCCTACACACCGCCGCTGGCCGGGCTGGGCGTGCGCAACCTGAAGCAGGGCGCGGTGTATCTGGAATACGACCTGAACGAACGCCAGCAGCAGGCAAAAATCGATGTATTGAAGGCGCATACACCGCAGTTTGTCGCCGCCCTGATCCTGACCTTGCTGTTGATCTGGCTGCTGCAACGCCAGGTCAGCCGGCCGCTGAACGCGCTGATTCGCGGCAGTCAGCAAATCGCGCGTGGCAATTTCAGTCACCAGGTACCGGCAAGCGGCCCGCGCGAGATCGCCGATCTGGCCGATGCCTTCAATCAGATGAGCGAGCAACTGCAAAACGCCGTCGCCAATCTTCAAGCCAGTGAAGAACAGCTGACGGTCACCCTGCATTCGATCGGTGATGCGCTGATTTCCACTGATCTTGCCGGCCAGGTCACGTTGATGAACCCGGTTGCCGAAGATCTGACTGGCTGGAGTCTGGCGGCCGCGCGCGGCAGACCAATCAACGAGATTTTCCAGATCGAGAACGCACACACCGGCGCCGCCGCTGAAATTCCGATCGAGCGGGTACTGATGGAAGGGGTGATTGTCGGTCTGGCCAACCATACCGTGCTGATTTCGCGCAGCGGCAGGCGTTACCACATCGCCGACAGCGCGGCGCCGATTCGCGACAGGAGTGGCCAGCTGAACGGCGTCGTCATGGTGTTCCACACGGTAGACGAGGAGTACCGGTTGAACGCCGCGCTGGCCGAAAGTGAGCAGCATTTCCGTACCCTGGCGGATGCCGGCCAAGCCCTGGTCTGGACCTCCGGCCTGGACAAGAACTGCGACTACTTCAACCAGGTCTGGCTTGACTTCACTGGCCGCACCCTGGAACAGGAACGCGGCGACGGCTGGGCGCAGGGCGTGCACCCGGACGACTACCAGCGCTGCCTCGACACCTACATCACCGCTTTCGATCAACGCCAGACGTTCAGCATGGTGTATCGCTTGCGGCGGCATGATGGCGAATACCGCTGGCTGCTCGACGATGGCAAGCCCCGCTATGACACGCAGGGCAAATTCCTTGGCTACATTGGTCACTGCCTGGACATTACCGACCAACGCCAGGCCGAGGCGGATATCCGCCGCCTGGCCTATTACGACGAACTCACCGGTCTGGCGAATCGACGCCTGTTCATGGACCGGCTCAGCCAGGCGCTGGCTGCGGCCCGGCGCAGCAGCCAGATTGGCGCCCTGTTGTTCATTGATCTCGACCAGTTCAAACGTGTCAACGACGCACGCGGACACAGCATCGGCGATGCACTGTTGCAGCAGGTGGGCGGTCGCCTGAAACGTTTCCTGCGCGATGAGGACACCGTGGCGCGGCTGGGTGGCGATGAGTTTGTCGTGCTGCTGATCAACCTGGCCAACTCAGCCGAAGCCGCCGCGCGGCAGGCGATGGGCGTCTCGGAGAAAATTCGCGGCGTGATGGCAACCCCTTTCCAGGTGGCAGGCACCGATTTCCATATTGGCGCCAGCATCGGCATCACGGTATTTCCGAAAGGCGGCGAAAACGAGGACGATCTGGTGCGCGAAGCCGATACCGCGATGTATCGCGCCAAGGATGCCGGCCGCAATGCCGTGGTCTATTTCGAAGCCGCGATGCAGGAAAACGTGCGCGCCCGCTTGGCGTTGGAACAAGACCTGCATCAGGCGATCAGCCAGAACGAACTGAGCCTCTACCTGCAACCCCAGGTCAACAGCCAGCGTGCCCTGGTCGGCGCGGAAGCGCTGTTGCGCTGGCATCACCCGACAAAAGGTCTGATTTCACCGCTCGCCTTCATCCCGGTGGCGGAAGAGTCCGGCCAGATTCTGGCTTTGGGCGAATGGGTGCTGCGTGAAGCAGCGCGTCTGCTGAAGCAGTGCGACGACATCGGCCGGCCGTTGCGCCTGGCGGTGAATGTCAGTCCGCGCCAGTTCCGCCACTCCGGCTTCGTTGCACAGGTCAGCGCCATCCTGCGCGACGCCGGCGCCGACCCGACGCATCTGGTGCTGGAAGTGACCGAAGGCCTGGTGATCGAAGACATCCACGACACCATCGCGAAAATGGAAGAACTCAACAAGATCGGCATCCATTTCTCGATCGACGACTTTGGCACCGGCTATTCCTCGCTCGCCTATCTGAAACGCATGCCGCTGCATGAACTGAAGGTCGACCGCACCTTCGTGCAGGACGTGCCGCACGATCTCAACGATGTCGCGCTGGTGGAAACCATCCTGTCGGTCGCCGGACACCTGAACCTTTCCGTCGTCGCCGAGGGTGTCGAAACCGAAGCCCAGTTCGCCTTCCTGCAGTCGCGCGGTTGCGATGTTTTCCAGGGTTATCTGTTCGACCGCCCGCTACCGATGGAAGAATTCAAGGCACGCTGGCGCGGGTGAGACCTGCCTAGGCGGGCCGGCCCATGAGTGAGTGACGGTAGGATGGGCCAAGCGTAGCGGGCCCATCAATGTACTGAGCGTGATGGGCCCGCTGCGCTTGGCCCATCCTACGATCAGGCTCCTAGCCTACAGGTCAGGCAGTTTCTTGCCCGGATTGAGCCGTCCGAGCGGATCGAACAGCCGCTTCACATCGCGCATCATCGCCAGCGTCGAAGCATCCAGTTCGCGGCCGACGTAATGCCGCTTCTCGCTGCCGATGCCATGTTCGCCGGACAGGCTGCCGCCAAGGCCAAGCACGGCCTCGATCAAGGCATCGCGACAAGCGCGGGCGCGCGCCATTTCTTCGGCGTCGTCGGCATGCACCATCAGATTGACATGCAGATTGCCGTTGCCGGCATGGCCGAAGCTGACGATCGGCACTTGATGATATTTGCCCAGCGCGTCGATCGCGTTGACCAGACTGGCCAGCCGCGCCACCGGCACCACCACGTCTTCATTGATCTTCAACGGCGCGATCTTCTTCACCGCGAAGGACAGCGACTTGCGCGCCACCCAAAGCGCGGCGATGGTTGCGGCGGTAAAGCCGCTCTGAATTTCCAGCAAGCCCTCGCCCGCCAGCGCCTGTTCCAGTGCCGCGATCTGGCGCGGCAGATCGTCGGCATCACCGTCGGCTTCCACCATCAACACAGCTTGAGTTCCGTCCGGCAGACCTTCCGCCGCGCCATATTCGCGGATGGCATCAATTGCGCGGCGATCCATGAATTCGAGCGCGCTGGGCAGCACCGGATGCGACATCGATTTGCCCATGATCCGGCTCACCGCCGCGCAAGCCGAGGCGTTGCTGGCATAGCAGACGCGCAGGGTGGCGACGCTTTGCGGCGCCGGAACCAGCTTCAACGTGGCTTCGGTGATCAATGCCAGCGTGCCTTCCGAACCGACCAGTAAACGGGTCAGATCGTAGGCAGTCGCATATTTGGTGGTGCGGCCGCCGACCCGAATCTCGCGTCCGTCGCCGGTCACCGCGCGCAACCCCAGGACATGATCGCGCGTCGCACCGTACTTCACGCAACGCGGCCCGGCGGCGTTCATCGCCAGGTTGCCGCCGATGCGGCAATAAGCGCCGGAACCGGGATCGGGCGCATACATCAGGCCCACCGTCGCCGCCAAGGCATCGATGTCGTCAGTCACCACGCCCGGCTCCACCACCACCAGCCGGTTGGCGGCATCGAATTCGACGATTCGGCGCATGCACTCGAAACTGACCACCAGACTGCCCGTCACCGGCATCGCGCCGCCGACATTGCCGGAACCGGCACCGCGCGCCACCAGCGCCAGCCGATGCCGGTTGGCGAGGCGCACGATAGCGACGACATCGTCATGACTGGTTGGAAACAGCACCGCATCCGGCAGACAGGATTTCGGCGTTTCATCGCTGGCGTACAACGCCAGCGTAGCGGCATCGGCAAACACCCGGTCTACGCCGAGCAGCGCCTGCAATTCGGTGAGGATTTCGCTGTTCAGCATCAGACCGTAGGGTGCGCCATGCGCACCGATTCAGATGCAACGGTGCGCATGGCGCACCCTACGAGATCAGGTGTCATCGCGCCCATCACCCCAGCGCAGGCTCAACCACTTCGGCAACGCTGGCCAGCGCGTCGCTATCGGCATAGCGGCTGTACACCTCCTGCACGGCGGCTTCGTAGATGATCCGGTTGAACGCCGAACTGGCCTGATCCGCCATGGTGTGCTTGACCGCCTGAGTCATCACCTTGTCGAGCGAAACGATGCGTTTGGCGCGAATCACACCGTCTTCAGCATCGACCAGAATCATCCGCATGCGTGCCCGGTCGCCCGCTGTTTCGTTCGGCAATGCGCGCTGCGCTTCCGGCACCAGATGGATATTGAAGGCCACGTCGGACCATTCGCAAACATCCTTGATCTTGTAGAGCAGAAACGCCGCCGGGCCGTGCGTGAAAAGGCCGACATCCATCGGCTGCAAGCGGAAACCTTCAACTTCACCTGGCGTCGGGCTGCTCCAGAACAACACCAGTTCGTGCGCACCGCCCGTGTAGATATAGCGAGCGCCTTCATCGTAACGGGCATGTTCCGGGCTGTAGACCTCGCCCACCTGACGTGTGGTCATTGATCCTGCTCCGGCAGCAGCGAAGCCAGCATCGACACCATGTCGGCGTCAAAGTCAAAGCCGGGATCCTGGCCGGGATTGATCGACAAGCCCATGTCGGCCCCCATGCGCTGCACGATCCAGGACACCTCGGTCAGCAGACCGCCGCTGTAACCGGGGAATTCGCTGGTGAACTCCTTGGCGCGCTCGGGCGACGAAAAGACGATGAAAACGCGGTTGCCCTCCTCGTCCTCAATCACCAGCGGGTCTGCCTTGGTGGAGAGCTGGAAACCGGCAATCTGATGCTTTTCATCCTTGATCGGCATGAAAACCTGATGGTCAAGCAGCTGGCGGGCAAAGGTTTCCGGGTCAAGACTGCCCTGCTCCATTTCAGACAGCAGGCGTTCAACTTCATTTCGTGCGGTGATAGCGTTCATGGAATGTGCTGCAATGCGGGAGAACGGGCAGGATACCACCGCCCCCGCGCCCCGGAAACGGCCGCGACAACCAATCTACATCAAGGAAAAACCATGCTCAGACTAGGCATCGACCTGGGCGGCACGAAAATCGAGATCGCCGCCTATGACGCCAACGGACGCGAATGCCTGCGCCACCGCGTCGCCACGCCGCAAGGTGATTACCGCGCCAGCATCGAAAGCGTCGCCAGACTGGTAGAAAACGCCGAAAGCGAACTGCAGGCGCGCGGCAGCGTCGGCATCGGCATGCCCGGCGCCGAATCAAGAAACAGCGGCCTGATCAAGAACGCCAACTCCACCTGCCTGATCGGCCAACCACTGCGGCACGATCTGGAACAGCGCTTGCAGCGCGAAGTGCGATTGACCAACGACGCCAACTGCTTTGCCTTGTCGGAAGCCGTCGATGGCGCCGCCGCCGGCGCTGAAGTGGTGTTCGGCGTCATTCTCGGCACCGGCTGCGGCGGTGGCATCGTCGTGCGTGGACAGGTGCTCACCGGCACCAACGCCATCAGCGGCGAATGGGGCCACAACCCGCTGCCCTGGCCGACCGACGCCGAACGCCCCGGCCCCGCCTGCTACTGCGGCAAACACGGCTGCAACGAAACCTGGCTGTCCGGCCCCGGCCTGGCGCGCGACCACCACGCCCACAGCGGCCAGACGCTGACCGCCGATGCCATCGCCAGCATTGCCAACCAAAACGACCCCGCCTGCCAGGCCAGCCTGGCGCGCTACGAAGACCGCCTCGCGCGTGGCCTGGCGAATGTCATCAACCTCCTCGACCCGGATGTCATCGTCCTCGGCGGCGGGCTATCCAACATCCAGCGCCTGTACGACAACGTACCGCGTTTGTGGTCGCGCTACGTCTTCTCCGACCATGTCGCCACCCGCCTGGTCGCGCCGATGCACGGCGATTCCAGCGGCGTGCGCGGCGCGGCGTGGTTGTGGAATACGGCTTGAGCGGCATGCCGGGAGCTGCGTAGTTGTTCATACGCCCGACTGAGCGAAGCTTTCCAGCGCGGATAAGGAGAAAGAGCGGAACCAGCGGAAACAGCTGAACCAGCAAGGGCGCGCGAGCATTTTTGCAATATCCGGGTTAGCTTCAGCTGGCTGGTTTTTCGGCTTCCGGCTAGCATTGAGGCGCAGCCAATGCTAACGACCGCACGGCGAAAAACACCAACTCAGGAGAGTGAATTGAAAAACCAGAGCGAAGATCAGGACACCTGTGTATGTCAGGAACGCCGAAAATATCCGCATCTAAGGGCCATCTATGATGAGTCGAGAAAATATATCGACCACCTGTTTCAAGGTAACCGGGAGCCGATTTCAGGTCCGATGGACCATATCGCTCACCGCATCATCGAGAAGCAATACCCAAACCTCAGCAGCGAAGACATCCGCATCCTGGTTGGCGCTATCGAACGTGTACATCAGGTGTTTGCCACCGCCGGCAAGCGGGGGTGATCGCCTTGGGCATTTATAAAATCAAGAATCGGGCCAATGCCAGCGTTTTCGTAGTCGATGTCATCCAGGCTGCAACTGGACAGCTGCGAGTTGCGCCTTCTGGTCGACGCGATCGAACGCGTGCATGCCAGTAACGTCAAAAAGCAAGAAAGCAAAAAGCCGGGCATGCCCGGCTTTTTCTTGGTGTTGTCCAGCGCTCAGGGACGCAGATAGGCGTAACCCTTTTGCTGTTGCTGCATGATCTGAATGACCCCGGCGGGGACATAGCCGATGCTGGACAGCATGTCGTCCTTGTTCAGCTTTTGATTGCGCATGGTGTTCTGGCAGGCAAGCACCTTGACGCCGGATTCAACTGCGTCATTGATTCGGTTGCCGACTTCGGATTCGGCTTTCAGCATGTTGATGCCGGGGCCGAAAGCGATGATTTCCAGTTCCACATTGGCGTTGCCGAGGTCTTTCTGGATGTTCTTGGCATTGTTCAGTGCCAGGTTCCATTTGGCGGAATCGTTATCACTGACCTGAATCACCATTTTTGATTTTTCCATTGCCAGCGCTGGGGTGGCCATGGCGCCGAACATCAGGGCACTACTCAACAAAATACCGGCGATTGTGTGCATTTTTTTCATTGAAATCTCCTCGGGGTGTGGGAAAACAGGGAATGAAACGGCACGAATCAAATGCCATTCGCGCTGTAAGACGTGGCCGGTTTCCGTTTTATTCCATCCCGCGCGGAGAAAAGTGCGCGCCCACCCCGAACTTCAACCTGCGCTTATCCGGTTGTCACCTGAACCCAGCACGGCGCGCGATTCAAACTCATGTGAAACGAACGCCACCCCGTAGGATGGGCGAAGCGTAGCGCGCCCATCATTCCTGCGTTGGATGATGGGCGCGCCTTCGGCTTCGCCCATCCTACGACTCAAGCCAAGTCAACCCAAGCCCAACCCAGGTTCAACCGAAAAACCGTGCCAGCACGCCCAGTGTGCAGGTGATCAATCCCAAGCTCAGATTGATCGCGACGATCTGTCGAATCCGGTTCTGCGCCGCCGCCGCCGCTGGGATGTCACCTGCCGCCAGGTTGGAACGCAACGCGGCATAGGGCTTGAAATAGAGATAGGCGAACAATGCAGCCATCACCCAGCCGATCACCGTCATCGTCAGCACCGTATGCGAGCCGCGTCCGGCGCCCATGCCGGTAAGGCCGTGGCCGGTGACCAGCAAGGTGACGACGCAGACCCAGACCAACGGGAAGAAGCGCGAAAACACGCGTTGCCACAAAGCCAGTCGCACGGGGGGCTCCAACGCCATCGCACTGGGCCGCAACGCCATATGCGCGAACAACATGCCACCCACCCAGCCGATGGCGGCCAACAGGTGCAGAACCAGAAACAGGGGGATCAACCAGGTCATCAACCTCTCCAGAAATATTTATTGGGCGAACCATGCAGCAAGCTCGCTGAATCGGCAAGCCGGGTGCGACGGAAACAGCACCGAATCAACCTAGGTTCAATCATATTCAACGCTGTAGTAGGTATCGAAACTGCTGCTCTGCTCGCCTGCCTGGGCTTCCAGGCGGACATGCGGCGTCAGTTGATAAATCACTTTCACCACCTGGCTCAGGCCATCCAGGCTTTGCTCGTAACTGAGCAAGGTGCGCGATGACAGTCTCTTGCCGACGCTGACCACACTGCTGGCGAGATCCTGGCTGTCGCCGGCGCGCACGTCGAAGGTATCGATATTCAGGGCCTCGGCCAGCTTCGACTGGAAGTTCACCGAATCGGCCTGGCTCATCAAGGTGCCGGCGGCGATTTGCAACAGGGCGAAATCCTGTTGGACTCCAGAGTTCAAGCCGTGCCCAAGAACTAGCCAGGACAACTTTTCGGTATCCGGCAGCGCCGGGTCGGAATACAGCGTTGCCACCGGCCGTTGCACCGTGCCGCGAACCTGCACGCCGGCGGTCACCGTGGCGGTCTTGCGCACGGCGAGCACATCAAGGCCCGGGTTGTCGATCGGGCCGATGAAGCGCAGCACGCCGCGTTCGATATTCAGTGTCTGGCCGTAGGCGGCGTAGCGGCCCTCCTCGACCCGGATGCTGCCGTCACCACGCAACTGGTTGTTGACGGTGTAGACGCGCAGTTGGCCACCCAGACGGGCATCGAATCCGGCGCCCTTGAAGAGAAAATCCTTGCCCAGGTTCAGTTTCAGATCCAGCGCCAACGGAAAGCGCTGGCTGGCCGATGGCGGGCGTGTCGGTTGGCCGACGATCACGACGTCCGATGACAGCTGCGGCCGACTGCTGGCCGGCATTTCCAGGCGGGCGCGATCAGCGGTGAGTTCGCCGCTGAGTTGCAGGCGTTTCTGATCCAGATTGAGCTTGGCATTGCCCGACACGATGACGCGGCGATCACTCCGGTTGTTGGCGGCGAACTTCTCGAAGCTCAACTTCAGGCCGGCGCGCGGGTTCTTCCATTCCGCTTCGCCACTGACTACAACGCGTCCGCTGCCGCCGTTCAGCACCCCTTCCTGGACACGAATCCGGTCATCCGCAAGCACCAGTTTGAGATTGCCATCGTTGATCAAGATGCCCTCTTCCGGCATCGCGAAACGAATCCGGCTGGCATCGATGCGGCCTTCGATTTTCGGGGCTGCCAGGCTGCCGCTACCGCTCAAAACGGCATTGAGGCTGGCATCGGCACGCATGCCGAGCGGCAGGAACGGTTTCAGCTGACGCAGATCGGCCAAATCGAATTGCGCGTTCCAGGCCAGCGGTGCGCTGCGCGGGAATTCAAAACCAACACTTGAATCACCTGCCGCACGTAACAGCGTGCCACGCGCATCGGCGTGCAACTGCCCAAGTTCGGCGCTGATTGCGTCGAGCTTGGCGGTGAGGTGATTGGCAGCCGCGTTGAGTTCGAGGCTGAGGCTGGTCAAACCCAGGTTCAATACCGGGTCGTTCAGCCGCAGATCGCCCGCTTGCCGGCGCAACCGAAACTGGCCGTCCAGCGTCTCGCCCAGGCTCAGATTCCAATCTCCATTCAGCCGCAGGTCGGTGGTGAACGGCGGCAGACTGGCTGTTGCACTTTTCAGCATCGCCAGCAACGGCGCCACCGGCAGGTTGGTCAGCGTGCCGCGACTCATGATGCGGCCTTGCTGATGGCTGAACTGCGCCAGATTCAACTGGCCGCCGGCCAGGCTCAACGCCAGATTGTTGACCTGCTGTTGTTGGCCGGAAAGCAGCAGGCTGGCGGGTGCGGTCAGACTGACTGGCCAATCCGCCAGCAACTCGGCACGCGTCAAGTGACCACGCCAGACCAGACTCCGCCAGGCCGAATCACGCCAAACCGGGTTAGCCAATTTGACCGGCAGGTCATCAATACCGCCAGTCAGACCGGCGCTCAAACGCCAATCGCGCCGGCGGGCGTCGAGCGACAACGTATGCGCCGAGCGCAGGCCTTTGGCGGCGACGTCGATCTGGTCAAAAAACTGCTCCGCTAGCGCAACCCCGCGCGCTTCGATGGCGGCATTGAAAGCCCCGTTGGCGCTGGCTTGCAGGTTGAGCTGAAGATTCAGCCTGTCGGCGGCCAAGCCCCCCGGAAGCTGCAGTTTTTCGGCATCCAGCGAGGCTTCAATTGCCGGCTTCAACGGATCGCCGCTGGCGTTGCCGCTGCTGCGCACACGCCCGGCCAGACCGAGACCGCGGTTGATGTTTAAGCGCGCCAGCGCGGGCGCTTCAATCTTCCACGCCAGACGGTCGCCGGCACGACCATAGGCACCGCTGAAGCGGGCCAGATTGCCGGCCAGATCCAGATCGATGTCGGCATCGACCAGATGCTGTTGTTCATACCGGATACGGCCGCGGCCCTTCACCGGCCGTCCTTCGAGTTCTCCCGGCGGCAAGGTGAACTCGGCAAGCAACCGCAAATCGGGCAGCAACGCGCCGCTGATCTTGCCGCGCGCATTCAAGTGCGCGGCAGGGAATTTGCCGATCCGCGCCGGGTTGATCCGGGCGGCATCGAAGCTGACGGAAATAGCGCGACTGGCATCGAGCAGCAAGCGCCCATTCGCCGCAATTTGCCCGGCCTGGCCACGGAAATCGAGACTTTCCAGATCCAGTGCAGCATCGCTGTGGGTCAGTTTGAAGTGGCCCTGACTCCAGCCCTGGCTGACATCGCCACTGATTTCAGCGCTGAGTTGCTGTCGCTCGGCATCACCGCTGAATTGCAAACCGGTCTTCAATTGCGTGGCATTCAGCGAGCCATGCAACTCGGCCAGATTCAGCTTCTGGCTGACCAGATTCAACATCACCCGCGCACCCCGCCAACTGCCATCACCGGTCAATTGGCCGGCCGCACCCAGATCAATCAACAGAGCACTGAATTCAGCCTGGCTTGCATCGCCCACCACCGCGCCGGTCAGGTTGACCAATGGCAGACGCTGCTGGTCAAGACGGCCGGCGAGCTGATTGCTCAGGCTAAAGGTGCCGAACAGGCTTTCGGCTCCTTGCGTTGCCGTTGCGGCGTTGCTTTCAACCTTGCCAGCAACCCGGCCTTCAAACAAACCGGAAAAGGCCAGGTCCGCAATCGGCGCGGCTGCGGAAAAATGGCGTGGATTGATGCCCTGCCCGCTGACCAGCAAATGCGGCAGCCGCACTTGGGCAAACGGCGCTGCTTCGCCCTGGGCCATGAACTGCATCCCCTCGGCCTTGGCCTGCAAGTTGAATGCCGGCGCCGCCAATGTGCCGCTCAATTGCACGCCCGCCCGTACCGACAAAGGCTGCTCGCGGACCGCATCGAGCCGGCCTTGCAGCCTGAACGGCGCATCCTGACCAAGTTCGATCTCACCACGCACCGCCGCCCAGGGTGTCGTCACACTCGCCCGCGTCAGCCGATAGCGCGCATCCATCGCAGCGAGGCTGGCGCGCAGATCGTGAAATTTCAGGCTTTGCCCGGCCTGTACGATTTCCAGGCTGGCGATATCAAGTGTTCGCAGCTGCAACTCGAAGGGCAATCGCAAACTGCGCGGCAGCTCGGGCGGCGTCGGGTCGGGCTTCAGCCGGGTCAGTTGTATCGATTGCGCCGCCAGCAAATCCATGTCGACACGGCGTTGCCAGAGCGCCTGCGGCTGCCATTCAAGACGCAGATTCTCGATCTTAATCCGCTGTTGGTCGGTCGCCACGATCAATTTTCCGATACTCAGCGAACCGCACAAATCCCCCTTGACGTCGGTAAAGGCCAGACGATCCTGGCTCAGCACGCTGGCGGTTCGAGTCAGCCAGAGAAAGCCGCTTGGGCTGCTGATCATCCAGGCGACGGCGGCAAGCAACACCGTCAACAGAATGAACAACCCGGCAACCCACCAGACCATGCGCTTCAAAACAACACTCCGAGCGAGAAATGCAGACGCAGTTCATCGGTCGCCTCGCCATAGGCCAGGTCGAGGTTGATCGGCCCGACGGGCGAACGGTAGCGCGCGCCGACGCCATAACCGAATACTGGCGCCAGGTTTTCCGGACGATCGGCGGCATCGCCGGCATCGACGAACAACGCCATGCCCCAGTTACCGGGAAAGAAATAGTTGTATTCGACGCTACCGGTGACCAGATGCCGCACCGACGCGACACCGCCGCCTTCGGCGCGGCCCAGGCTCTGGTAAGCGTAGCCACGCACCGAGTTGTCACCGCCGGCACGGAACAGAAAGTCGGTTGGAATGCCGTCCACCGTGTCAGCCAGCACACTGCCCAGCTCACCGCGCAGAATCAGGCGACCATTTTCACCCGCCCGAAAGTAACGGGTGTAGCGTCCTAGCAGGCGCAAAAATGAGGTATCCGACAGCACGGCTTCACTGGCGCCGCCAAGCTGTGCATTCAGCACATCGCCTTGGCGGGGATAAAAATTGCGTCCCACCCGCCGCCGCGTCCAGCTCCAGTTGGCGCTCAACGCCTGGTTGCGCGAACTCAACAGACCACCAACGCGTTGCTTTTCGGTCTGATATTGCAACGCGTGGGTGATTTCTATCTCACCGCCGGCATTGCTGCGCTGATTTCCCTTGATTCGGCTGCGTTTGGCAACCACCAGCGAGGTCAGCGTTTCCTGGCCTTCGATGTCTTCCTGTTCGACCTGTACACCGAGACTGTTGTCGTAGCCGTCACTATTGCGCGGCCAGGCCAGTTCGGCTGAACCATCCTGACGCTTTTCTTCTAGTTGCGACTCCAGTTTCAAGCGCAGCCCACGCTCCCGGATATTTCGATGCAGCCACGACACCTGCGCCCGCGCGCCCTGGTCGGTGCTGACACCGGCGCCGACGCTGAACAATTTCAGCGGACGTTCCACCACCTCGACCCGAATCGGCACCGCAGCCGCCAATGCCGGGTCCGGCTCGATGCGGACCGTCGCCTGGATGTAATAGCCGCTTTCTTCCAATGCCAGCTGAAAATCGAGCAGATCCTGTTGCCGCACCGGTTGCCCCGGCTTGAGCGGGTTCAGTTTCCGAATGATCGATACCGGGTAACGTTGTTGCCCGCTGATCTGCGGCGTGCCGTAATAAAAAGCTGGGCCGCTGTCGATGGTCAGGCTCAGATCAGCAGTTTGCGTGGCTGGGTCGATCAGCGCCTGACTCCGGCTCAACTGTGCCGCCGGATACCCCGCCGCCGACAATGGCCGCAGCACAGCAGCTTTGGCCGCATCCCAGTCGGCCTGGCGAAACGGCATTGGCGGCTGCAAGGCGAACTGGCGTTCGATACGCGCCCGACGCCGCTGGCTGGCTTCCGCCGCTGCCGCCAAGGCACCGGAAAATTCGATGTTCACCGCGCGCACCCGCGTCAACGGCCCGGGCGATACGCTGAAACGCAACAGACTGTCGTGATCCGTGCGCGTCAGCGTGCTGTCGATCTGGGGCGAAAAATAGCCTTCCGTCGCCAGCAGTTCGCGCGCGGTTTCGAGACTTTCAGCCCGCAGCCGCACCTGTTCTTCCTCACTCAGCACCTCCCCTGAAGCCACCGCCAAACGCGCCGCGCGCGCCGCTTCAAGTTGCTGCGTCAGCAGCGGTTTGACTGCATCCGGCGCGTCAATCTCCACCGTCAGCGCGGATGCGGAACCGGCGCTGATCAACGCAAAAAGGAAAAAAAAGGAAGTACGACGCAAGGATACTGTTGTAGCAAACAGGTTCGACACGGTACGCACTATGACAGCTGGGCTTTCATTTCCGCCATCAGGGTGGCCGATTCAATCGGTTTCAACAACACTTTCCACTGCGACGATGTCGCGCTATTGAGCTTTACCAGATGGGTTTCCCCGGTCAGCAAGGCGGCCTTGATCGGCTGTTGGATCTGCTTTTGCAGGGCATCAAGGAACTGCAAGCCGTTCATGCCCGGCAACCGAAAATCGACAAAGTAGAAATCCGCCTGCGCAATATCCCGGTCGGCCAGAGCTTGCTCAGCATTGCCGAACAGGGTGACGGAGATGCCATGCGCGCCAAGAAGAATCGCAAGCGCATTGGCGGCCATTTCATCATCTTCAACCACGACCACGCGTAGCCCGGCAACACCATAGACATCTCCTGTTTGCAGCGCTGTAACCAGCGTATCGATCGCCGCCTGCTGATCAGCCGTCTTAACCGGTACAGCCGACGCAGCCGCCAACGGTACGCAGATCTCAAAGCGGGAACCGGTATTCGGGCGGGAATTGCAGCGAATCCGGCAATCCAGAATATTGGCCAACCGCTTGACGATGGATAAACCGAGGCCGAGGCCTTGCGACCTGTCGCGCTGCGGGTTGCCGATCTGGACGTATTCATCGAACACCGATTCCAACAGGTTGGGCGCGATGCCGATTCCGGTATCCCAGACCTGGATCAGGACATGCTCGCCGCGGCGACGGAAGCCGACCAGCACACCGCCGGTCTCGGTGTACTTGATGGCATTGTCGATGATGTTGCGCAGCAGGCTGTAGAGCAACTTGGCATCGGTGAACAGTTTCAGTTCGTTTGCAGGGAAGAAGAACTTGAAGCGCAAGCCCTTGGCCATTGCCAGTGGCGCAAACTCCGCTTCAATTTGGCTCAGCAGAACGTCCGCGCCAACGATTTGAGGATGCGGCTGCACCTGGCCGCCGTCCAGCCGCGAGACATCAAGCAATGCGTTCAGGATATCCGCCAGACTGCGGGTCGACAGCGTCAGGTAGTTGGCAATGCGGCGCTGCTCGTCATTCAACGCCGAACTGACCAGAGTTTCCAGAAACAGGCGCATGGCATGGATCGGCTGCCGCAAGTCATGGCTGGCGGCGGCGAGAAAACGTGTCTTGGCGGCATTCGCCGTATCCGCCGAATCCTTCGCCGCGAGGAGTTCCGCCGTCCGCTTTGCAACCAGACGTTCCAGTTCTTCATGTTGTCTTTGCAGCAAAGACCTGCTGGCTCCGACCTCCGCCAGCAAGGCGTTGAAATTGCGCACCAGGTCGCCAATTTCATTGTCCGCGATGGGAATTTCACGCGGCGTGAAATCATGCTGCAGACGCGCATCGTTAGCCGCCTCCTCCAGCATGCGAACCGGCAGAATGATGCGATTGAGAAAACGCATCGCCAGCACCAGGGCGAATCCGCCCGCAATGATGGCAATTAAAAAAGTGCTCGCAATGGAAGTGAAATAGCTCTGCCAATAGCGGCCAAGCTGCGCCTTGATAAAGATGCTGCCAACCTGCGCGGCGTCAACCACGATCGGCAACTGCATCGTCGCGGTATCGGCCAGCATCGCGATCTGGCTTGGTGGTGAGGTGCTTGGGGGTGCGTTGATGACGGGCACACTGATGGGAAGCTGCTTTGCATCGCCATACACGGCAAGGCGCACGCCGGCGTCGGTGAACAGTGCGGCGGCTTCGACTTCCGGGTAAGCCTCGAACATGCGCAACACGGTTTGCGCAACTCGCTGGTCCTTGAACACAACCGCCGCGCTGGCGGCCGTTCCCGCCGCATTGGCGGCGCTCGACAAATTTCGCTGGATGTCCTCGCGCAAACTGTCCAACCGCAACACCGCATTGCTCAGCAGCCCAAGTACGATGCCGATCAGAATCGCCGCAATGATCAGTCTGGCCAGCGGATAACGGATCGAGCGTCGATCGAACAAGGAACGCTGAGTGGAACGGCTATTCAACCTTGATTCCTCTGTTGAACGAGTCCGAGTGTGGGCCTGCCAGGTTGGCAGGCAAGGCGCGACGACGCGCGGGGCCGCTCCCCGCAAGGATCAGCAGGGACTTGGCCGCCGTCTTTTGGCGGCTTAGTCCTTCGCTTAGTAGTTTCATCAGGAGCAACGCGGCCAGACGACATGGCAGACCCGCAATCGGACGCGTAGCGGGGCAATCTGATTGGTGAATTTGACCGGAGGCGCTAACGCTTGTATTCATGGGACGTCTCGAAGGCGAGAAGCGGTCGCGAGAGGATTCAAGGTTCATGAACATTGCGCGCCAGACGCAACATTTGCGGCGAAAAATGGAAACCTGCGCGGCGTGCCTGGGCAAGGTTGATATCAAACCGGATGCCGTCATCCTGCCGCACGATTTCGATCATCCCGTCTTCCTCGGCAAAGCCGGCATAGGTGCTGATGGTCAGCGCACCACGCAACGCCGGATGCATCGCCAGCGCGTTCCAACGCTGGCGTGAATCGACGTAAAACACCTGGCAGTCGCCATTGCGCAGCGCGAAATCGATGACGCGCAATTCACGGCCCGCCACCTTGCGGCCAGAAAGCGCGGCCAAAGCTTCCGCCTGGCGGTTGTCGCGGACACCAAAACAAACCTGGATAACGCCTGATTTTTCGACGCCTTGGCCGGGAAATTCAGTGAACTTGAGGAAGTTGAACAGCATCGCGCTGCGCATTGACTGTTCGCCGGGCAATTCATCGGCGGCGGCGGGCCGAAGCACGCTCAAGCACACGCCAAGCATGATCAAGGCAATCCTGCGGAAGCGCTTCATGAGACCGGACATGCCTAGAACGCGTACTTTGTTTCCAGGTAGAAACTCCGTTCAGGTAACGGCAAACCATCCAGAAGCGGCGCGCTGAGCTCGCGTGCATCCTCATCAAACAGGTTCCTGATGGAAGCCGAAAAATCCCAACGCTTGTGTGCCGAATAGTGCAGCGTGGTATCAACCAGGTTGTATGCGCTCAATCCAGCCCGCTTGCCGATCATGTTGGCCTGCAGGTTCCAGCTCCATCCGGGCGAAAAAGCCCAATCTGCGCGCAAATAGGCCTTTTCCCACGGTACCGACTTGGGAAAGGTTGTATCCGACTCATTGATATGCGCCAGATTGCCGGCCAACCGCAGTGTCTTGGCAGCCTGCCACTGCGCTTCCAGTTCAACGCCCCGTGAAGTCCGGTTACCCGAATTATGGAATTTTCCAGCCACTGCATGTGTGATCAGGTTGGTCTGTTTGAATTGATACAGGACGAGTCCGAGTTTGAAACTCTTTGCTGCCGCGTAATTGAAAGACAAATCCCAGGTATTTGAACGCTCCGGCGTCAGGTTCGGATTTGGCGTGGTGGCTGCGGTTTGCGCATAAAGCTCAAGATACGATGGTGCCCGAAAAGCCTGGCCATACATCAGCTTGGTGGTGAGCCGCTCCGAGCTCTGCCAGAGCAGCGCCAGACGCGGGTTCAGGCTGTCGCCGAAATCGGAGTAATGATCGTAGCGCGCACCTGCGGTCAGCTCCCAGTCCGGCGCCAGGTTCCAGATATCCTGCAGGTAGAGGTAGCTGACCTGGCGGACTTTTTCCGGCGCAAAGGCATACGGCGAATCCGTAAGATCGACCAATGGTGAGCCGGGCGGCAGCGTATTTCCGTCTGGTCCGATGCCGAAATTAACCTGCTGCTCGACCGCATACAAATCCTTCACGCCAAAACCGCCCCCCAAACGGATGGCATGCTGTTGAAAGCCGGTATACAGGCCACTGACTTCAGCTCGCAGCCCGCGTTCGCTCGATTGCATGCGGTTGATTTGCCCGGGACTTTCCTGAAATCCATCGCCCGAACTGTAGTCAAGGTTGGAATAACGCAACTCGGCATTCAGCCCCCAATCCCGGCTGAAAGACTCATCGTTGAACAGCAGTGCGACATCAAATCGGTTGTCGCGCGCATGGGTAAGCGGGTCCAGCACCCCGTAGCCAGACATTCCGGTTTCCAGATTGCGGTGGCCCATGTAGTCGGCCAGCAAACGCCAGTTCTGTCTGGCCATGGAGAAACGAATATCCTGGCCTTGCCAGCCATACCCCGCTGTTCCGCTTGCCGCCAAACCGTCCCTGGAGATGAAGGGTGCGTGACCGTCAGTGCGCGAGAGTTCGGCGGTCAATCCAATGTCAAAACCGTTCCACGTTCCGCCACGCCGCACCCAGCCCGCTTGCGTGTCGAAACTGCCCGCCCGCAAACCCGCCTCGGACTGTTCGATGCGGCCGGCGGTCCGGGTAATCACATTGATCACGCCGGCAGAGGCATCCGAGCCGAACAATGCGGTACCCGGGCCGCGAATGATCTCGACGCGTTCGATCATGCTGGCCGGCAATCCCTTCCAGAAGGCGCCGGATGACCAGACCAGATCACGCATCGGCTCGCCATTCACCATCAGCAAGGTGTGGGTACCCGCCGCACCGCGAAACGTCACTTGCGGCCGAAATGCGAACAGATTGGCCCTGACATAAATGCCGGGCACGCTTTGCAGAATTTCCGCCAGATTGGTCGCCCCGGTGGCCCGGATGTCTTCCGCCGTGATGACGGACACCACGGAGGGCGCTTTCGAAAGTGTCTGCTCGGTATTGGTGGAAATCCGGATCTTCAGCGACAGCAGGTCTTCCATACTCAGCGCCAACAATCGATCGAGTTCCGTCTCGGCATGCACCGGCGCACTCAACAGCAGGCAGGTTGCCAGGAGTCGGGTCACGGCTGTGGTCACGACTGGGGTCACGGCTAGAGACACTGTTGCACGCTTGTTCACGTCATTTTTCCCTGTACTTTTGCCACATTTTCCCTGAAAAACGTCAGATTCCGTAGGGTGAGCCGTGCGCACCATCCAGCGTCAAGCGGTGCGCACGGCGCACCCTACCGTGTTGCTCGTCATTCTGCTTGTCAGACAATGACATCGTTACACACATATAACGTCAGCCGTCCCGTCGCCGGACCGCCGGCTGATATTCACGCTGCTGTGCATCACCGCTGACTTCCAGAATACGCACCTTCACCGTCTTCCCCTTCACTTTGCCCTCCGCCAGCCGGCGTTGCGCTTCATGCGCGATGCGGCGATCGACCGCGACGTAGGTGGTGGTTTCAGTGACCGTGATCTTGCCGACCTGGGCGCTGGTGAAACCCGCCTCGCCGGTGAGCGCGCCGAGCACATCACCAGGGCGGATTTTCTCTTTCCGGCCGCCGAGTATCTGCAGCGTGGCCATCGGCGGCAACAACGGTTTCTTGCTCGCAGGCTGCAGTTCGTCGAGCGGATGCCACTCGACTTCGGTGCCAATTTCCTTGGCGATGGCATCGACCCGCTTCATCTGGTTTTCGCTCGCCAGACTCAACGCCCAGCCGTCCTGATCAACCCGGCCAGTGCGGCCGATGCGGTGGATGTAGACCTCCGGATCGGGCGTCACATCGACGTTGATCACCGCTTCCAGCTTGTCGATGTCGAGGCCGCGCGCGGCGACGTCGGTCGCCACCAGCACCGAGCAACTGCGGTTGGCGAACTGGATCAGCACCTGATCGCGTTCGCGTTGTTCCAGCTCGCCGTGCAACGCCAGCGCCGCGAAGCCCTGCGCGCGCAGCACTTGCAGCAAGTCGCGGCATTGCTGGCGGGT
This sequence comes from Tepidiphilus sp. J10, assembly GCA_945897865.1. Classification (GTDB taxonomy): domain Bacteria; phylum Pseudomonadota; class Gammaproteobacteria; order Burkholderiales; family Thiobacillaceae; genus PFJX01. The sequence goes on from CAMDHJ010000008.1 coordinate 39,854, forward strand.
GTTGCAGAAGGCCAGCGTGCTGACCGGGCGAAAATGATTCAGCAGCAACGCCACCGCCTGCAGTCGCTGGTCCTTTTCGATCTGGTAGAAACGCTGGCGAATCTTGTCGCCGGCGTGCAGTTCCGGCAGTTTCACTTCCTGCGGCTGGCGCATGAAGCGTTTGCTCAATTCGCCGATTTCCGGTGGGAAGGTGGCGGAAAACAGCAGCGTCTGGCGTTTCTTCGGGCACATCTTGCCGATCGCGGCAATCTCGCCGTAGAAGCCCATGTCGAGCATGCGGTCGGCCTCGTCCATCACCAGCGTATTCAAAGCTTCCAGCGTCAGACTGCCGCGTTGCAGGTGGTCCATGATGCGGCCCGGCGTGCCGACGACGACATGCGCACCGTGTTCCAGACTGAGCATCTGCGGCCGCATCGGCGAGCCGCCAACCAGCGCCAGAATCTTGATGTTGTCCTCGCTGCGCGCCAACCGGCGTAGTTCCTGGGTAACCTGGTCGGCCAGTTCACGTGTCGGGCACAACACCATCGCCTGCACGTTGAAGCCACGCGGATTCAGATTGGCCAGCAACGGCAAGCCGAATGCCGCCGTTTTGCCGCTGCCGGTTTTGGCCTGTGCGATCAGGTCGTGCCCGGCCAGCGAGATCGGCAGGCTGGCGGCCTGGATCGGCGTCATATTGAGGTAGCCAAGCTGGTCCAGATTGGCCAGCACAGCGGGCGCCAGCGGCAACTGGTTGAAGGCGGCGCTCGCTGACAGGGTGGCAGGCGGAGTATCTTGCGGGGGAGGCGTTTGATCAGGCATGCCGGATTATCGTTGATTCCTCGCTGCAAGGTATCCGGTGGAGAAGTACGTATCCCCCTGACGTAACTCCCTGTGCCACAACCCTGTATTTTCCGGAACGAAAATCTGTAGGTTGGGCTAACGAAAGGAAGCCCAACAGTCTTACGCGGGGGCTCATGTTGGGCTTCCTGACGTCAGCCCAACCTACGTGTGTTACGCAGCCTGTGCCATTGTTCTGAACCTACGCAAATGCATCCGCCATCACGTTGCGCAGCCAGCCATCGGCATATTCCACTTCCAGCCTGCGGTAGATGCGCGGCACCGGTTCCGGTTTTTCCTTGGTCCCGAAGGTAACCGGCGAAATACCGCTGCCTTCCTTGATGTACACCCACTGACCATCACGCACGCGATACAGGTGCACCACCGAGAAGCCCCAGTCATGCGCTACCACGCTATAGCAGGTGTTGGTGTAGATCGCCTGCGGCGCGGGCAAGGCGTTGAACTTGGCGACCAGGTTAGCGGCCACCACCTTGGCTTGCGACATCGCCATGTGCGCCGATTTCGGGAACGCGTTGTTACTGGCCAGTTCCCCGCCGATGCAGGCATCGCCGATGACGTAGATGTCCTTCGCCTTTAGCGATTCCATGCTGTCCGGCTTTACCTCGCACCATCGGTCCTTGAACGAAGCCAAGCCGAGGTTTTTCGCGATCTTGCCGGCGTGATGCGGCGGGATGATGTTGACCACATCGCCCTTGAACTCGCCAAAGCCGGTGAAGCAGGTCTTCGATTCTGGATCAACCCGCTCCACCTTGCCGTCGTTGGAACCGGACACCCATTCGATCATGCCGCCTTCGCCGTAGCCGTAGAGTTCCTTCCAGGCCTGTTCGAACAACGCTTTTTTCGAGAAGGAATCATTGGCGTCGAGGATCAGTACCTTGGCCTTTTTCTTACCATGGTGTTTGCAATGCAACGCCACCTGCGCAGCGCGTTCATACGGGCCGGGCGGGCAGCGGAACGGGCCCGGCGGCACAGCGATGATGAAGGTGCCGCCATCCGGCATCGCGGCGAGCTGCTTTTGCAGGATCAACGTTTGCGGGCCGGCCTTCCAGGCATGCGGCAGCGTCGTCTGTGCCAACGCTTCAGTTAACCCGGCCACTGCGTCGAAGTGGAAATCGACGCCGGGCGACAGAACCAGCGCGTCGTAGCTGAAGCTTTTGCCGCTGGCGGTGGCGACAGTTTTCTTGACCGGATCGATCTGGGTGACTTCGTCGCGCACGACTTTGATGCCGCGCTTTTGCAAGCCTTTGTAACCAACTTGCAGCGTCTTGATGGCGCGATCGCCAGAAATCACCTCATTCGACAGCGGGCACGAGGTATAGACCGCCTCGCGCTCGATCAGCGTCACATCAATGCTTGCATCGAGCAGGCGCAGGTATTTGGCGGCGGTGGCACCACCAAAGCCGCCGCCGACCACGACCACACGCGCCTTGGTCTTGGCGGCATGCGCCCCTGGAATGCTCAGAATGGAAGCCGTGGAAGCGGCGGCAAGTGCCTTGATAAAACCGCGACGATCGATGGCATGCATGGCTGTCTCCTGGCTCATTTGCGTTGTGCACCGTAGTAATGCGCGGCGGCCGGTACATCAGCCTGATTCATCTTGCGGGCGGTTTTCTTCATTTTCCGGTGCGGCATCTTGAAGCCGTCGTCACGGTATTTTTCCAACTCCAGTTGCATGTACTTCGCCCACTGGCCGTTGATCTTGGGCGCATCTTCATCCGGATCGCTACCGGTGAGTCCGTGGCAATCCTCGCAGTTTTCCGAGATCGCGGCCTTGCCCTTGGCCAGCAGCTTGGCGCTGACGCTCTGCGGCACCGGCACCCAGCGCTTTTTGGAGAAGTAGACGGCCAGCGCATCGATTTCATCATCGCTGAAGCCCTTGACGATGCGGTTCATCGTCGCCGCGCCGCGCTCGTCGTACTTCCACTGCTTCATCACGGTTTTCAGGTATTCCTTCGGCAATCCGCCGATGGAGGGCATCGAATGACCGACACTGACGCCGCTGACGCCATGACAGTTGTTGCAGGTGCGCGCCAACACTTCGACATCCAATGCCGCCGTTGCCACACCGCTGACCCAAAACAGGGCCGCAGCCAAAACCACCTTGCGCATCGACTCCTCCAGTTCTCAGAAAAATTCAATCAGGATCGTTGTTGGTCTTGATTCGGAAAGCGCCGGGTCCGCCATCGCTGCAACCCTGTTCGCTTCATGACTTTCCGCACTTGTAACCCGTCAAGAGGATGAACGCAAGCGCGTCAAGCACTCATTTTGCAGCGCAACATATTGATTATTAACATATTCTTATTTAGTTGTTTAGCAAAAATGGGATTGCGATACCCCTATCAACATCGTAGTCTACGCCGCGATTTTGGTAAAAACGTACCGAACCCAGCGCATCAAACAGCGGTTTTCGGTGCATCTTTTTGGTATATCTCTTAAGCAAGTAAGAATGTCGCTTGGGTACAAGCGCATACATGGATGGAGACAAAAAATGGCCAGTTTCACCTGGAAGTCGCTTGTCGGGGTGATCGCATCCTTTCTGCTGCTATCCCCACTCTCGCCTCTGGCTTACGCCAGCCTCGACACGACCGACAAAACGCTGGACGCGGCAAGCGCCCAGCCGGCGCAACCGGAGATCGCCAATTTCCGCTGCCTGCGCTGTCACGCCGACCCGGAAGAAAAAGTGAGGGTACGCAGCGACGGCAGCAAGAACTTCATCTTCATCGACAACAAGGTATTCGAGCACAGCGTGCACGGCAAACAACCTTGTACCGGCTGCCACAACAACGTCACCAAACTTCCGCATGCCAAGCCGCTGCCCAAGAGCGTCGGCTGCATTGAATGCCACAAACAGAAATTCGCCGTGCTGAAGGACAGCAGCGACCCGCAGCACAAACGCCTGGCCAATGTGGTCGAACAGATGGAGGGCTATCTGCATTCCGTCCATGCCCAGCCCAACAAGCAGGACATCTCCAAGATCAACGCCACCTGTTACGACTGCCATGACGCGCACAACATCGGTGCCCTCGGCAGCCTGCAACGAGCGGAACACCGCCTGAAGAATCCTGAAGTCTGCGGCCGTTGCCACAGCAAGGAACTGGACGAATACAAGGTCTCCATGCACGGCAAGGCGGTGCTGGAAAAGAAAGACACCAAGAGCGCGGTCTGCTCCGATTGCCACAGCACGCACAACATCAGTTCTGCCAAGGGCGATCCGATGAAGCTGACCATCACCAAAAACTGCGGCAATTGTCACGAGAAGGCACAGGCAACCTATTTCGCCTCCTACCACGGCCAGGTCAACAAACTCGGCTACACCAACACCGCCAAGTGTTACGACTGCCACGGCGGCCACAACATCAAAAACGTTGACGACCCCACCTCAACGATCCACGTCAACAACCGGCTGAAGACCTGCAATACCTGCCACAAGGACGCCAAGGAAGGCTTCCTCACCTTTCATGCGCACGGCGATGCCTCGAATTTCGAGAAATACCCGGACATGTTCATCGTCAGCAAATTCATGGAGTACCTGATCTACGGCGTCATGCTGTTCTTCTGGACGCATGTGCTGCTTTGGTTCTATCGCGAACTGATGGACCATCTGAAAGGCTGTGGCCACCGCGAGGACGTAGAGCATCCGGATGCCGTCTTCTTCCGCCGCTTCAGCAAGGTCTGGCGCTGGATACACGTTCTGTTCGCGATCAGCACGATGATTCTGGTGATCACCGGTACCACCCTGCTGTTCTCACATACCGACTGGGCGAAAGCGGTGATGACCCTGCTGGGCGGACCGATCTGGGAAGGCGTCATCCACCGCACGGCAGCGCTTATCTGGGTAACCGTATTCCTCAGCCATGTCGGCATCGCCCTGTTCAACATCTGGCGCACTCGCAAGACCTTCCGCTGGTTCGGCCCCACCTCGATGATTCCGAACTGGCAGGACATGAAAGATATCGTCCGCATGTACAAGTGGTTCCTCGGCTTCACCTCCCGGCCCAAGTTCGAACGCTGGACCTACTGGCAGAAATTTGACTACTGGGCACCGTTCTGGGGTGCGATGGCGATCGGCATGAGCGGCGCGATGATGTTCAACCCGACCCTCACCTCACAGTTCCTGCCGGGCTGGGTGTTCAACATCGCCACCATCGTGCATGCCGAGGAAGCCTTGCTGGCCACCGTGTTCCTGTTCTCGGTGCACTTCTTCAACGTCCACTTCCGGCCGGAGAAATTCCCCTTGAGCACCACCATCTTCACCGGCGCCGTGCCACTGGAAGAGTTCAAGTACGAACACACCCAGGAATACGACCGCCTGGTGGCCAGCGGTGAACTGGAAAAATACCTGGTCAAGCGCCCGACCCGCACGGTGGAAAGCCTTGCTACCATCCTCTCCGCGCTGTTGATCCTGGCCGGCTTCCTACTGCTATCGCTGGTGTTGATCGGTTACACCAGCATGCCTTGAACGTTGGCACCGAACAGGCTGGCAACGGAGGCATAGACCCGCGTTCCTTCTGAACCTTCACCCCAACAGGTTGAAGGTCGGGAGGAGCGACTACACCCGCCAGACCTGCAGAACACCTCCAAGGTCCACTAACTGGCAGGGCGACAACCCGGCAGACCCCCACTCGGATTGCTGCCGTTCGACTTCGTATTGCTGGATGGCGGCATTCGACCCGGAGCGGAAGTAACCGGACAGCAAAAGTGGCCACACAACGTTTTGCTTAATCAGCTAGCGGCGCTCCGCTATTCCCAAAGTGGGGCAACACTTTTTCTTTATCTGATTTTTGGTCCGGGCCACGCTCGACATAATACGAATAACCATATTCCCCTTCGGCCAGGGCCAGCAGTTTTGCGCCTGTGCTTTTACATAAATACTCAATATCGTTGACTGAACCCGGGTCGATAGTAACGATTTCGAGTATTTCTCCGACCGACAATCGACGCAGTGAACGGGCGGTATGGATCAGCGGAAGTGGGCAACCCATGCGCCTGGCATCAAGAGAATCTGCGATCTGTGGATGTTTTGGCGCGGTCGGCAGGTGTTTGCCTAAGCCGTGATTTTGAAATTTTGGCGATGTCTTTTCACTGGCAGCGAGTTGCGCCGCATCCATGCTTGAAATGACCCAACTCGGGGCGGGTGTATTGCCATAGATATTGCACATCGAGGTGAGGAATTTGGGGTCAAAAATCCGGATTAATGTCGGCACTGTTAATGAGTCGGTGAATACGAGTCCACAGTAGTTTCGTGGATGTGCCTGTCGAAGGTAGGCATTAAGTGATTGCAGAGAAGACGCGAGGTCACCGCTGGTATCGACAGCGTTGGATCGTTTATCACCAGGCAGAGGTGTGTCATGACTATAAAGATGCCACTTTGAGTCATCCGAATGCTGGATGCGGCTGAAAATCTGTTCGAGGACTTGCCAGTCAATAATTCCCGCAAGTGTGCCGGGCATTAATTCAACAGACTGATTGGATGCGCTATTTTTTCCTGGCACGGTAAAAGTCATATTGTTTTATTGCCACTCATTTGAGATTGCACACTTTTGACCTATGGCTTCCATATCCCCTTGTCGCTTTAATCCTGTAGCAATCAAGAGGAGAAATAGGGCGAGCCCATGTCCTTGCTAGCGTCGGCCACCACGTCACCATCAAACAACTTGACGGTGAGGCTGGCACCCGCAGCTTTGGCGAAGTCGGCCAGCATGCCCACGGCATAGTCCCGTGCGTTCTGTAGGCAATCGAACTCGTAGAAGCCGCCGACGGAGTGGGTGTTGATGCCGCTCAACCAGGTTTTGCTGCGCAGTCCCGGCACGGTGTGCATGGCGGGATTAGCCTCTCGCCAGACTCCCTCGCTGAAGGGTACGGATACTTGGAATTCGGCATACAGAAAAACACGGCTTGGCTGGGTCATGGAGGGCTCCTTGGTTGCGTCTTGTTTCAACAAGACACATCTTCTATTATCTTTTTCAAATTGATAATCAATTGACTGATTAACACAATATTTCCGTTTTATTGAGAATATGCTGATTGAGAACATCTCAGACTTGCTGGTGTTTACCCAGGCGGTGAAGGGGTGTTAGCGGCGCTCACTCGGACTCGTTCAACAGAGGAATCAAGGTTGAAACGTATCGACTTCCTTCAGATTCGCAGTTACCCGTGACGCCCTTGCCGTTCAGCAAACAATTCCCCTTGTCGGGCGAGTAGAGGACTTTCACCTCCAAGTAAGAGCGCCCCGCCGGGCCCACCATAAAAAAAGGGCGGCTTGCGCCGCCCCGTCAGGCTGTCGGAGTAACTCAGACAGAGAAAGAAGAACCACAGCCACAGGTTGATTGGGCGTTCGGATTCTTGATCACAAACTGCGCACCTTCCAGGCCTTCGGTGTAATCGACTTCAGCGCCCATCATGTACTGCATGCTCATCGGATCGACCAGCAGCGTAACGCCGTTCTTTTCCATGATCATGTCGTCTTCGTTGGTCACTTCATCGAAAGTAAAACCGTACTGGAAACCGGAACAACCACCGCCGGTCACAAAAACGCGCAGTTTCAATTCGGGATTGCCTTCTTCCTCAATCAACGCCTTGACCTTGTTGGCGGCACTGTCGGTAAAGTTGAAGGGGCTCATTTCGGTAGCGGCATTCATAGGGTGTTCCTTTCAGTTCAAATCAGTATACGGGCCATTATTGGCGCCGCGAGGGGCATCGTCAACCACGCCGTAGGTGGGGATTCACACTAAATAATCAAGGCATTACCGGAATCTGGGTAAGCGCAATGTTTTCCGGCAGATCAAACAGGATATTCATGTTCTGCACCGCCTGACCAGCCGCGCCCTTGACCAGGTTGTCGATCACCGACAGTACGACCACGGTGTTGTCACCCGCCAGACTACCCTGAGGCCGATGCACGGCAATCCGGCAAATGTTGGAAGCGCGCACCGAACGGGTTTCCGGATGCGACTTGGCCGGCATCACGTCAACAAAATATTCGTTGGCATAACGCGCTTCAAACAAGGCCTGCAAATCGACATCCTGGTTCAACCTGGCATACAGCGTGGCCTGAATGCCGCGGATCAGCGGCGTCAAATGCGGCACGAAGGTCAAGCCGACCTCTTGCCCAGCCATGCGCGCCACACCCTGGCGAATCTCCGGCAGATGGCGATGGCCTGGCACTGCGTAGGCCTTGAACGAATCTGAGGTTTCTGCAAACAATGCGCCGATCTCGGCTTTGCGGCCTGCGCCGGAAACACCAGATTTGCAATCGGCAACCATCCAGCTGGTATCGATCACGCCGGCTTCCACCAAGGGAAGAAAACCAAGCTGCACCGCAGTCGGGTAGCAACCGGGATTGGCGATCAGGCGTGCGCCCTTGATCTTGTCGCGATTGATTTCCGGCAGTCCGTATACCGCCTCCGCCACCAGATCCGGGCAGGCATGTTCCATGCCGTACCACTTTGACCACTCCGCCACATCCTGAATACGAAAATCGGCCGCCAGATCGATGACTTTCACACCGGCTTCAAGCAGCTCGCGCGTCTGCTGCATCGCGACGCCATTCGGTGTAGCAAAGAACACCACATCGCACGCCTTCAGCGGCGCCTCATCCGGCGTTGAAAAAGCCAATGCAACCCGGCCACGCAAGGACGGGAACATGTCTGCCACCGGCATCCCCGACTCTTTGCGTGAGGTAATGGCGGTCAACTCGACCTCGGGATGTTGCGCCAAAAGCCTGAGAAGCTCGACACCGGTATAACCAGTACCACCGACGATACCTACCTTGATCATCCAATCTCTCCTTGAAGAAAACAAAAAGCCGCCTGAAAAGGCGGCTTTCTGAAAAGCTGTTGCATTGATTAACGCTTGGAGAACTGCTTGCGCCGACGTGCCTTGTGAAAGCCGACTTTCTTACGTTCAACTTCACGCGCATCGCGGGTTACAAAACCAGCCTTCTTGAGTTCGCTCTTCAGGCCTGAATCATATTCGATCAATGCACGCGTAAT
>CAMDHJ010000009.1 GCA_945897865.1 Tepidiphilus sp. J10
AGCGGCACATCATGGATCAGGTGTCGTTCGAGCAATGCAAGACGATCGTCGGCGGCCCTGGCCCGGCCACCGGCAAGAAGATCGCCATCATCGGCGCCGGACCGGCCGGCCTCACCGCCGCCTTCGACCTGGGCAAGCTGGGCCACGCCGTCACCGTCTACGAAGCGCTCGACCAACCCGGCGGCATGACGCGCTGGGGCATCCCGGAATATCGGCTCCCGTACGATGTCATCGATCAGGATGTCGACGTGATCCGTTCGGTCGGCGTCGATATCCGCTGCAATGTGAAGATTGGCCGGGACATCACCCTCGACCAACTGCGCAACGAGAACGATGCCGTCATGCTGGCGATCGGCCTGCAGGAAGGGCGGCAGACCCGCATCCCGAATTCGGAGCACGAAAAAGTTTTCCGCGCCGTCGATCTGTTGCAGAAGATCACCGCCGGCGAGTCGTTCGAACTGCCGCATTGCGCGGTGGTGATTGGCGGCGGCAATGTCGCCATGGACATCGCCCGCTCGCTGGCGCGGATGCAGAAACAGCAGTTCGGCCACGTTGATGTGGTGGTCACTGCGCTGGAAGATCAACAACACTTCATGGCCGACCCGGACGAGATCAAGGAAGCGCTGGAGGAGGGCGTCGTGATTCGCGACAAATGCGGTCCGCAGGGTTGCGAGATCGACCCTGGTGGCAAACTGATCGGCCTGAAAACCTGGAAAGTACTGTCCATCTTCGACGAGAAAAAGCGCTTTGCGCCCAGCTACGACCCTGCGGACGAAACCATCCACGCCTGTGACACGGTGATCGAAGCCATCGGTCAGTTCGCCGATACCGCCTTGCTCGGCGAAGCGCTGACCGAAGCGCTGGAATGGAACAGAGGCCGGATCAAGATCGACGCCAACGGCCGCACCTCGCAAGCTTGGCTCTGGTCCGCCGGCGATTGCGTCGCCGGCCCGGACGTAGTGCATGCCGTCGCCGACGGCCACCGCGTCGCCGCCAGTATCCACGCTGCCCTGTTACCGATGGAGAAATCAACATGACCGAAGGCAGCCACGGTGTTGAAACGCTGCGCAGCAAAACCACGCTGCGCGAAATCCTGGAAGTTGCCACCGGCTTCGAGGCCAGCGCGCGCGACTACTACAGTGCCCTGATTCCGAAAGTCAGCAAGCGCATCCGCTATCTGGTCGAAGAACTGGCGGCCGAAGAACAATCGCACTTCGACCTGTTCAGCGCACTGGCCCAGCGCGACGATCTGGAAGAACAGGTGAAAATCGAGATCGAACGCACCGCCAGCGACAGCAAATTTTCCGATTGCCTGCACCTGCCCAACCTGGGTGAAAGCCCGGACGACCAGGCCGTGCTTCAATACGCCATGGGCCGCGAACACGCCGCCATGTCGCACTACGGCGAACTCGCCGAAACCACGCCGCCCGGCCCGATCCGCGAGTTGTTCCAGTACCTCGCCAGCGAGGAAACCAAGCACAAGCTGGAACTGGAAAAGCTGTATTACGAGGTGGTGCACAGCGGCGGCGTTTGAACCGAGTTTGCTGTTTTACAAACTTGTTGTTTTGTTCCGTTCGTTCCCAATTCCTCAGGAGTATTCAAAGTGAAGATACTGATCCCGGTTGATGGCTCCGGCAGCTCAACACGAGCCGCGCACTTTGTCGCCAATCTTGCCGACAAGGCGAACTCGCTGGAAGTGCATCTGCTCAACGTGCAACCGCTGGGTGACGACTGGATGGTTCGACGTCTGATCAATGTCACCGAATTGGCTGATCTTGAGCATGGCTGGGGCGAGTCAGCCATTGCGCCCGCGCGTGAGGTGCTTGACGCCGCCGACGTCAAAGCTGAAAACCATGTTGTGCAGGGCGAGGTAGCGCCCACCATCGTGCGCATGGCGGAGCAACTCGGCTGCAACCAGATCGTCATGGGCAGCCATGGGCGCACCGGCCTTACCGGCATCCTGATGGGCTCGGTTGCCAGCAAGGTCATGCACCTGGCAAAAATTCCTGTCACCTTCATCAAATAAGTCTGAGCAACCCCATGCTTTCACGCAGCCTGCTGGCCCTGTGCGGCCTCCTCCTCGCCCTGCCCGCCGCTGCCGCTGAAGGCCTGGCCGTAGCCGGCATCCCGGTCGATTTCATCCTGTTCGCACTGACTTTGCTTGGCGTGGCGCTGTTGCATCACCACACCATGGCGGTCGGCCTGACCGGCCTCAGCGTCATCGTGCTGTACAAATTCGGCTTCACCGGTTTTCACGGTGTCGCCGGACTGCCCGGTCTGTTGGCGCACCTGGGCCATGAATGGGTGACGCTGACCAACTTGCTCGGCCTGCTGCTCGGCTTCGCGCTGCTGGCGCGACATTTCGAAGACAGCGGCGTGCCGCACGCGCTGCCGCGCTGGCTGCCGGATGACTGGAAAGGTGGTTTCGTGCTGCTGATCATGGTATTCGTCATGTCCGCCTTCCTCGACAACATCGCGGCAGCCCTGATCGGCGGCACGATCGCGGCTGGCGTTTACCAGCGCCGCGTGCATATCGGCTACCTGGCCGCCATCGTCGCCGCCTCCAACGCCGGCGGCTCCGGCTCAGTCGTCGGCGACACCACCACCACGATGATGTGGATCGATGGCGTTTCACCCATGGACGTGTTGCATGCCTATGCCGCCGCTGTGCCCGCCCTATTGATCTTCGGGGTCATTGCAGCCAAACAGCAGCATGTGTTTCATCCGATTCAGAAGCATGCCTCCAACGGAGCCAAAATCGACTGGGCGCGGTTGGGCATCGTGATCTGGATTCTGGTCGCGGCGATGGGCACCAATATCTTCATCAATACCCAGATGCCGCAGGCCTCCGACAGTTTCCCGTTCATCGGCGTCGCCGTCCTGCTGGCGATCCTGCTCGCTACGCCACTGCGCAAGCCGGAATGGAGCCTGCTGCCGGACGCCTTCAAGGGCAGCGTCTTCCTGCTCTCGCTGGTCATGTGCGCCTCGATGATGCCGGTGGAAAAATTGCCGCTTGCATCCTGGGAAACGGCCTTCGGCCTCGGCTTTGTATCAGCGGTGTTCGACAACATCCCGCTCACCGCGCTGGCCTTGACGCAAGGCGGCTACGACTGGGGCGTGCTGGCCTATGCCGTCGGCTTCGGTGGCTCGATGATCTGGTTCGGCTCCAGCGCCGGCGTCGCCCTCTCCAACCTGTTTCCCGAGGCCAAGTCGGTCGGCGCCTGGGTGAAGAACGGCTGGCACGTCGCCTTGGGCTATGTGATCGGCTTCTTCATCATGCTGGCAATCGTCGGCTGGCACCCACATACACCGCACAAACTTCCGGCCATTGTTGGTCCTTCTGTTGAGCAGGTGAATCATCCGTAAGTGCAAATTGATGCGATGACAGCAGAGCGATTCGACTGACAAAGCGGACAATTCCAGTCAAATTTTTTGTCATATTTGTCAGTCACCCACGCGGGCTTTCATCTGCGCCGTCAGCTACAAAGCCGCCACCTCCCGGCAAAACTTCAGGTGTCGCCGCTCTTAAGCCAGGCAGCGCGCTAAATCATGCGGTTGGCGCGTAAATTGCTTTGTATGTTGGATAGTTCAATCCTCGCACAAGGCTCAGAAATGAAAATCGCCGTCACCAGTGAAAACCGCAACACCATTACCGACCATGCCGGGCGTTGCGCCGGGTTCTGGATTTACCAGACCGAATATGCCGATGTGGTCGATAAACAATGGATCCAGTTGCCCGCTGGAGAATCCTTCCATGACACCAATCTGCCGCAACTTCTACGCGACATCAACGTGCTGATCAGTGGCGGCATGGCCAGCGATTTACGCTATCGTTTGAAGCAACAGGCGATTCAGGCTGTCAGCACGCTGGAAACCGACCCCGACCGCGCGGTCAATGCCTGGCTGAATGGCACCCTGGAAGAAATGCCACCGCAAAGCCGCCTGAATTGCGCCAGCCACGCACAGAACTTGCGACTTGCCTGAAAATTCAGCCCTGAATTCGGACAAACCAAACCAATACCTCATGCCCGCTACTCCCCACATCGTCATCCTTGGCGCCGGCTTCGCCGCCCTCACCGCTGTCCGCGAACTGCGCAAACGATCGCCGCACGCCCGCATCAGCCTGGTCGCGCCGAAAGCCGAGTTCGTCTATCTGCCCAGCCTGATCTGGATACCCAGCGGCTTGCGCAAAGGCAGCGACCTGATCCTGCCGCTGCAAACCTTTCTGAAAGACCACAAGGTTGATTTCATTGCTGGTCGCGTCACCGGTCTGAAAAATGCCGGCCGCACTGTATTGACCGACAGCGGCGAGATTCAGAACGATGCTTTGATCATCGCCACCGGTGGCCGCTTCATCAAAAAGCTGCCCGGCATCGAACATGCGCTGACCCTGTGCGAAGGCGTTCCGGCGGCAGAAGCCATCCGCGACCGGGTCAATGCCATGACCAGCGGACGCATCGCGCTCGGCTTCGGCGGCAATCCGAATGAACCCTCCGCCATGCGCGGCGGACCGATGTTCGAATTGCTGTTCGGCCTCGACACCCTGCTGCGCCAGCAAGGCAAGCGCGACAAGATCGAACTGACATTCTTCAACGCCGCCGCCGAACCGGGAAAACGCCTGGGCGAGAAGGCGGTCAGCGGCCTGCTGGCGGAAATGGCGAAGCGGCGCATCGACACCCATCTCGGCCACAAACCGCTTGGTTTCTCGGAAAAAGGCGTCGATACCGAGGGTGGCCACATCAATGCCGATTTGATCCTGTTCATGCCCGGCCTCACCGGCCCAGCCTGGGCGCCGGAAGCCGGCCTGACACTCTCGCCGGGCGGCTTTTTCAAGGCGGATGAATTCTGTCGCGTTGAAGGCGCCCAAAACGTCTTTGTCGCCGGCGACGCGGGCAGCTTCCCTGGTCCCGACTGGATGCCGAAACAAGCCCACATGGCTGATCTGCAAGCCAAGGCGGCGGCAGAAAATCTGTTGCTGACGCTGGACGGCAAGCCAGTCAGCGCGCGCTTCAAGATCGAACTGATCTGCATCGTCGACACCATCGACAAGGGCATCCTGGTCTATCGCGACCTGAAACGTTCATTCCTGCTGCCCTCCTCGCGCCTGTTCCATTGGGCCAAGCGCTATTTCGAAGGGCATTACCTGAAAATCTTCCGTAAATAACCGCAACGAAACATCACATGCTGCCTCAGACCCATTACCAACGCATTGGTGGCGAAACCAAGGTGCAAGAACTGGTGCAACGCTTCTACGACCACATGGACGAACTGCCGGAAACCTACGGCATCCGCAAATTGCATGCGGAAGACCTGTCTGGTTCACGTCAGAAGCTGTTCGATTTTCTCTCCGGCTGGATGGGGGGTCCGCCGCTCTACACCGACAAGCACGGCCACCCGATGCTGCGCCAGCGCCATCTCCACTTTGCCATCGGCGAATCGGAACGCGATCAATGGATGCACTGCATGCAACTGGCGCTGGACGAAGTGGTCACCGACGAAAAACTGCGTGGCGAGTTGTATCAGGCCTTCATGAAAGTGGCCGACCACATGCGAAATCAGCGCGCGCAACAATAATTGTCCTGCAAACTGAGATTGAGCAGACTATGGGGGTTTATGTATGCTCAGCCTCATTGCACCGTAGGATGGGCCAAGCGCAGCGGGCCCATCAATGCAGCAAACGTGATGGGCCCGCTGCGCTTGGCCCATCCTACTGTCTGGACTTCTCGCCTTGGAAGGCTTTCCTACGGCTCAGGCAACTGCGCTAGCTAAAAGCGTCAACCCGGCGCTCGTCGTGCCGGGGAGGCTGGCTCAGTGAAATAGCTGATCCGGCTACGCGGGCTGAGGTAATCAAACACCAGTTTCGGTAAATCTGCCGGCCGGATCGTACTGGCAACCGAGATATCCGGCACTTCGGACAAATCCATCAACACGGCCTCTTCCTTCGGCACGTTCGGGTCATACAACAACAATGTCGGATGCAACAACCGGCCCGGATTGACACTCACCACCAAGGCAATCGCCTCATTGTTCAGACGCACAATGCTGCCGGGTGGATATACCCCGAGACAGCGCACGAAGTGCTGCATCAATTCAGCGTCATATTTGGCGCGGTCATGCTTGAACATCACCGACAAGGCATGGGCCGGCGTCAAAGAATCAGCAGGATTGATCCGGTTGCAGGCATTGTCGAATGCATTTGCAATCGCTGCGATACGGGCCAGTTTGCCAATCCGAGATCCACTCATTGCATCGGGGAAACCGCTGCCATCGAGCATTTCGTGATGCTGCGCAATGACCTCCTTCGCGCCCACTGGAAGAACTGACAGTTTTTCGGCCATTTCCAAGCCATACACCACATGCTGCTTATAGAAGTTGATTTCGGCCTTGGTCCAGGCAGTTTTCTTCAACAGAATCTGGCTTGGCACTCGCTCCTTGCCCATATCGTGCAACAACGTACCCATGCCAAGTGCGACCATCTCACTGCAGCTCAAACCCGCTTCCCGACCCAGCATCAACGCCAGCATGGTGACGTTGAGGGCGTGGTAGTAAGCACCCTCATCGCCATTCTTGGCATTCATCAAATGCAGCAGAACGTCTTTTTCCGCCAGCAGAGAGTCAACCATGTCGACTACCAGTGTCTGCGCCTGCTCAATTGACACCTGCGGTTTGGAAAATAAATTCCGCAACAGGCCCTTTACTGTCGAAATACTGCTGACGAACTGTTTTTCGCAACGGCCATAAGCTTCTCGCTGCCGGGATATCGTCTCCCGCCGCTCTCGCTTCTCCCGCCACATGGCCTGCATCATTGCTTCCAGCTCAGGATCCACTTCCGGCTTGTCCGGCGCGGCCAGAGCATCTGCCCTGGTTGGCGGCAGTGGCGACACATCACTTTTCTCGGGCGAATAGCCAACCTCACTCAAGCCGAGTGAGCGCAGTGCCTTAAGCTGTTTCTCGTTGCGTATCTTGAAACTGCTGAACAGAAATGGGTGATCCATCCAGGTATCCAGATGAATGAATACCCCCACTTGAACCTGATCAATCGAGATACGCTTTTCTACCGGCGACATTAAGCCCCTTGAGGATGAGTGGCTGAAAATACGCTATCGGCAGTAAAAATCAGAACCTGAACGTTACGCCTCACTCCAAGCCCTTCTCTTTCCTTCCATTCCCATCCAAGGAGAAACACATGAATGTACACATCGCAACCCTAGCCGGAGGCTGCTTCTGGTGCCTCGAAACCGCCTATAACCGTCTCGAAGGTATACTGGAAGCCACCTCTGGCTATATGGGCGGTGGCAGCGAAAGTCCCACCTACAAACAGATTTGCACAGGAACGACTGGCCACGCCGAAGTCGTGCAGATCCGCTTTGACGCCGATCAGATCAGTTACCGTGAACTACTCGAAATATTCTTTACGTTACACGACCCGACGACACTGAACCGTCAGGGCAACGATGCCGGCACACAATATCGCTCCGCCATTTTCTGGCACAGCCCGGCTCAGAAAGTCGAAGCCGAAGCGCTTATCGCCGAACTCACCGCTGCAAAAGCCTTCGACCGCCCCATCGTCACCGAAATCACCGAAGCCCCGGTTTTCTGGCCTGCAGAGGACTACCACCAGCGCTACTTCGAACAAAACCCGCAGCAGCCTTACTGCATGTTCGTCGTCGCGCCGAAACTGGCGAAGTTTCGCGAGAAATTCGCAAACCGTTTGAAAGCGGTCGCATGACTAAAACCGTGCTGGCGGGTTATTGATCCATCCAGGTTTATCCGGGATTGCCCATTGCACCAAAAAGCCAAGACGTAGGATGGGCCAAGCGCAGCGGGCCCATCAACCCACCGAGTCATGGGCCCGCTACGCTTGGCCCATCCTACCGGACTGAAATCACCCAAACTCACAATCACGTTTACGTTTAATTCGTGCCGGATCAAGAGTCACCAAAACGCGCAACCTCGCCAGCGTGCTGAAGTACATAGAAGCGGTCCGGCCGGACAATTCATTCAAGTATCAGCGTGTTAACATCCACCGCCCAGAAAAATGCATGGCTACAGAGTCGCTTTAGTAGTCGCACAACATGCGCAAATATGATTCAACTTGACATCAACATTCCGGATCCAGACCTCATCAAATTGCAGACTTATTTGGCTGAACGTTGGCATCGACTTGATTTTGCGCCTTCGGACATCACCCACTTCGCCGCCCATCGCCATATCTCGTGTAGTGATCGTGAATTGAAGTAAGCAGTGTGAATTTTTCTCGTTTCAGGTAACCAATTGCATCAATCCCGCACTGCTATTTCGATAACGCTTTCAGTCTGGAAAGCGTTGTTCCTGCGCGAAACCCTGGGTCGGTTGTTTTCCAGTCGCGGGGCCTGGTTCTGGTTGTTTGCCGAGCCGGTTTTTCATACCGCTTATCTGATGTTCATCTTCACGGTGATTAGTGTCGGCAACGTCGGTGGCATCGACACCGCACTGTGGATCATGTTGGGCATGCAGGCATTTTTCATGTTCCGCAATACTGGCACCCAAACGATGAACGCAATTGGGGCCAACCGACCCTTGTTCGCGTATCGACAAGTCAAGCCGGTCGATACTTTGCTGGTCAGAGCGAGTCTTGAAGGATTGATCCTGACTTTCGTCACCGGTATTTTGATGGCCGGCCTTGCCTTGATGGGTCATTCCGTTCTTCCCGAAGATCCCTTGTCGGTGTTCGAGGCTTTTCTTGGCCTTTGGCTGGTCGGTTTGGGTTTTGGCCTGATTACTTCCGTTATTGCCGAACTTGTGCCGGAAATCGGCAAGATCATTCATCTGGTCATGATGCCGCTGATGATCATTTCCGGCGTCATGCTACCGCTTGCCGTCGTGCCTCAACCCTATCGCGACTGGCTCATGCTCAACCCGATAGCACATGGTCTCGAAGCGGCTCGTCTCGGCTTTGCGCCACATTATCATGCCGTGGAAGGGCTCAGCATCGCCTATCTGTTCGGCTTCGCTATACTCAGCATCTTTCTTGGGCTTGCCTTGCACCGCCGTTTTGCATTGAGGTTGATCTCGCAATGATCATCGTCGAGAACGTCCACAAGCGTTATCAGACCGATCACGGTCCGGGCAAATGGGTTCTGCAAGGCATCAGCTTCACCATCCCGCCAAAGCTCAATTTGGGCATTATCGGTGCCAACGGCGCAGGAAAATCAACCCTGCTGAGCATCATCGGCGGTGTTGATCAACCCAATAGAGGCTATGTCGAGCGACGTTGCCGGGTCTCCTGGCCGATGGGTTTTGGCGGCGGCTTGCAGGGGTCGTTGACCGGCCGCCAAAACGCCAAATTCGTCTGCCGGATTCATGGCTATGAAGACAATATGGCCGATCGACTTGCCTACATCCAGGACTTCGCAAAAATCGGCGAAGCATTTGATCAACCGGTCAAAACCTATTCTTCCGGCATGAAATCAAGGCTGCAGTTCGGCCTCTCACTTGCTTTCGACTTCGATGTTTATATTTCTGACGAAGTCACCTCAACCGGCGATGCCGCATTCAGAAACAAAGCGGCAGCCGCATTCAAATCGCTTGCCGACCACGCCAGCCTGATCATGGTGTCGCACAGCGAAAGCACGCTCAAACAATTCTGCACAGCCGGCGTTTTGATTCACGCTGGTAAGGCACACTGGTTCGATCAGATAGACGACGCCCTGCAAGCGTACAAGGAACAGCAAAATACATGACCGTCACCCCTCCTCAGTCTCTATCGGCACGCATTGCCACGTCCGCATTCACGATACTTGGCGCCGCGCTGATCAGTTCGGCGTTTGCCGCTGTGTACTGGCTTGCGATTGCTTCGGATCGCTATGTTTCGGAAGCGCACATCATTATTCAACGGACCGATCTGGCAGGTGGCCAAAGCATGGATTTTTCCAGTTTGCTCGGCATGGCAAACAATGGCGGGCGAGCTGACCAGTTATTGCTGCGCGATTACTTGCTGTCGGTGGACATGCTGAAAAAGCTTGATGCGGCATTGCAGCTGCGTGCCCATTTCAGTGACAGCCAGCACGATCCGATTTCGCGCATGTGGCAAAGCGATACCTCCATGGAGCGGTTTCACCGCCATTACCTGAGCCGGGTCAACATCGAATTCGATGAATACGCTGGGGTATTGCAAGTCAAGGCACAAGCCTATGACCCCAATACTGCACAAGCTATCGTCCGCATATTGGTCGAAGAAGGCGAGCGGTTCATGAACGATGTCGCACGAAAATTGGCACTTGAACAGGTTACATTTCTCGAAACGCAGGTAGCCCAG
Organism: Tepidiphilus sp. J10; assembly: GCA_945897865.1. Taxonomy (GTDB): domain Bacteria; phylum Pseudomonadota; class Gammaproteobacteria; order Burkholderiales; family Thiobacillaceae; genus PFJX01. Next base: position 10,298 of record CAMDHJ010000009.1, read on the forward strand.
ATGCATGACCGTGCCATGCGAGCGCGTCAGGCGGTACTCAGCTACCAGAACAAAAAAGGCCTGGTTTCACCCCAGGCCACTGCGGAAAACATTGCCGGCATCATTGCCAAGCTGGAAGCTCAGCGTACAGAACGAGAAACCCAACGTAGCGCGCTACAGTCCTATCTGGTCGCGGATCACCCGAATATCATTCAAATCAACCAGCAGGTCGTCGCGATCGAAAAACAGATCGCTCAGGAAGAAGCGAAACTGGTTTCACCAAACGGCAAAACGCTCAACCGAACCATTGAAGAATTCCAGCGGCTTGAGATGGAAGCCGGGTTTACGCAAGATGTATACAAAACCGCCTTGATTGCACTGGAAAAGGGACGCGTCGAAGCGATCCGCACGTTAAAGAAAGTTTCGCTACTCCAGTCGCCAACCCTGCCCGAATATGCGCTGGAACCGCGGCGGTTCTACAACACACTGGTTTTCACGCTCGTCGCGCTGATACTGGCTGGCATCGTGCATCTGCTCATGGCCATCGTGCGCGACCATAAGGACTGAATTCATGCTCAGGCAACGCTTCAACTCATACCTCAGTGGCGCACTTCTCCTGCTCCTGTCGGCCTCCACCCAAGCTGCCAGTGCGGACCCGTTTGGCGTAAATCAAGCGCTCAACCTGCGCACGGACAAAACAGCGCCAACGCTAAGCAGGCCCAACACCAACCCACAATTCAGCAATCAGGCAGCGACACCAGAACTACGTACCCAACCCCCGCAGTATTTCGACTACTCCGCCAACCTGAACAGCGATGTATTTGGTGCAAATCTGTTTACCGGGTCATTCGCCCGCCAAGGTGCCACCCAGTTCAACCCGAATTACGCCATCGCAGTCGGTGATGTCCTCCAGGTTCGTCTGTGGGGTGCGTTCGAGTTTGACGCCTTGTTGACCGTGGACCCCAAGGGAAACGTGTTCCTGCCCAATGCCGGTCCGGTTCATGTCCTGGGTGTGCGCAACCAGGACTTGCAACGCCAGGTGGAAGCCGCCGTCGCCAAGGTATTCCGCACCAATGTCTCCAGCTATGCCAGTCTGGCTGCCGCGCAACCGGTCCGCATCTTCGTCAGCGGCTTTGTCAACCGGCCAGGACTCTACAGCGGCACCAGCATGGACAGCCTACTACATTACCTGGATCAAGCCGGTGGCATTGATCCAGAACGGGGTTCATTTCTGACGGTACAAGTCAAGCGCGGCCAGCATGTTCGGGTAACCGCCAATCTTTACGAATTCCTGCTCAACGGCACCTTACCCTTGACCCAACTTGCGGATGGAGACGTCATCTTTGTCGCACCCCGGCAGAACACCATCAAAGTGGCGGGTTTGGCGGAAAGCACCAAACGTTTTGAATTCGGCGACAACTCGCGCACCGTCGCCGACCTGATGAAACTGGCCAAACCCAAAGCGGTGGCCACCCATGTGCGGGTAGTCCGGAATACCGGCTCTACGCGGAACATTGAATACTACCCATTGGCTGACGCGGCACTGGTCACCTTGCAGAATGGAGACGATCTCGAATTCACCGCAGATAAAAAGCCCGGCACCATCACCGTTCGCGTTGAGGGTGAGCACCAAAGCGCACAGGAGTATGTGTTGCCCCATGGCGCCCGAATGGCCGAATTGCTCCAGCAGATCAATTACACCGAACGCTCGGACAAGGAAAGCTTGCAGCTCTACCGGCTAAGCATCAAGGAACGACAAAAGCAGATGCTGAATACCTCGCTCAAGAGCCTGGAAACAGCCGCGTTGACGGCGCGCTCCGGCACCAGCGATGAAGCGACACTCCGCAGGCAAGAGGCGGAACTGATCCTGCAATGGGTAGAACGGGCCAAAAAGATCGAACCCAACGGGCAAGTGGTCATCGCGCAAGCGGAAACCCGCGACAGTCTGCTCTTGGAAAACGGCGACATTTTGCGGGTACCCACCAAAGATGGATTGGTCCTGGTCAGCGGCGAAGTGTTGTTTCCCAACGCCGTTGCATATAACAAGTTGCTGAGCCTGGATGACTATATCCAGCGTGCTGGTGGCTACACCCAGAATGCAGATTCCGCCCGCATCGTCGTGGCCAGACGTGATGGCAGCTTTACCGAGGCCAACGGCAAAAAGGGGTTCTTCGGCAGCGAACCAATCAATGTCGCCATTCGCGCTGGAGATGAAGTCCTCGTACTACCAAAAATTGACGTGAAATCGCGCCAGATCTGGAAGGACATGACGCAGATCATTTATCAGATTGCAGTCAGTGCAAAAGTGGTGTTTGGTTTGTAAGTTCAGAATTCCTGATCCAATGGAAATGGCACAAAACCTACGATGCTAAGCGCTCTCATAGCCAATGACGCAACACGACAATAGCTACAAGTTACTTTTCTCGCATCCGGAAATGGTGCGCGATTTATTGTCTGGATTTGTCAACGAGCCTTGGCTAGCCGAGCTTGATCTCACAACGTTGGAGAAAGTGAACGGTAGTTACGTTACTGACGACTTACGCGACCGGGAAGATGACATCATCTGGCGCGTGAGCTTCAAAGGCCGATGGCTCTACCTTTACATCCTGCTCGAATTCCAGTCATCAATCGATGCCCATATGGCCGTGCGCATCCTCACCTACCTGGGATTGCTTTACCAAGATCTGATCAAACAAAAAAGCATACCCGCCGATCAAAAGCTGCCTCCCATACTTCCCATCGTTCTATACAACGGCAAGGCGCGTTGGCGAGCAGCCACCGATATACAACAGCTCATCGAAGACACACCAACAGGACTGAGTGACTACATACCGCGTATGAAGTATCTTTTGCTGGATGAGGGCGCAATTGACGAAAGCGGGGCTTGGGAACTCAAAAACTTGGTTGCGGCATTGTTCAAACTTGAAAAGAGCGGAACACCCGCCGGAATGGAACAAGTAGTCAGTGCGCTAATCGACTGGTTGGGGGCGCAAGAGCAAATCTCATTGAGACGCGCCTTTGTCATATGGATTAAACGAGTACTGCTACCTGGTCGGATGCCTGGTGTTTCGCTACCCGACCTGGGTGGTTTATTGGAGATCAAAACAATGCTTGCAGAAACTGTCGTTGAATGGACTGAGCAATGGAAGCAGCAAGGGCTGCAGCAAGGGCTGCAGGAAGGACGGCAGGAAGGTCACCAACAAGGACTCCAGCAAGGCAAACTCGAAGGCGAAATCGCCGTGCTTGAGCGCTTGATCACCAAGCGTTTTGGTCCATTAACGGCTGCCACTAAAGTCCGCCTGCAAAATGCCAACCTTGAACAACTGGAAATCTGGTCTGACCGTTTCCTCGACAGCCCAACCTTGGCAGCGCTATTTGATGAGCATTAGGGCACATCGAAAAATCCCGCCTTTCAAGCAACTCAGAGATAGCGGCCCTCTGTAAAAGCATCCAATTCTGTTCGTGCTGAGCTTGTCGAAGCATGATTTTCGAGACGCCCATTAAAGAAAACGGAATCGGACTGAATATTCAAAGACGGCAAATTCACCTTTGAACACCGCGTCCGCACCGTATCCCAAATCGCTGCGTTCTTCTTTAACTTGATGAAATCCCAAGACGATGAAATTGTTGATTACAACCGGCCACGCCTCATCCGGCATTGAAGTCATCTGGCCGCTGCTGCGTGCTTGCGATATCTCTGATGCTGTGCCGGCTTTGACCGAGATTGATGATCCAGGCAAGTTTCACCAAAAACTGTATCAGGCCAGAAAGGTGGGGGAAGCGGAATTACCAGGGCAGATCAACCCCGGCCGGATGTGGCAAAGCCAAGCCGAAAATCTGCTCATCAACAATGTCGAAAGTGATGTTTGGGGATGGGCTGACACCCGCTCCTCCCGCTTGCTCGATTTTTGGGCAGGCGTCGACGAGTCCATTCATTTCGTTCTGCTATATGTAGCGCCCGAAGTCGCGCTGGCGATGACCACGGAGAAGACCCGGGATGGGACAGGTGAAGCGGCATTGGACCCGTTGGCCTCGTGGCGCGAGAAGAATGCCGAATTGCTCAATTTTTACAGCCGTAATCGCGACCGATGCCTGTTACTCAATACCAATTCCCTGCTCGCCCAACCGGATCAACTGGGTGAATTGCTGAACGATCGGTTTGGCATAACCACCTCACCAGAAGCCACTTCCAGCCTGCCGGATAATGCATACCCGGTTAGCGCCTTGGGCACATTGATAGCCAGAAGCCAATTGCTGGACGCCGAAGCTGCCATGCTGTTCGAAGAACTCGAATCAGCAGCGGATCTTCCGACCCATTCAGATTTTGCCGAGCAGGAATTGAAACGTGCATGGACGGAGCATCTGCGTCTTGCCAGCAAGGAAAACGAATTAAATCAAGCACTCGCCACGATTCGGTCCACACAAAAAACACTGTCTGAACGTAATAACGAACTGGATCAAGCCAGAAGTGAAATCAAGGCTGGCTCGAACAGAAAATCTGCTGAAGAACAGGAAAAGGCAAAGCTTGCCAAGCAAATCACCGAACTGAATGCCGAACTTGAAAAACAACGCCAACTCAACAAGGAACAAGGCAGCGAAAACGAATTGCTTTTGCTGCAACTGCATCAGGTTCAGGAAGAATTGGAAAGCCATTACCTGCGCGCCCAAAATGCGGAAAGCAAGTTGAAGCAAACTACTCAGGCGCTGGAAGCGGGGCAACAAAAACTGCAAGCCCTGCAAACTCGAACGCTTAATCTAGAGAAAGATAATCAGGCCGGCGAACAAGACAGATCCGGCATGGCAAAAAAAATTGCCGAACTTGAAGCTGCATTAAAACAATCCAGACAAGATGCGGAGACCAAAGAATTAAAGATGGCATCCGATAAAACAGCCTTGGGCAATCAGGTCCAACAAATCAAGGCAGAATTGGACGGCGCAAAGAAGAAGCAGACAGAACTCCAGCAACGCACCAGCCAAGCGGAACAAGCCCAGCAGAACAGCAGCCAGGAAAGCACGCAACTACGAGCACGCATCGCCACCCTGGAAAACGACCTCGGCAAAGCGCGGAAAAGCGCGCAAGAGCAGAGCCAGGAAAACGAACTATTGCTGCTTCAGTTACATCAGGTGCAGGAGGAATTGGAGACCTACTTTCTCAAGTACCAGGAACTTCAGACGCAAAAACCCGAAAGCGCCCCCACTCCTGCTCCCGCGCAGTTCAAAGCCGTGGACAACGGCAATGCCCCTCCAGCCAGAAAATTCGGTCTGATGCAAAAATATCTGGAGAAACACCAATCGGCGCGAAAACTGAAACGCCAAATCATGTTGATCCAAAACAGCGGATTGTTCGATACGCAGTGGTATTTGAAGGAATACGCAGATGTGGCGAAATCCGGGGTTGACCCGATCAAGCATTATTTGAAATTCGGCGCGGATGAAGGGCGTGACCCATCTCTAGAATTTGATACCCGCTACTATCAACGCACAAATCCTGATTTGCAAAATTCGGCCCTCAATCCCCTCATACATTACATATCCCATGGCAAGGAAGAAGGAAGAAAGCCGCATCCGTGATCAACAGCCCATCGATAATCGCCCTACTCCAGCATCGCATGGCCGGTCATCATAATCTGCTCATCACAGTGCCAGCCAATACCAAGTGTGAAGAAAATCGAATTCAAGCAATACGCATCAATTCATGAAAAAACTCATCCAGTCTTTGCAAGAAATAAAATCATCCAAACTCGGTTCGGTATTGTTCATCGGCGCGGGAAAGGGTGATTTGCTGCCCACCCTCCGGAGACTGGATGCGGAGCAGCTTTTACTGTGTGAACCCAATCCCGACAATTTCCATGTTTTGGAACGCTTGGTTGATAGCACCAAACACGAGGAAATATTTCCCTGCGCAGCGGTGACGACAGACGTACAGATCATTGATCTGCACATCTTGAGCAATACGCGTTACTCCAGCACAGCGATTCCAGAAAAAATACTCGGTCTGCGTCCCAACCTGAAAATTGAAAAATCCCTGTCGGTACCCACCCGACAATTGCGACATCTGGTTCAGCAGCACATCCCAGCGGCAAATCAGGGCAATGTACTCATATTGAATGCTCAAGGCGCCAATCATGCTTTGCTGCACGGCATACCCATCAATCATCTCTACAGTTTTGAGTGGCTGTTGGTCAGTGGCATGCAGATACACGATGCCTATGCGGGTGACCGTTCGCTTGAAGAAACAACCCAATTTCTTAAAGACGTCGGCTACGAAATGTGGATGAATGATCAGGAAGTCATTCATCCCAATGCCGTTGCGCTGTTCAAACGGCATCCCCTGGTTGCAAAAGTGCTTGAACTTGAACAGAAGAATGCTGCTTTCGCCCAAAGGTTGGAGAAGGTCAACTTCGAAAGTACGGATCTTGCTGCGCAACTGAACCACGCGCAGCAAAGCAAATCGCAACTTGAACAACAGTTAGCAGAGCGCCAGAGCCAAATTGACAATTTAACCCAATCACGAGACGAGCAAGCCCAACTGGCCAACACCCGCGCAACCCAGATCGAAGCCCTGAATCAAGCCAAAGCCAGCGCCGAAAAACTCGCCGCCGAACGGCAAACGCAGGTGCAACAGATCAGCCAGGAACGGGACGAACACGCCAAGCAACTAGGCGAAAGCAAAACGCAACTGGCGCAAATACAGCAAGCCAAAGCGCAACTGGATCAGCAGCTCAAAGAACGCCAGAGCCAAATCGAAAGCTTGACCCAATCACGCGACGAGCAAGCCCAACTGGCCAGCACCCGCGCAACCCAGATCGAAGCCCTGAATCAAGCCAAAGCCAACGCCGAAAAACTCGCCGCCGAACGGCAGACGCAGGTGCAACAGATCAGCCAGGAACGGGACGAACACGCCAAGCAACTGGGCGAAAGCAAAACGCAACTGACGCAAACCCAGCAAGCCAAAGCGCAACTGGATCAGCAACTCAAAGAACGCCAGAGTCAAATCGAAAACTTGACCAAGTCACGCGACGAGCAAGTTCAAAAGGTCCAGCAACATGCTCAACGTCTCGCACAACTAGAAGCTGAACGAACTGAAATGGACGCACGGCAACAACTGCTGAGCGAAGAAATGATCCGTGCAGAAGCGCAGATCGATTTGATCAAGGATGTACTGCTAAGAGAACCTGGACTCTGAACCAAAAACTGCCTCACTTGAACAAACCAAACAATGAACAGAAAAAATCTTGATGGTGTACCGCTGGCACAGGTGCAAAACGGTGTCATATACGACTGGCGATTGACATAAGCCAAAGATCACCGTCATTCCCGCGAATGCGGGAATGACGAGTGCGCTTGTTTTGGTCGTTTTCGCTTAAGTACGTGCCATTCGTGTCATGGCCCTACACAATTCCTGCGAGATCCCACGTGACCGCTGAACAAACCAAAAAAGACGGTGCTGGCGAGACGGCGAAAAACCCGTCTGCACACTTCCCCGGAACTCACTTCTCCCCTTGAACCCTGTACCTTGACCCTTGCCCCTTTCGGCGGAAACCTACTTGAACGCGCTCGTACCCAATGGATAAGATAAAGTCATGCACTACCCAAAGGAGAAGGTATGACGCAACTTGCTCTCGAACTGCCCGATGACATCTTTTCAGCCTTGCGCTTGCCGCCGGCAGAATTTGCACGCGAAATGCGTATTGCAGCGGCTGTGCAATGGTATGCCGAACGGCGCATCTCACAAGAAAAAGCCGCTGAAATCGCTGACCAGAGCCGGGTGCAGTTCATTGACGAATTACGCCAGCGCAAAGTGCCGGCCATTCAGTTAAGCGAAGAACAACTGGATTCGGAACTCGCCGATGACTGAACAAACCTGGGTGATCAATGCATCGCCCCTGATTTTGCTGGGCAAGATCAATCAGCTTGAGCTTGTTGAACGGCTGGCACCTCGCCTGATCGTCCCGCAAACCGTTTTCGACGAAATCGCCACAGGGGAGCAAGACCGCTTAACGCAATCAACCCTGCACTGGGCGCAGTACCACACCCAACCGAATATCGCCGTCCCAATATCGATCCTCAACTGGGACATTGGCGCCGGTGAGTCACAAGTCCTCGCGCAGTGCATGCGCCTCAAGGGCAGCAAGGCATTGTTGGATGATGGCGAGGCACGCGCGGCAGCACAATCCCACCAAATTGGGCTGCTTGGCACACTCGGCATCATCCTTCGCGCCAAACAATCCGGGCTCATCGCAGCGGCCAGGCCGCTTATAGAACAGTTGCTCGCCAACGGCTCTTACCTGTCTGACAGCCTTGTGCTAGAGGCGCTTCGCAAGGTGGGTGAATGACCATGAGAAAAGTCGACGCTGGCGAGAAGCCTCCCGAACCTTGCCGCTTGTAACTTGAACCCTGCACCTGTACCAATGAAGCCTCCCATCTACCACAGCCTGTTCGGCCACAATCTCGGACTGTTGCCAATCCCGCAGCTTGCGGTGCTTCAATGTGTGCAAAACGTGGGCCTACCCCGCTTGTCTTCCTGCTTCGACGGGACTCCGAATGCTGACTGAACTCACCATACGTCAAGTAGCCGATCAATTCGTCGCTGCTGCTTTTAGGGCATCTTTTTCGAGCGAACCCACGACCTGGTAGCGCTCTATCTGCTGGCCGAGCAAAACGGTATCAACATTCCCGTTAACATCGAGTTGTTGCGCGCACTCAACAGTTATGCGGTGCAATTCCGTTATGAAGGATGTCCAGTCGTGCTTATCGAACCGAAAGCGTGTGAATCGATCGCGAACGCATTAGCCAATTGGGTTACAAAAGCAGCACCATGAAGCAACCATCAGAGAACTCTGACAAAAAATGAAAAAGCTGGGACAGACCCAATGTCGTTAAGTGAAGCCCAAGACCGTCATTCCCGCGAATGCGGGAATCCAGTTCTGCGTAACTTCCTTTATGCCCGCCTGCGTGGGCATGACGCTGCCTTGAAGGAACCGTCACCCCGGCGGAGGCCGGGGTCCAGTTCGAAGTGGGCAACGAAGTAAAGGGGTTACTGGTTGCCGGCCTGCGCCGGTTAACGGATTTAAAAGGTTTATCACGTTTTTCAACGCACAGTTAACCCGCATTGATTGAACTATCCCCAACCTGCCCAATCGTATAAAGTGGGATACATGCGCACGATACAGGTAACTGAAGAATTCGATATTTGGTTTTCCAGCCTCAAGGACCGGGCTGGAAGAACCCGGATTCAGGCACGCATTGACCGCGCTGAAGAAGGCAATTTCGGCGACTGCGAGCCAGTTGGCGGGGGTGTGTCGGAGATGCGCATTCACTACGGACCAGGATACCGCGTTTACATCGCGCAAATAGGGCTTGAAGTAGTGATTCTGTTGGCAGGTGGCGACAAGTCCACCCAGGCTAAGGACATCAAAAAAGCGCTGGAACTGGCGCGAGAACTGAAGGAGTAAGGAGCATGGCATTGAAGCTGCGCAAATGGGATAGCGCCGAATATCTCAAGACAGATGAAGACATCGCGCTTTATCTGGAAGCCTGCATTGAAGAAGCTGACGACGATGCTGCCTTCATCGCCAAGGCACTTGGAAACATCGCCCGCGCCCGAGGCATGACACAATTGGCAAAGGATACCGGTCTTGGGCGCGAGAGCCTGTACAAAGCGCTTTCAGGCGAAGGTAACCCAAGCTTTGCCACGATTCTTAAAGTCGTCAGGTCTCTTGGGCTGGAACTCAGGCCGACAGTGAAACGGCAGCGGGAAGAAGTCACGGCTTGAGCAAACATCCACCAAACACAAAATCGGCCAGAAACCAGTCAAATCAACCACCTGGATCCTGCATACGCAGGGGTGTCGTTGCTGTATCAATCGAGTTCCCTGTTGCGCACTACGACAACACCCCGCAATGTATCGATAGCACACGCTGCTTCGTTGGCTGTTCACTGGACGTGACAGGTCACCAATCACCCAGATGTAGGATAATCCGCAGACCACTCCCCCCTTCAACCCGTCCTGACCCACATCAGCCGGGGCATACCAACCTCGTAACAATTGGAAAGCGAAGTGCGCAGAAAACGAGCACACATAGTCTGGCAACCCATAACAAGAAAGAAAAGAAAACTACGTTCGTACGCGCAAGCGGCGAATGCCTCTATGCGCCTGAGAGAAGTACACACCACTGAACAACCTGACCCCTCACGGCTTTTCGAACTTGCAAAACAAAGCTCAACCTTGCAGGACACGAACTCGCAGGAAATAAATTACGCCGAACCCCAAACCCATCTATTCCCCTATGACGAATTCCTGCTGGAAAGAGCAAGAACACAATGGCAATTTGGTGACTGGGAAAGCCTCGCCCAACTGAACCTCGACACCCTGCAATACCACCCCGACCGAGCCAAACTCGCCCTTTTGGCAGCAGCTGGCCGGTTGCAAGTAGGCAATGACACTGAAGCCAGGCAATACATCCGCCTCGCCAAAGACTGGGGTGTGGGTAAAAGACTCATCAGCCAGATACTTATCGCAGGTGTGCACAACAGCCTTGGCCGCGCCTACATGGCCAAAGGTGAAGAAAAACTCGCCCTCAACCATTTCGAAGACGCCATCCGCATCGTGCAACCGGGTACTGACCGGCGCTTGATCGGCGAAGCGCGAGCGGTACGCGAAGCCGCCCAACTTGGCCTTCTGCCTCAAGCCGCACGGCTTATGGATACACAACTCAAAGACACAAAAGCCCGAAACGGACAAGAACAGGCACGAATAACAATTCTAGAAACCGAAATCGAACTCTTACACCATGAACTCTCGCTGGCCCAGCAAAGACAACAACTCTACGCACCCAAATCTGAAGTAAAAGCTGCATCCCCTATTGGTTCTGACGAATGGAAAGCGCAACTTCAAAAAATTTCGGTTTCACAACTCGGGCAAGATCTTTGGGTGTTGGAAAAAACCAACTACAAGCAAGGCGGCTATTTCGTCGAATTCGGAGCAACCGATGGTGTTCTGCTCAGTAATACTTGGCTGCTCGAAAAAGAATTCGGTTGGCAAGGCATCTGCGCTGAACCTAACCCTAAGTTTTTCGAACAACTTAAGCAAAACCGCCATTGCATCGTCTCAAACCAATACATCGGCCGTGAAACAGGTCTGCAAGTTGAATTTATCCTCGCCGACGCCTACGGTGGCAGCAAGGAATTTGCAGATGGGGACCACCATGTAGAAAAGCGCAACGCTTATGCCGCTGCCGGTCATGTAGCCACATTCACCGCCATTTCGCTCGACGACTTTTTAGAGCAACACCGCGCCCCACGCGTTATCGATTACATGAGTATCGACACCGAAGGTAGCGAATATGACTTGCTAAGTAGCTTTCCCTTTGACAAATGGCAAATTCAGCGACTCACCATTGAGCACAACTACTCAAAACAACGGGATTACATTAAAAAGCTTCTTAGCCAGCATGGATATATATGTACATCGCGCGAATGGGACGATTGGTATGAGAAATCATAAAAAACACCTTCACAATTTATTAGTGGAAACACCCGTCTAATTTAGAAGGTTGTTGACCGATTAAAGATACTTAAAGGCTTTCGGGTTTAATCGATATTGGTTCTAATGTTGCTTGGAACATATATGAATATAGTTTTGCACAACTACCTTGATGTCCTGCTTCGCCGGCTAAATTAACCAGATGGGGTTTTTCCCTATTACGGAATGTAATGGCGAGGCGCGCTTTAATAGGCTCTTTGACATTTTAGCAACTTTTGCCAATATAAAGTTACCGTAAAATATTATGAGCCATATGCCGAATTATCTGCGCGCCCAATATCTTGACAAAACAAAATAATACTAGAAAGCAATCAGCATGAGAAATTTCTGGAATATTTGTGGTGACTTACTAATTGCTATTCGCAACGGTGCCAATAAAAACGCACAAGCCCTACTAGCTGAAGCCGAAGCGAGTATAGCCGAAGTCTCACTCACTGAGGGCAATGAGGCCAAGAAATCGATTCTCAATAACTATAGATCTCTATTGTTGCTGAGAACAAATCGGCCATATTATAGAATTCATTCTGAGAATGAATCGGCGATTCTGCACAGTTCTCACATTAAATTGTCATTGGTTACAAGTGTCTTTAATAGACTCTGGCAGCTGAAGGACACTCTGCCGAAGAATTTGGAGGCGATAAGGGATTTTCCAGACGTAGAGATAGTGCTGGTTGATTTCGGCGGCGCGGACAGCGACGACATCGCAGCTATGATTGAGCGTGAGTTTTCTTACGACTTACTGAGCGGTCGATTGAAATATTACCGCGCAATTGATCCATGGAAAAAATTCCACATGGCCACGGCGAAAAACATCGCTCATCGCCTCGCCTCTCATGAATACCTGTTGTCGATCGATGCTGACAATTATGTCACCCCAGACGACCTGAACCTGGTGCTGCGGCACTTCTCCCTGCATCCTGATGGGATATTCCACCAGACCATAGGTTGCGCCCCATTGTCGCATCGCCAATGGGACCGTTACCAGCTGTTCCCTTCGCCGCAGGATTATCACGACAGTGAGGTCATCTGGGACGGCAGTTGCGGACGTATCGGCATCTCAAAGAAGCGGTTCGAAACGGTTAACGGCTATAACGAAAACTTCGTCGGCATGGGAATGGACGATATCGATTTCCTGATCCGTTCGATCCGCACCGGTGCGAGCTACCATCACAGCCAGTTAAACCGCCAGTCCGACAAGGTTTTCATAGACAACGGATCGGCTGCCAAGGAACATCAGCACGAAAACAATGGCAGCAACTGGGAGCGCATGGATACCGCTCTAGCCAATGGTGTGTTGCTACCTTTCTATGTCACCGACTCGCCGCTCGAACGCTTTGCCCGATATTGGCCTCGCGCCGTGCTCGCTTCCGTCAGCGCAAAAGTGACCCTGTTTTCAAGTGTATTTCGCGCGACTCCCCATATTCGGCGCTTCACAAATGACTTGCATGATGTCCTGAAAGGCACACCAGATGTCGTCATCTGGCTGCTAGATGTCGTGGGTAGCCACCCGTCTGAGGTCTCGTCTGCCCTGCGCAAGCTTTCCCAGCATGAGCGGGTTTTTTATCTACCCGTGTACAAAGATCCGGGGCTTTACGCCCTGTGGAACATCGCCGCAAGGAACATCCGCTCTAACTATCTGGGCAACCTCAACATCGATGACTTGCGCGGCACAGACTGGTTGCCTGCCTGCCTATCCGTGCTGGATTCAGGCCTCGCGGATTTGGCGAGCCCCGTCACCGTGCCATTCGAAGACCCCGAAGTCATTTCGCACAAAGTAGCTCTTGCCGCACTGCGTCGAGACGGTGCGCATGAGACACGCTGGTTTGAGTCCCGCGTAGCACTGGAGGGGGGCCCAATATTGGCGACGGCTAAACATGTTCCGCTCGAATACGGAAAATACGATCATCGCGACTTGTTCCAGGTACTGCCCAACGGCGAGCTGGCTTCATATTGCATACCCAATGCATCCCCTGTATGGCGCCGGGAATTGCATGAGCGAGCGGGCTTTTTCGATGAAGACCAGTTCGGCTGCTTCGCTGACCTGGCGTTGTGGATCGGTGCCAGTGCTGCGGGCATGAGACTGAGTCAGGTGAACTATCCGGCGCTATTTTTCATCAGTCAGGAGCAGGCGCATCGACGCCAGGTCCGGGATGACAATAAGTTGTGGTCGCTCGTGCTGCAGCGGGGTTCAGAACCCATGCGGGCGTGGGCCGGCAGACGATGCTTCGACCTATCCAGAATAGGTGGCAGCTATGGAGATCATCATTTCCTGGGCTGGAACTGGGTGCGAGATCAGGTGACCGACCACTTCGTGAGCATCCCTGGCAACCTGCTGCTGGACTTTTTTGTGGAGCGGAACTTCTTCTGGAATCTCAACAAAGACGAAAAAGACTTCTATCACACACAGGACTGGCTTGGATTTATACATACCACACCACATAGCAGCCAAGTCTATAACAACAAATCACAAAATTTATTAAGTTTGCTAGAAGAACCCGGCTTTATTAAAAGTCTTCCTCATTGCCGAGGTCTTGTCGTATTAAGCGAAAGCAATCGTTCATTCCTTGACAATCACATGAGAGCACAGGGATTGGATATTCCAGTATTCCGCCTATTCCACCCAAATATCCCATTGGACTTATCGCTGGCTGACGACATCGACAAAAAAGAGCGCGAACGCTTGAGTAAAACGTTATTCCACGTTGGCTGGCATTTGCGGTCATTCTCTTCATTCGCTCGTTTGAATGTTGATCGAAGTCACAAGGTGCTGCTCGTCCCCAAGAACATAGCTAGAGACTATTTTATCAATCAAGTAGTCAACAAAGACCTGGCCGAGGCTGGATTGAATCAAATTGATGACTATGTCGAGCATATCTACACGGCATCACAAGACGAGTACCAACGCATCCTGCGATGGGGGACAGTGTTTAATCACTATTTGGAGCCATCGGGCAGCAATCTTATTTCAGAATGTATCAGCGCAGGAACCGCACTCGTAATTAACAGGCACTCAGCCTTTGATGAGTATCTTGGCAAGGATTATCCATTGTTTTATGACACACCAGCTCAAGCGGATAAGTTGCTGAAAGAATTGGAACAGACGAATTTACGTGAGCATGTGCGTCTTCACTTGGATAAGCTGCAGAAGAATTTTTCCGTTTCCCGTTTTTGCAGTGAATTGGAGAATATCGGCAGGTATCTATATGTCCAGTAATAATAGTTCGAAGCTACACGTCGCAAACACCTTGTTCAGGAATGGCCATTACAAGGAGGCCTTGCCGCTATATGTCGAGTTAAATCGTCAATATCCCCAGCTAAGTGCATATCGTATCGCACTGGAGAATTGCATTTTGAATATAGAGCAGGATATAGAACAAGTAAACGGCCATGTCGTCCGCGATGAAGTCAAGTATGCACCGTATGAAGAGACAATCCACCCAAGTTCGCATAATATAGCTGATGTCGACACTCTGTTTGTCGTCGTCACGCCGGTTCTAAATGGTGTCGAGTACCTAGCCACAACATTAGAAAGTGTCCTGTCACAGAATGGCGGTTTTTTTATCGACTATATAATCAAGGACGGTGGTTCCTCTGACGGCACAATAAAACTTGTTCAGGAATGGTGTGAAAATATTCGCAAAGGTCATTACCCCTTGCGATGTCAAGGTATCCGAATTGCACTGCATTCAGGACCAGACACTGGTTTGTACGATGCAGTAAAGCAGGGTTTCGCTGTGCGCAAACTATCTGACGATGACATCATGACCTACATTAATGCGGACGACGTTATTGCCAATAATGCTTTTGAAACCGTAAAGAATGTGCTTCGCACAGTTCCGAACGCAAGCTGGATAAATGGGCAGCCTAACGTTATTGACGAGAATGGAAATACTTTCCAGAAGCCTAGCTTCCCCTTAGCATACAACCGGTATGACATATTGGATGGATTACATGATGGTCGCCATCTTTACTTTATTCAACAGGAAGGTAGTTTCTGGTTAGGAAAATTATACAAGCAAGCGAAAGGAATAAACAGTGATTTACGTCTTGCAGGCGATTTTGATCTTTGGCGACGGTTCGCAGCAATTACGGACCCATTAACAACGAACGTCAATCTTGCCTCTTTCCGCAAGCGAGAGGGGCAACTCTCTGCGCAAATTGACAACTATTACCTTGAAGTTGATAAACTAACTGAATACGCCAATACATCTACGACTACCTACGATGCCCCTAAAACACAGGTAGGCGCACCATCTGCTTTCTTCAATGCGAAACACATTCCGAACCCGGATTGCAGAATACAGCGCCCAGGGGCTGTTTGCTTTTTGAATCAAAGTGGTTATCCACATGAAGTTGTGTATTTAACACGTACATGGCTCAACTATTGATTACACAAGAAATTCACGGGCACCCCAATGACAATGCTAACTAATTTCATTTATTGCAAAAAATCGGATATAGTTTTTGCCTATGTTCCAAAGGTCGCTTGTACGAACTGGAAATGCATTCTTCGGTATCTAGACGGGCATGCGAATTATCTCGATGCACAACTCGCTCATGACAGAAAACGCAGCGGACTTGCATATCTGTCTACTCTGGCCAGCGGATCGGACTTGCTTGCCAATCCCTACGTGCCCAAACTGACATGTGTAAGAAACCCTTTTACCCGCATCCTGTCGGCATATCTCAACAAAGTTAAACCCTTTGCTATTGATAACGCGGCAATCGAATGGGATCCCTATTTCCACATGGTCTTCCAGGAAATCGACGCTTTTCGCAAGCAACATCATCCGGCCCTCCCAGCAGTAAGTTTTTATTGCTTCCTCGACTGGCTGAAAACATCTGGGGCTCCTTTGACCAAGAATGAGCATTGGATACCGCAAACTGAGATCCTCGGCAAGGGCGAGGTAGCCTTCGACTACATTGGACATTTTGAGAATCTCGCGACCGATGCGCCAATTCTGCTCGAACGCATGGGGTGCGATATTCCGTTTCCTTCCCAGAAGGCCGTCAACTTTCCCTCGACACGCGCGACAGAATTGACAGGTAATTACTACTCCAGCATCGAAGTCGAGCAGGTCAGTCAGATTTATGCGTCAGATTTTTCATATCTGGGTTATGACCCATCCGCTTTGCCTTGAGACTGGATAATTACATGAGAAATTCGTTAAATACAGATTCCATCAAGCTCCTCAACTCTCTGCTCAAGCAACCGATCGAGGCCGTTGTCGATGTGGGTGTTCAGTACAGCACGCCATTCCTGATGGAAGGCTATCCAGATGCATTTCACCACCTAATCGAGCCGGTGACCATCTACCACGAATCCATACGCCAGAATTACAGCAAGTCCGGAATTAAATTTAACTTAATCGAGGCTGCAGCTGCCGATATCGAGGGGGTGTTATATCAACATCTGCAATGTCTCGATGGAGGAGGGAAGGTCACGCACTCCCAACTGATGACAGCCGAAAAAAACTCACTCAAGGGCTTGCTCAAAATCGTCAAAACTCCCGTCGTCACACTGGATGCACTGTTCCCTAACCTGAGCAATTACCTGGTCAAATCGACGTGGATGGAATTGAGGAAAAAATCATTCGCGGTGGGTCACAGACAATCAGAAATGCATCCGTCGTAATGATTGAAGCCCCACTATGCTCACTAACTTCGCGCACAATTCTTCTGGAAGAGTTGGGCATGCAACTCTTCAATATAACCGATATGTGTTATTACTTTGATCAGTTACAGCAGGTAGATCTGATCTTCGTCAATGCCGCCATGGTGAGTAAGGATCTAGATTACCAACCTTTCGCTAAACATACTCCTATTGTATGGTCTCAGTGGCATAAATTAGGAGTAACCAAGTAATTCTTGCAATCCGCAATAATACCAAAAGGAACGCCGCTTAAATCATCACCCTAGCGAAGGACGGTTGTTTCACCAGATTCCGGCGGAAGCCGGAATGACGGAATTTGAATAAATAAGCACTTACCTAAAAACTAGATATCTATACAAGAAGGGGTCCGACAATTTTTCTCAATTCAGGAAGCAATTAGTACTGATAACATTCCAGCGTTGCATGATCAATTCACGTCGATTAGCATCCATTACGCTGGTGTTCGATGAGTTTGAGGATTTCATCTTGCCAGAAAAGGTGCACCCGCACCCTCAATTTTGCCTTTTTGCCGGCATCAGAAAGCTAGGATTCGGTGTTCTGCAAGAGGCCATTTTATAATGGAGATATTAATGACAGCCGATGAAAGATTCACAGGTCAGTATAAACAAGACCAGTATATTTACGAAGAGTTTTTTAAGAATCGAAATAGTCCAGGCACATTTATTGAAGTCGGTGCCGACGATGGTCTGCGCTTCTCAAATACTCTTTTTTTTGAAAAAGAGCTCAATTGGAAAGGTCTATGTATCGAGCCAAAACCATCTATCTTTGGGACATTACTGGGAAATCGCAAAAGCGTCTGTATGCAATGTGCTGTTTCTCAAGAGGATAACTCCGAAGTCGAGTTTCTTGAAATTGAGGGATATGGTAGACAGCTAAGTGGAATAGTCGGCAACTACGATACTAAGCATATTGAGCGGATCGAAAGAGAATCGAGCAATCCTCTGCTTATTCGAAAAAGCCTGATAACTGTCACCTGTCGCAGGCTGGATTCCCTTATTCATGAGCTTGGATTTGAATGCATTAACTTCTTATCAGTCGATACTGAGGGTGCTGAGTTATCAGTTCTTATGTCATTGGGTGACTGCATTAAGCAAGTTGACATCATACTTATCGAGAATAACTATCATAATAATTATGCAGAAGAGTTTCCTCCACTCGGTATTGAATTTTCCTTGCACAAAAAAATAATGCATGACGAAATCTGGGTTAACAAGAAATTCAAACCATGAATATTTACGTAATTGGCACATCGAATGCAGTTAGATCAAATGCATATGCACAGCAATTAGAATTTTTACCTAATTATAAATTGCTAGCTTCATGCAGGATGGGGGATGTCTCTTCATCTCACTTTGTCGTTGCTGCTGATGACATACGTCATTTGAATAGTTTTGTCGGCATAGATGTAATATTGATAGACACGTTTATTAACGATGGTTTGATGCTCGCAAGTAGAAAGCTATCAGAAATCGACTTAACTGTAGGATACGAAGCACTGGCCCAGTCGATAGCCCAAGCGGCTCCGAATGTACCAGTATGGTTTCTGGATTTCTGCCCTCCCCCGCTTGATCAAACAGGGAAAAGCGCTTGGATACAATCTTTGCGCGGGGCAATCTTTTCGAACGCTTCAATTCGATCTGGTTATACAATCATTGAGAATGATGCTGAACATTTATGGTTTGTACATCCCGACATTCTTCATTACCGCGTAGAGTTAACTTCTGTATTAATAGAACGATTATTTGGCGACATCTCAAATGTGGTGTCGGATCTTGCTAAACCAGCTAGCCAATCAGCGATTGGGGCGAGTTATTCACTGTTACCCGCTCCGCCATGGTCCTCTGGTTTGATATACAACACCTTGACCACCTCGACCTTTCATCGAATCAACAAAAACGATCAAATCGCCACTGACAGTACTGCCCCGTTGGGTGTCTTATTTATTTCAACCAACAATCCATCTGATTATTTGGTTGCTGAGTGCGATGAAAGGAAGCTAGCCTTTCCAGCGTCAACCATATATGGACGCAAACTTGTTCGTTACTTGCAATTCCCAGATTGGTTTCGCCAGAATGCTACTAATGGAGTGAAATTAAAGGTGTTACCCTTTGCAGAACTGGACTCCAGTTTTACGCAGCAATCCATGCCTAACTCACCAGCCATCCATTCGGATAACAATACTATCGGCACAGAAGTCGAAGTGATAGGAATAGTTACGGCAAAAGGGAGTTCAACTTCTCCCTATTTTGAGACTGCATCCACGAGCAGACCGGAGGCTACTACTGTGGTGAAGCCCGCTTCTGTAATAAAAAGAATCTATTTCGATTCTTTCTGGGCTGGCTTCAACCCCAAGACTGATCCGATATTTGGGGATTTGCTAGGTGAGATTGCAGACATTCAATACGCAACAGAACCGGATGATGCCGACCTGATTGTTTGTAGCTGGGCCAGTGGGCCTGAAAAGCCGGCAGATCGCCATCGGCAATTAAAGCGTAAATATGGTCGAAGCATGCTCTATTACACTGCCGAACATAATGGAGCAGGTCTGCCAGGCGAAAAACAAATCGACTTCACCATCTACGACTTTGCGTTTTCTCACTATCGAATAGATAACACTCGCCATGCTTGGATGCCGAATTACGTCAGGCGCTATGGCATCAACGTTTTCAGCAAAGTTAATGAACTTTACTCGCAAAACATCAAACAGCCAAAAACGCTCAACTTTCAATTTTGTTATAGTAACTCCGATTGTGATAGGCGGAATAAAGCTTTCCATACAATGAACAATTTGCTGCCTGTCGATTGCGGTGGAAAGTTATTCAACAATTCTGGTGTTTACTTGCCTCGCGACCAGAACTCCTACTTACAAGCCTTAGCAAAATATCGTTTTATTTTTGCATATGAAAATGCCTGCTACCCAAGCTACCACACAGAAAAGCTAATCAACGCTTTAATGGCCGGCAGTATCCCCTTATACTGGGGTGATGCTCTGGTTAGGCAGGTATGGAACCGGGATTGCTTTATCGACCTGAATCTTGCGCCAGAAATGCAAATTTTTCACCAGATAGCAAGGGATCCAGAAAAATACTTCTCTGAGCATATAGATGTGAGCGCAATTCCCTGTCCAAACGCTCGGGTACTTCAAAGTGCACTGTATAAACAATACACCCAAGCTTTCAGAACATTATTAGATTTGTGAACGCAATTATCAAATTACTTATAGGCTGATTAATTCCTGAAGTACAACTCTTGCAAGTCAGTTTACGTAGCGAACTGTGTTAACTTAAGTACCACTCCACCACCAAGTAAAAGGAATACAGATAAAACTGTATAAGCAGGTCAACCACCACGCTTGCTGCCCAGGCTTGGCTGCTAGGCATCTGGCAGACCAGATCACAAGGATTGAACATTGGCCGGGGCGACAGAAGATTCAAGCTCCTATAATCCTCGGCCCCTCTACTGATTGTCGAAAGTAACCCTGGCGTTTTGAGTGAATTCGTTAACCAACCAGTTAAATCAAGCACGTGCCCTGATACAAGCGAATCGCTACGATGAGGCTGTCTCTATGCTTGTTCGCATTGTTCCAGCTTCTACCGATATGTGGTGGTTGCAAATGGAATTGGCGCGGGCACAACGTCATGGTCGCCTTGGGCGTGATAGGACGTGCCCTTATCGGCTCTTTTTTTCACCGTATTATTCAACCAATCATTACCAGACCCTGCTACATAGTGTCTTGTTGAATTCAGGTGTGTTTATTGAGCCTGTCGATGCCAACGGACTAGAGATTCTGATAGATGATGTTCTGAGCAAAGACGGCACATGTTTGTTTCATCAACACTGGTTGAAAGAGATTTATCGCGGTCTTTCACCAGATCGGCATGGTTTCGATCAAATTGATCGTTATTTTGGATATCTGCGATTGTTTCGAGCACTGGGCGGAAAGGTGCTTTGGACTGTACATAATTTGTTTGACCATGATCTTGAACCAGATGATCGGGTACTGAATCAATATTGCTTACGTCTTATAGCAAAATTGGCTGATCGCATTCTGGTTCACGGTGCCGAAGCAATTCCACTCGTCGAGCAGGCTTGTGGCTTTGAGGTGGCTTACAAATGCAGTCTTCTTCATCATCCGCTTTACGATTCTCTCGTTCTGACGTTACCAGCGATTCCCCCGGAATTGCGAGGCATAAAACTGGCTACTGATTTGATCTTTCTTTGTTTTGGACAGATCCGTCCCTACAAGGGGGGGGGAGATTTACTTCAACGTTACCTTGACGCATTCAATTCCGGTAAGTTGGCTGGCACAAAGTTGATTATTGCTGGCCTGGTTCAGGATCGTTCTTTACTTCGCGAAATTGAAAATCTGCCGTCCGATACTCGGCGGCATGTAATGTTAATCAACCGCCGAGTCAGCGATGCTGAGCTGGCTTGGCTTTGTCAGCATGCGGATGTGGCGGTGTTGCCTTATCGGAATATCCTGACCTCGGGCAGTTTTTATCAGGCAACGACGCATGCGCTGCCAACCATTGTGCCGGCAAGCGGTATGTTCAAATCCGCCATCAAGGATGGTATCAACGGTTTGCTCTATGCCAATGAGGCTGACCTTGGTGCAACGTTGATACGTGCATACGTGCTTGGTAAATCGCAATTGAAGAAAATGGGTCAAACCGCTTTACAACTTTGTCAGCACCAATCGGCATCCGGGCTGGTCGCGCAACGCTATCAAAGCGTGCTGGAAAGCATGTTGCCGGAACCCAGTGTCTGCGAATTCTGAACAAGGCCTGAATTCATTGGGACGGGATGAGATATCCGTTGCGGCACCAGGCCAGAGATCTTTGCGTCGTTTGGTGGTGCTTGATCCTGGCTATGGTCACCAGAATGCCCACCACCACTCGGTCAATCTCGCTTTGGCATCGGATATTTCCATGGCAGATATGGATGTGTTGGTTCTGGCCTCACAGGAATTGACAGCGTCAACCATTGAATCTGCCGCAAGTAAGGGTGTCACGGCGATTCCCTGGTTCACGATTCCGCGCTATCCCGACCACGCAGAAACCCTGGGCGCGCAAGCCTACGAAGATTTAGCGCACGCATTTTCAGAACAGGTTTTGGCTTTGTTCGAACAGGGCATTGTGGAATCCGAAGCTACAGTGTTGCTGCATACTGGTTTTGCTTTCCATTTTTATGGTCTGGCTTTAGCGCTCCTGAAACTGCAGGGGCGTATACGTGGACATTGGATTGCACTGACCATGTTTGCGCCAGGCGCAGAGCCTCACCCAGATAGCGGCGAGCTGTTCCTGCTAGAAGACGGTCGAGTTTTGTTGCGTTATCGGATGGCGCTGAAGTTGTTACATCGTGCAGCGCATCGAGCTGGCGTCAAAATGACCCTCGCCTCGCCGACGCGAGGCTATCAGCGTACTTTTCAACAACTTTGGCCAGACCCGGTAGTGCTGCACCCGGCGGTTAATTATCAGCCTCTTTGCCAAGGGGTCGTTGCAAGGAAGGCTGGGAAATATTCCGTATTGCTCTACCTGGGGTGTCCAAAACGCGAAAAGGGTATGGAGTTTGCTTTGAAGCTTGGCATGGCAGCCGCAACACGTTTTCCACATGTCTACCTGACGTTTCATTTCAATACCGGATTTCACGGAGCTGAACGTTTTGCCGAACAGGTCTCCGCGTTACGACTGGCTGGGCAGAAATTCGATAACGTCGGTATTTTGGAAGGCAATCTCTTACAGCCGGAATATGACGCGCTACTGGTGAACAGTGATTTGGTCTGTCTGCTTTATGATCCCGCGCATTACCGTTTGAAAACTTCCGGCGTTTTCTGGGATGTGTTGCGTTGTGAACATGCCGCTTGGCTGGTTACCCAATCAAGTTGGATGGATCACGAGTTGGTTGAACTCGGTATCGATGCCGAGACTGTGCAATATGATGATGTAGCAGGGGCTCTTGCGTGCATTGAACGGCGGATGAACATCCGCTCGGTTCAACTTACACCGGCGTCATCAACTACGCAGGAGTATCGGCAACATCTTTGCCGTTCCCTGGCCGGTTGGTTGATGGAAGTTGTTGAATCAGGAGGCGAAAGTTCACATGGCGGGTGAGCGAAGTAATTAGCGAAGCAAGCGAAGGGTCAGGTCTTGCATTGCAATATTTCAAACAACAAAATTCCCGCATGAAACCTCCTTAACCGTCTGGAAACATTCCACGATTGTATAGGGCTAAAAGTTTGAATTTCTGAGCGCTTGGTGGGAGGCTTGTCTGACGTGGTCAGCAATTGGGTTTGATTTTTGGTGGGGGTGTTGAACATGCATACGTACGAAACTGACATTGTTGCCTGGGCAAATGAGCAGGCGGGACATATTCGTGCAGGTCGATTTGACCTTTTGGATGTCGACCATATTGCCGAGGAGATTGAGGACGTGGGCAAAAGTGAGCAAAGAGAATTGGCCAACCGGATGGCATTGTTATTGCCTCACTTGCTCAAGTGGGAGTATCAACCTGACCGCCAAACAGCAAGTTGGCAACGAACCATGAATGAGCAGAGAAAGGGCATCAAAATGCGTCTAGCAAAAAGCCCAGGTTTGCTGCCAATGATCACAGATGCGGACTGGCAAGCTGAGATTTGGGCTGATGCCGTTGCACAAGCGGCTAGCAGGAGCATTGGAGCAGGAGCATTGCAGGAGCATTGGGGTCAGGTCTTGCATTAACGCATCGACTGGTAGTAACGAATTTGACTCGACTTGCTGTTAGCTGTTAGCTTTAAGCTAACATTTGCACATGTACCAGATCGAATACAGCAAGCAGTCTATTCGCACACTCAGACGCATGCCGACGAATATGGCGATGCTGATTCGTAGCAAGATCGAGGCAGTGGCGCAAGACCCGTTTGGTGCGCAGGGCGTCAAAAAACTGGTCAGCCGAGACGGATACCGGCTTCCTGTTGGCGACTGGCGGGTGCTGTATCTTCTGGACGGCCAGCGGCTGCGGGTGCTGGTTACGGAAATCGGGCCACGAGGAGGTATATATCAATGAATATCCAAACCATCAACCGCGACGGCAAACCGGAATACGTGGTGCTGCCGTGGGCGGATTACCAGGCGCTGCTTGAAGCGGCGGAAGATGCCATCGACAGCGCATTTCTTGATGCATTCAGGAACAAACTGGCTTTCGGCGCGGATGAAACAGTTCCCGCCGCTGTGCTTGACGCACTGCTGGCCGGCGCCAACCCGGTCAAGGTATGGCGTGAATATCGCGGGCTGACGCAGGATGCGTTAGCCGCCCAGGCCGGCATCAGTAAGGCTTACCTGTGCCAGATCGAGACGGGCAAGCGCGATGGGGCCATCAAGACCTTGCGCGCCATCGCAGCAGCGCTTGACGTTACTGTTGATGACCTGGAATGAAGCTCCCGCTCCAGCAGAGCGGGCCGGACGCTGCAAGCGAATGACCCCAATGTCCTTGACACAGCCCATAACAGACCAGAAAATCTGGTCAGTTTAAAGGCTATACATAGGAAGCGGGATGCACAATTCACAATGGCGCTTGCAGGATGCTAAAACGCAATTCAGCCAGGTCGTCGAAGCTGCATTGCAGGGCGTACCGCAACACGTTACTCGCCATGGCAGGGAAGCCGTGGTGGTGCTCTCCGAAGCGAACTACCGGGCGCTGAGAGAAAGCTCGAAATCAGGGTCGGCAGGATTTTTGGCGCATCTTCTAGCCATACCGAAAGACGAAGGTGATGTTGAAAATGCCAGCCTTATCACTCTGCGTGAGATTGATCTCTGATGTTTCTGCTCGACACCGTCATTGTTTCTGAAATTCGCAGAAAACAGCCTGATAGCGGAGTCATCGAATGGGTTTCACGCCAGCCTGGTAACCAGCTTTATCTCAGCGTCGTTACGCTCGGCGAAATCGAGCGCGGCATTGAAAGACGCCGAAAATCCGAACCTGAATTCGCGCAAGCATTGGCTGCTTGGCTTGAAAGTTTGACGCTTCTTTACGCCGATAGAATTCTTCCGATCACTCCCGCCATTGCACGTAGTTGGGGGCGTCTTTCTGCCAAAATCGGCAATGACAGCGCGGATTTATTGATCGCAGCGACAGGACTCGCGCATCACCTCACCGTCGTGACTCGAAACGTCAGCCATTTCGAGCCCACCGGCATCGCAATCGTCAACCCATTCTCCAAGCCATAACCAGGGGCCAGGCCCACAAGCCAAAGCAAGCCAGAGGGTCAGGTCTTGCATTGCAACATCTCCAACGGCAATATACTCGCATGGCACGCCCCTTAAGAATCGAACTGGCTGGAGGTCTTTATCATGTCACCAGCCGTGGTGACCGAAGTGAAGACATCTTTTTCTCAGATGATGACCGCCATACATGGTTGAAGGTCTTCGGCCAAGTCTGCGAACGTTTCAATTGGGTGTGTCACGCCTATTGCCAGATGACGAACCATTACCACATCGTGGTGGAAACGCCGGATGGCAACCTATCTCAAGGGATGCGTCAGTTAAACGGCGTTTATACACAGAGCGTCAATCGGATCTATGGTCGCGTTGGGCATGTCTTTCAGGGGCGGTTCAAGGGCATCCTGGTGGAGAAGGATGCCTACCTGCTTGAACTTTCCCGTTATGTCGTTCTAAACCCAGTCCGCGCGGGGATGGTGGCGGATTGCCGTGATTGGCCATGGAGCAGTTATCGCGCCTCGGTGGGGGAGCAAGCGGCCCCCATGTGGCTGGAAACCGGTTGGGTTCTCGGGCAATTTGCGGCGGACAGGGAGCAGGCCATTCATCGTTACGTCGATTTTGTTCGCTCGGGCGTTGGCTTGCCCAGCTTGTGGGAAAACCTCAAGAATCAAATCTTCCTTGGAGGAGAATCTTTCCTGAACGAAATCCAGCCACATATTCCCTCGGCGAACGATCTGCGAGAGGTGCCTCGACGTCAGAGGAGCCCCATGGCCAAGCCGCTTGGAGAGTATGACCAGGATGGTCCGCCCTATCAGGCCATGGCTAAGGCTTATCTCTCGGGCGATTATTCCATGAAGGAAATTGCCGACTTCTTTGATGTCCATTACGCGACGGTCAGCCGGGCAGTAAAACGTTTGGAAAAGGAAATGTCGCAATGCAAGACCTGACCCTTTCCTACACTTTCCTACATCTGGCCTGATTCTCGGTAGTTTTTTATCGCATCTGCGCCTGCCATAGCTCCACCACAACGATGCGGATGAATTCACTTAAACAGTTTTGCGTCAACCACCTGAGGAAACTGATTCCTACCGCTGTTTCGCGAATCGGCTTTGATCCGGCTTGGTATTTGCACCAGTACCCGGATATCGCTGCCGCAAGTATCGATCCATGGCTCCATTTTTCTCTGCATGGCTATGCTGAAGGTCGTTTGCCAAACGCGGCTTGCGCGCGCTTGTGGTCGGAACGAGACGCTTCGGTTGTCCCCTTGCTACGGCGCTTGCTGAAACCAGGTCGCCGATCGCCTGAATCTGATTTCGCGGCCTGGACGCTAGGTAGATGGTATGCCCGTGACGACGAGTGGGCGAAAGTATTCGAGGTAATGCGTGGCTATATGACGCAGGAATCTGCAATGTCACCCTACCCTTTGGCATCGAAACTGCTCTGGATCGATGTCTTGCTTCACTCTGGTGAGTTCAATTTTGCAATTCAAACGATTGAAGAGTGGTTAAGCGAGTCACCATCGCAAAACGATTTTCATCTGGCCTATGCGAA
Organism: Tepidiphilus sp. J10; assembly: GCA_945897865.1. Lineage (GTDB taxonomy): Bacteria > Pseudomonadota > Gammaproteobacteria > Burkholderiales > Thiobacillaceae > PFJX01. The sequence goes on from CAMDHJ010000009.1 coordinate 37,239, forward strand.
TCTTGAGAAATTTCGTTTACAGGATATGGCGCCTACGCATAACCATGCCGTGGTATGGCTGGCCCGGCTGAACCGGATTTTCGCCACGCAGGGGTTAATGCCATTGGCAATGAATGATCAGAATCGCCCTCTCTCTTTGGAGAATCTGAGTGGCGATGGTATCCGGTCAGACTTTACGCAAACCGCTTCAAGGAGTGTCGCCCCGCTTTCAAGCCGACCTTTAGTTAGCATCATCGTGCCTGCCTACAACGCGGAATCGACCATACCTACGGTCTTGCGCAGTTTGCAGGCGCAAACATGGGATGCGTTGGAAATTCTGGTTGTCGATGACGCCTCTACGGATGCGACAACCGATAAGGTTCGCGACTTCATCCAGTCCGACCCGCGCATTCGCCTGGTGACTCATACCATTAATCAAGGTGCTTATGCGGCGCGCAATACCGGACTCACGCTGGCTACGGGGGAATTCATTACTATTCATGACAGTGATGACTGGTCGCATCCGCAGAAAATCGAACAACAAGCGATGGCGTTGCTCGCCTCCCAGACAGCGATGGTGAGCGTATCGCATTGGGTGCGGTGTTCGTCCGATCTTGATTTTGGTGGTTGGAAAACCCCTGAAGGCTGGACCGGATGGATACACCGCAATGTTTCTTCGTTGATGATGCGCCGTGGCGTTTTTGAAAAACTGGGCTTCTGGGATCAGGTCAAATGCAGCGGCGATACGGAGTATTACTATCGTGTGATCCGTACATTTGGACTCAATGCGATCGAAGAGATATTGCCCGGTACTCCGTTATCATTTGGGCGATTTCATGTGGAATCGATGACGCAGAAGGTTGAGACCAACATCTTCACGATATTCGGTGGAGTGAGAAAACAATATCACGATGCATTTCGACATTGGCATGATCAAACAGTAGATGCCGCCGATCTTTTCCTGGCACAGGATCAGGTCAATCGGAAATTTCAGGCACCACAAGCTATCTTGACCAACTCGCCAGTGAAATGACGTATCAGACAGTGATGCATCAACCGTTGCAGCCGTTGCCAATAATGTTGAGTAATTGATTGAAGTATCAATCCCTTCCAGGCATCAACAGTAGTTCCGAATCCATGGAAAAGCTCATAGCCCGACGCTTGCCTTCCTCGAAGGGAAAGAAATTCATCGAAGCTGAAACCAAGGCTTTCTTGTTTCAATAAACAAATCGTTCTTTGACGTTTGTAATGGAGTTTTCGGATTTTGAATTTAGCTATTGCGGCAATTGTCAAGAATGAAGCTGACGGTTTGCTTGAGTGGATCGCCTTCCATCGTTTGGTTGGGGTTAGTCATTTTCTTATTGCAGACAATGATAGTGATGATGGTACGCGTGAGTTATTATTATCACTGTCACGGATTGGAATTGTTACATTATTTGATTTTCCGAACCGGGGAGAGGAAAAGCCACAACAATCGGCGTACACCAAGATTTTGCAAAATTGCCCCGCAAATATAGATATTTTGGCGTTCATTGATGCCGATGAGTTTATTTTGCCAATGAATGGTGAGCTTTCATTACTGCCCTTTGTCAATAGCGTGTTTTCTGACCCAAGCGTTGGGGCTGTTGCATTGAATTGGGCCATTTTTGGGTCATCTGGAATATTATTTCATGAAAATGGTTTAGTAATTGAGCGCTTCATAAAAAGGGCAACACAGAATTTTTCCTCAAACCATCACTATAAGAGTTTAGTTCGCCCACAGCTTGTAAGCTATTTCCCAAATCCGCACCATGCTTTACTATCTTCTGGGCGGTATATAGATGTATTGGGTAATGATCTTGTTTTAAATGCCAAGCATGGCGCTGGCTTAAGCGCCGAAGTTTTGTGGAATAATGCAAGAGTGAATCACTATGCTGTAAAGTCACTTGAGGAGTTTGTTGTTGGGAAGAGTCGCAAAGGAAGTGCAAGTAAAAGCGGCCGAGTCAAACATAAAAAATATTTTAATGGGCACGACAAGAATGACGAACGCTGTCTGCTTGCACAAGGATTTGCCAATAAAGTGCACGCAGAAATGGATAGACTCGAATTGTTGATTAAATCCACTCGACATCCGGCATCTGAATCATTTGTTTATAGATATATGGAGCGTGCAAGTCTTTGGTATTGCACAAAATTTAAACGTCCCATTTTATATCCCACACCTCGGTATGCCTTTAAAAAATTTAATTCAACTGCTCGTAGAAGGCACATCTTCAAATGGCATTTGGATTTTCCAACCGTTGATCAGTTGTTTGAAGATGGTTGTGATATTGAACTTGCTGGCTGGATGTTACCACTAGGGAATGGAGATCGTTCCTATCGTTGTTATGTCCGATCTGGCTTGGCGATGGAATACTTTCCTTTTAATCGTCAACGCGTTGATGTCGTGCAAAAATTCGGAAATCAATTAGCAGTCGCACCTGGGGTGGATGGCATGTATGGTTTTTCACATGCAATTTCTCCATTGCTGGCAGCTGCGGGATTTGAGTTTGGTTTTGAATTTGAGGGTGAGCGAATTCCTGTTTTACGAGTTAACGTCCGCAATCCTTCTTTATTGTCCTTATTGATATCACGGTCCAGCCTTACGTCGCGTGCGCGGTGGTCGCGATTGATTGGTCGAGTTTATCGCTGGTGCAATTCCGTCGTTCCCAACCTGCGGCAAAAAAAATAAACAACTTTTCATCCACATAATATGGATCATTCTAATTATATTCCCGAACCATGAATTCGTATTTTTCTTGATACCGAATTTACGGAATGATGCGCACAATTTTTCCTTGCTGGAGACCCTAACGGTTCAATTTCGAACTCAGAGCAATACTGCTTCATTCGCGAGTTGGAGCATTGATAACATCTAGTCATTACATGTCAGTTTGATTTTGTTTTAATTGGTTTGGCTTGTAATATTCGCCATGTTATTTAACAGAGGTTATTCATTTGCGCATTTCCAGCGAGCCGATTGAGTTGACATTATTCCCCTTGACGGGAGTCACACGGCGTGTTGAAGCAGATCGCTGGCACGTGCATGCTTTGCCGGCACGTCTGACGTTATCGCCTGAAAGTCGTGGGTTCCCTGCTGGCTGGGTGCTGATTCAAGCAATTTTATTTGCAGCGGAAAGTGACCGAACTGCCCGGTTGTTTGCCGATGTCGGTGTGGATGAAGCGGAGATGCCGGTTTTCGATCTGCAGCTTTCCGCCAAGGGCATTCTGATCGAACTAATCAAGCTGCCACCTGGAACGCGGCGATTGCTGTTGCAGCCGATGAATTCGCTCGGTGAATTCCATCTGATCGGTTTGCAAGTCAGGAAAGTCGGGGTTGTTGAGCGTGTCACGCGCATGCTGTTCAGGATCGCGGTGACGTGTTATCTGCACCCCAGGCAACGTTTGCGCAAGCTGGGGTTGCGTTGGTCCATGCCGTTATTCGATTTGCCTGAGGCCTACCGGCTTGCGAGTTGCTTGCTGCGCGCACAAGCGCCGGCGCCGACCTATACAGACTGGATAGCGCGGCAGGATGTACTGACCGCGCGCGACCGACGCCGCATAAACCGCGATGTGGTCTGCTTGCGTAGCTTGGTGAGCTTCAAGGTCTTGCTGCTGGCTGGTACGCAAGCGGATGATGCGGCATGGTCAGCGACTTCGGCATCGCTGGCTGCGCAGTCGTTACAGCCGACAAGTGTGCAGCGTCTTGCACGGACGGACGAATGCACCCCGGTTCTGTCTGGCGATGAAGCTGCGCGGCACTGGTTGTTGATTCTGCCTGAAGGCGCAACGCTGTCGCCGCTGGCCTTGTACTGGTTTGCCCATGAAATGGTCCAGCATCCGGATGCGGGCTGGATTTATTGCGATCACGATAGCCTTTCGCCCTCCGGCGAGCGTATCGATCCGGTGTTCAAACCGGATTGGTCGCCCGAATTGCTGCGCTCGTCCAACTATATTGGTGCGGCGGCGGCGGTCAGGGCGGATGTGTGGCTGGAGGCTTGCCCAGCCGACTTCAACGCCGATGTGGTCTCAATGCATGATGTCTGGCTACGAGTAGCCGAGAGTTTGCGGGGCGATCAGATTCGCCATATTTGCGCCCCTCTGATTCATTTCCCGGCGAATCTGGATCAGCGTTTCGTCGCAACCGACCCGCAAGCGGTGGCACGGCATCTGGCACGTCTCGGGGTAGCTGCGGCGGTGGAGCCGGATCGCTGGGGCCATTGCCGGGTGCATTACCGCTTGCCGACGCCGGGTCCGCTGGTCAGCATCATCGTGCCAACGCGCGATCGACTGGATCATCTGCGGCCGTGTGTGGACAGCGTGCTGACGCAAACCACCTACCGCGAATTCGAGTTGCTGGTGGTGGACAACCAGAGCAGCGATCCAGCTACCTTGGCGTATCTGGAGGACATTTCCGGCAATGCGCGGGTGCAAGTGCTGCGTTACGACGCGGCGTTCAATTATTCGGCGCTCAACAATTTCGCAGTGCGCGCGGCGCGCGGTGAAATCATCTGTCTGCTAAACAATGACACGGCTGTAATTTCGCCAGATTGGCTGGAAGAAATGCTGGGCCGACTGTTGCAAAACCAGGTTGGTGCGGTGGGGGCTAAACTGTATTTTGCTGATGGCCGAGTTCAACATGCCGGCGATGTCGTCGGGCCGGGTGGATGCGCCAATCATTTGCATGCGCTGTTGCGGGGCGATGCGCCGGGGTATCAACATCGCGCTGTGCTGGCGCAGGACTTGTCGGCAGTGACGGCGGCTTGCATGTTGACGCGGCGTGATCTGTATCTGTCTTTGGGAGGGTTGAACGAACGGGACTTGTCGGTGGCCTTCAACGATGTGGATTACTGTCTGCGCTTGTGGGAAGCCGGCTGGCGCGTAGTCTGGACGCCGTATGCCGAGTTGTTTCACTACGAGTCGGTGTCGCGTGGCAAGGATGTTTCGCCTGAACGCAAGGCACGCGCCGACAGGGAAGTCGCTTATATGGTGGGGCGTTGGGCGCATGTGATGCGCCACGATCCGTTCTACAACCCGAATCTGAGCTATGCCCGGCCGGATTTTTCCCTCAGTCATGCGCCTTTGGTCGCGCGTCCCTGGGACTAGGAGCCTGTCGGAGTTTGGAATCGTCGGCTGCAAATCGACCGCGCTGGCCCCTTTTTGCAGGGTACTTTTTGCCGGCTACTTTTTGCCGACTTTTTGCCCAATGGAAACTTAGTTGATGCAAATTGCTGATTCACTCTTGTCAAATGCCACCCACGCCTGGAACAGCCTGCGTATTTCGCCTGTATTGCCGCAGGCATGGATGACTTTGGCTCGCTTCTATCTGTCCCGCAATCTGCCCTGGCAGGCTGGTTATGCGGCGCGCCTTGCGTTGCGTTGCAATCCTGCTTTGCGGCAGCTGATTGCAGATCTCGATCTGGTTGACTTGCTGGATGCCAATACGGGCGATGCTCAACTTGGCCGCGCCGTTTTATCCAACAAAAACGAGCTCATCGAGAAATTCACTGCCGCCATTGTTGAGTCGCCGGATGACTGGCTCTCCTGGCTCTACCTTGCGCGCCTATATGAGCTTGCGGAGGAGTCCAATACCACGCGGCAGGTCGATGCGCTGACCGAAGCAAGAAAACTCGAAGTCATTCCCGGCGAATCCCTGCACTGGCTGGGTGTCTGGCGCTTGCATGCAGGTGATGCGCAGGGCGCGGTCAACGCTTTTTCTGGTTTGCTCGACATCCGCCCGTTGCGACATGGTTCCATGTTGTTCCTGGGCGAGGCCCTGTTGGGTGTCGGCAATATTGCTGCCGCCCAGAAAGCGTTTACCCGGGCCTCACTTTCGGAAAACCCCGATTTTCTGCTCACGCTTGCCAACCGCGTTTACGCCCACAATTATTGGCAGGAAGCGATCAGTGTTCTGCAAAAAGCCTTGTCACTGCGCCCTGAGCATGAGGCAACCTGGCTGGCTTTGGCCAGGATTCAATCCGAGGTGTATGACCTCTCCGGCTGTCGTGCCAGCCTCGCCCAAGTCAAGTCGCTCAGCCCCGCCAGCAGTGATGCCGCATTGCTTGAGGCTGGCCTGCTTGGCCGCATGGGAGATGCGCAAGGTCACTTCGCGCAACTTCTCCACGCTTATGAAACCAGCGGCAACCCTTTGTCCCGCCTGGCATCCAGTGTCGCGATGACCTCGCTCTATCTCGACACACTTGCTCCGGTTGAGATTGCCGCGCTGCATCGCAAGCTCTGCGCACCGATTGAAAGCAGCGTTGTTCAGCATGCCAACTTACTCAACGATGCGGGAATGGCGCGTCGATTGCGTATTGGCTATGTCACTGGCGACTTGCATCGACAACATCCCGTCAACCTGTTCATGCTGCCGGTCCTCAAACGACATGATCACCAACAGTTCAATGTTGCGATCTATTACACCGGCGTCATGCATGACGAATATACGCGTCAGGCCAAAACCTGTGCCGACATCTGGCTGGAAGCCTCCGAGTTGGATGACACAGCCTTGCTGCAGGCGATTCGATCTGACCGGATTGATATCCTGATCGACCTGGCCGGGCATACCGCCACGCATCGGCTCGGCGTTTTCGCCATGCGTGCAGCGCCGGTGCAAGTAACCTTTCTGGGCTACCCCTACTCCACCGGACTTTCCAGCATTGATTGGCTGATCGGAGACCGCAGCGTAACGCCTGCCGAGCACGCCGCGCTTTACAGTGAAGGGCTGGCCCAACTGCCACACAGTGTCTTCTGCTGGGCGCCGGTGGACGCCCACCCGCTACCCCCTGCCCGCCCGCCCGCTGGTCCAGTCGTGTTCGGCTCCTTCAACAACGCCATGAAACTCACCCCCAGTTCCATTGCGCTCTGGGCTGCGGTACTCAACGCAGTACCCGATTCGCGTCTGTTGCTGAAAGCGCCGTCATTGCGAGACACCGGCGTGCAAGCCCGCTTGACCCATCTATTCGGCCAGCTTGGCATTGCTAGCCAGCGTCTTGAATTCCGTGGCCCCAGCGGACTGGCCGAAATGATGCAAGAGTACGGCGACATCGATATTGCACTCGATCCCTTGCCCTATAACGGCGGCACGACCACCCTTCAGGCGTTGTGGATGGGCGTCCCCGTCGTCACCCTGACCGGTGGCAATTTCGCTGGGCGCATGGGGGTCAGTTTTATGACCACCTTGGCTGAGCCGGACTGGATTGCACACGATACCGCCGACTACGTTGCCAAGGCCCGGACGCTGTCCGAACAGATTTCATCCCTTCGACAGAGCCGTGCAAGCCTGCGCAAACGCCTGCTTGATTCGCCATTGTGCGACATCGAGACCTACACGCATGACATTGAAGGACTCTATCGGCGCATGTGGGAAGTTCGCTGCCGGGGTGAATCAACCCGGCTACTCCCGGCCAGGATGAATTGAACCGTTTTCACCTACCAAACAACATTCCCGCAGAATGATCCAGGCACAGCGGGCCTATCATTACGCGGTAACTGATGGGCCCGCTTCGCTTGGCCCATCCTACGGTCTGCACAAGTGCTTGGCCTCTGAGGATGGTGACAAATTGATCCGTTTTCCCTTGCAAGCAACATCCCGTAGGATGGGCCAAGCGCAGCGGGCCCATCATTCTGCCAGCTCAAGAAATGTCATCCCGGACCGATAACGTCTTCGCCATGCAAACCGCCGAAACCGCCCCCACCGCATCCCAAGCAGCCCCCTATCTGGAAATCTCCACTTCCCGCCAGATGCTGTCCTGGCTGGACGAGCAGAAGATCGCCCTCGCCTTTACCACTTACCAGATTGGCAAATTGTTTTTTCTGGGATTGAAATCCAGCGGTGAGTTATCCGTCTTCGAGCGTACCTTCAACCGCTGCATGGGCCTCTGCACTACGCCGAATGGCTTCTGGATGAGCAGTCTGTATCAGGTCTGGCGGTTCGAGAACCTGTTCACCAACGGCGAAACCCAGGACGGCCATGATCGGCTGTTTGTTCCGCAAACCGGCTACACCACCGGCGATATCGATATCCACGACATGGCTATCGACCAGGATGGCAAGCTGGTCTTCGTCAACACCTTGTTCAGTTGCCTGGCGACAGTCAGCGAGACGCATAGCTTCAAACCACTCTGGCAACCTACATTCATCAGCAAACTGGCGGCAGAAGATCGCTGCCATTTGAATGGCCTCGCCATGCGCGACGGCAAACCCGCCTATGTCACTGCAGTTGGGGCTTCCGATGTGGCCGATGGCTGGCGCGAACACCGCGTCGGCGGGGGCATTCTGATCGACGTCCAGAGTAATGCGGTCGTCCTCCAAGGTTTGTCCATGCCGCATTCGCCACGCTGGTATCAGGGCAAGTTATGGTTACTCAATTCCGGCACCGGTGAATTTGGCTACGCCGACCTCGAATCCGGCCGATTCATGCCGGTGGCATTCTGTCCCGGCTACATGCGCGGACTTTCATTTCACGGTGATTTTGCGTTGGTGGGGCTTTCGCGGCCGCGCCACAACAAGACGTTCAGTGGCCTGCCGCTGGATGATGCACTGAAGGCAAAAGGCGCTGAACCGCGTTGCGGCATCCAGGTCATTGATCTGCGCAGCGGCGATATCGTGCATTGGGTGCGAGTCGAAGGCGTCGTCGAAGAACTCTATGATGTGGTGACCTTTCCCGGTGTCAGGCGGCCGATGGCACTCGGATTTAAAACGGATGAAATACGGCGTGTGCTGAGTTTGGAAACATGAACTTGGTGACACAGATGAATGATCAGGTAAGGGAGCACCGTTATGACGATTGAGCTTTCCAATATTGCCGCCGGCAGCGGTGGGTTTGTCATCAACGGACAATGCAGCGACGACGGCAGTGGATACAGTGTTGCCAGTGCCGGTGACGTCAATGGCGATGGCCTTGATGACCTGATCATCGGGGCACCGAAAAGCGATCCCGTCGCCGGCAGCCTGGCCGGACGCAGTTACGTGGTGTTTGGTCAGACTACAGGCACTGCAATCAACCTTTCGGCGGTGGCCAATGGCAATGGCGGCTTTGTCATCAATGGCGAGTGCACGATTGATAAAAGCGGCATCAGCGTGGCCAGTGCTGGCGATGTCAACGGGGATGGACTCGCCGACCTGCTCATCGGCGCCTTTGGGAGCGACCCCACTGATCTCCAATATGCCGGGCGCAGCTATGTGGTTTTTGGCAAATCAGGCGGCAGCGTAGTCAACCTGTCGGCAGTCGCCAATGGCAGCGGTGGCTTTGCCATCAACGGCCAGGATGCGGGTGACTGGAGCGGCCGAAGCTTGGCCAGTGCAGGTGACGTCAACGGTGATGGTCTCGCTGACCTGATCATCGGGGCGCCATTGAGCAATATTGCAGATGAAAGCGATGTGGGGCGCAGTTATGTGGTGTTCGGTCAAACATCCGGTAGCACCGTCAACCTGTCGACGCTGTCCGATGCTTCGAGTGGCTTCGTCATCAATGGTGAATGTGCTGATGACATGAGCGGCTTCAGTGTCGCCGGCGCGGGGGACGTCAATGGTGATGGCCTGGCGGACCTGATCGTCGGTGCTTACGTCAACAGCCTGGCTGAGGCCGGCACCGAATCCGGCCGCAGTTATGTCGTGTTTGGCCAGACTTCCGGAGAGGAGATCAACCTTGCGGCCGTTGCCAGCGGTATCGGTGGTTTTGTCATCAATGGCCAGGACGAGGGTGATCAGAGCGGCAAGAGTGTCGCCAGTGCCGGCGACGTCAACGGTGACGGCCTGGCCGATCTGATCGTCGGGGCGAGTTTCAGCGACCCCATTTCCGGTACCAATGCCGGCCACAGCTATGTGGTATTCGGCAAAACATCCACCACTGGCATTGACCTGTTATCGGTTGCTTACGGCAACGGCGGCTTTGTCATTTATGGCGAGTGCGGGGGCGACCAAAGCGGCTTGAGCGTCGCCGGTGCCGGCGATATCAATGGCGATGGTCTTGCCGATCTGCTCATCGGCGCGCCCAACAGTGACCAGGGTGGCGGTGGCAATGCCGGCCGCAGCTATGTGGTGTTCGGCAAAGCAGACGGCGTAGCGATCGTGCTTTCGGCGGTTGCAGAAGGCAGTGGCGGCTTTGTCATCAACGGCCAATGCGCGGGCGATCAGAGTGGCTTCAGTGTTTCCAGTGCCGGTGATGTCAATGGCGATGGCCTCGCCGACCTGATCATTGGCGCTCACGACAGCGATCCCGCCGCCGGCAGTGCGGCCGGCCGCAGTTATGTCATTTTCGGCAGCACCAGTGATGCGTTCAGCAGCAGCAGTGTTGACCAGATGGGTACGCCGGATGACGACACGCTTACCGGCTCGTCGATTTCGGAAACTCTGGTCGCGGCTGCCGGCGATGACATCCTGATCGGCAATGGCGGTGCCGACGTGCTCTATGGCGGCGCCGGAAACGACCGGCTGGAGCTCAATGCGGACAATATCGCCCGGCTCTCCGGTGCAAGCTTCGAGGATAACTACGCTCGCATCGATGGCGGCAACGGCATCGATACCTTGGCGCTGACCGATAGTGGCATTGCGTTAAACCTGGCCATCATTGCCAATCAAGGCGGCGCATCCTCCACCAGCACTTCGCGCATCGAGTCGATCGAACGCATCGACCTAACTGGCAGTGGAAGCGGCAGCGGCAACAACAGCATCACGCTCAGCGCCGCCGATGTCATCGACATGGCGGGGATGAACCTGTTCAACAGCGGCAATGGCTGGAGCGGGCTGCCAGCCTCAGTGGCTAAGCATCAATTGGTGATTGACGGCAATGCCGGTGATTCAATCGAGCTGATCGGCGGCACCTGGACTCGCACCGGCACGGCCATTCATAACGGCCAGACTTACCGGATATTCGACAGTGAAACTAGTCAGGCCCAGGTGCTGGCGGCGGTTGCCGTCGCCAGCAATGTTCAGGAAACCGCCATTGAACTGGGCGATATTGCCGGTGGTGCCGGTGGTTTCGTCATCAATGGCCAATGCATGGATGACAACAGTGGCAGCAGTATCGCCAGCGCGGGCGATATCAACGGCGATGGTCTCGATGATTTGATCATCGGCGCGCATTTCAGTGACCCTGCCGCTGGCGAAGATGCCGGCCGCAGCTATGTGGTTTTTGGTCAAACAGCGGGAACCGGTATTGAACTCTCAGCCATCGCCGGCGGCGCAGGCGGCTTTGTCATCAATGGTCAGTGTGAGCTTGAATGGAGCGGATTCAGTGTCTCCGGCGCCGGCGATATCAACGGTGATGGCCTCGCCGATTTAATCGTCGGGGCATACCGAAGCAATCCTTACGCCGGCAATTGGGCGGGCCGCAGCTATGTGGTGTATGGCAAGTCGGGAGGTGCCGGCATCGAGCT
>CAMDHJ010000010.1 GCA_945897865.1 Tepidiphilus sp. J10
TGGATCTACACACCGCCGAAACTGCCGCCGAAGTGGGATCTCGCCGACATCAACGCTTCCCGCATCATCAACGCCGACGCCGTCAACCTGCCGGCCAAGCCGGTGTTCACCGCCGACCCGATGAACGTGACGCTGGTGGTCGAGCACGGTGACCATCACATCACCGTGCTGGATGGCGACAAGATGGAGCCAATCACCCGCTTCGCCACCCGCTACGCCTTGCACGGCGGCCCAAAATTCACCCAGGATGGCCGCTTCGTGTTCTGGGCGACGCGCGATGGCTGGATCACCAAATTCGACCTGTGGAACCTGAAAATGGTGGCCGAAGTCCGCGCCGGCATCAACACCCGCAACCTTGCCGTCTCCTCCGACGGCAAGGTGGTGATGGTCGCCAACTACCTGCCGCACAGCCTGGTCGCGCTGGATAGCACCGATCTGGCGCCGATCAAGGTCATCCCGGTAGTCGGCAATACAGGAAAAACCTCACGCGTCTCCGCCGTCTACGACGCCCGTCCGCGCAACAGCTTCATCGCCGCGCTGAAGGACATCCCGGAAGTCTGGGAGATTCCGTATGACGGCCGCCCGATCTACAAAGGCCTGGTGCACGATTACCAATTGAAGGAAGCCATCCCCGAACCCGGCCCGCTGCCGGTACGCCATATCGTGCTGGACGATTATCTGGACGATTTCTTCTTCGACCAGAACTACGACTACATCCTCGGCGCTTCCCGCAGCAGCCCGAAAGGCCAGGTCATCCACCTCGGCGCCGGCCGCAAGGTCGCCGACCTCGACCTCGCCGGCATGCCACATCTGGGTTCCGGCATCACCTGGGACTGGCAGGATGCGGAAGGCAAATCCCGCCGTGTGATGGCATCGCCGAACCTGAAGGACGGCTTGCTGACCATCATCGACATGAAAACCTGGCAGACCATCAAGACCATCCCGACCCTCGGTCCCGGCTTCTTCCTGCGCAGCCACGAAAACTCGCCCTACGTCTGGGCCGACGTATTCAGCGGTCCGAACAAGGATGTCATGCACGTCATCGACAAGCAGAAACTGGAGATCGTGCAAACCCTGCGCCCGGAGCCCGGCAAAACTTCGATGCACGTCGAATTCGACCGCTACGGCAAATACGCGCTGGTGTCGATTTGGGAAATGGATGGCGCTTTGGTCGTCTACGACGCGCAGACCTTGAAGGAAATCAAACGTTTGCCGATGAAACGCGCGGTGGGCAAGTACAACGTCTGGAACAAGACACGGCTATCGGAAGGCACCAGCCATTGAGGACGAATGCATTCACCGGATCGGTCAATTGACAGTTATCAAGGCCAATTCCAGGTGCAAAGGCAGAATGACGTCACCCAACATCCCTTATCAATTTATTTCTAAAGGAGTCACTCAAATGATGCAGAAACTGTTCGAAAGCAGCGAAAACCTTGCAGTTGCCTACGGTGTATTTCTTTTCATCGTGTTCCACTTCGGCATGCTGTATCTGTTTGAACTGGTTTAAACAATCTCAACTCGCCGGCGGTATCACCACCGCCTACGCGATGCACTTTCATGACTATCGATACGGCCCGACATATCCGGGATTGCCGGTTGAGTAGAAGGTTTCACAGTTAAACCAAGCTGCTTCAATAGCAGCAAGTCGGCCTCACCAAGGCTGACTTTTGCCGGATTCACCGCCGTAGAGTCATGCTAAGTCGTAGCCGATTCGTAGCGACTTGGCGCGAATGAATCCGGTGTACTCTTAATGGATGCAAAAAGCCGGTAAGAACAAGGCAGGCAGGTTCATCCCTTGCCTGATGAAAACCACTGCAGTCTCAAAGACATGTCCATTTTCGGATAGGGCAGATCGCGTTGCCGGCGATAGCCGCCCATCCAGTCATCGTCAGTTCGGATATATTCGCGGCCTGAGCGGATGTAATGACAGTTATGCCCGGCCGGATTTTTCGCTTAGCCACCCACCTTTGGTCGCGCGTCCCTGGGAATAGCCAGTGTCGTTCTTGTTACCTGCCGGGTTGACTACCCGCTATCACCAACCTTGGTGCGGCAATGTCGCCGTACTGTCGCCCGGCGCGGTTCCGACCATCGATTTCTATTTGACGCCACGTTTGGCTGAATTAGGGCCGGAGCGGCTGAAGTTGTTCGATTCGCGTGTACTGGACGCCACTGCGGATTCCCTGCCGGTTGGCACAATGGTCATCATCGTGCGCCACGCTTCCAGGCGATGGTTGCGTTTTCTGGCCGCACATGCCGATCGCTGGTGCGGGGTAGCCTGGCTGGTCGATGACGACATTCCCGCAGCCTGGCGTTGCAAGGAATTGCCGCTGGACTATCGTCTGCGCACCAGCGGCCGATTTCTTCGGGTAGCGCGAGACTTGTTGAGCGTATGTGATCGAGTTTGGGTATCCACCAATGAATTGCAGAAGCGTTATGCGCAGTGGAATCCGCTGGTTTTACCGCCGCTGAATGCCTTTCCACCACGCCATGCCGCACCTTCCGGGGTGCGGCGCTGGTGTTATCACGGCACCCGCGCGCATCGGGCGGAGTTCAATTGGCTGCGGCCGGTGGTCCGGCAAGTGCAACATCAGGTTCCGGATGCCGAATTCGAGATCATGGGTGGGACCAATGTCAGAAGGCTGTTTGCGGGTATTCCAAGGGTCAACGTCCTGCCGCCTCGTTCGTGGCAAGACTATGTTGCCCATTGTGAAAATTCGAACATTGCCGTGGGACTGGCGCCGTTGTTGCCGGGTTATTTCAATGCTGCGCGCGCGCATGTGAAGATCTTTGACATCGTGCATGCAGGTGCAGTCGGCGTTTTCTCCAGGCGTGCACCCTATTTCCCCAACCTTGCAGCGGCCGGCGCGGTGTTTGTCGATGACGATCAACATGCGTGGAGTGAACACATTGCCAAGCTGCTGCTGGATGACAAACGACGACTCACGCACTTTGCGCGCTCAACGGATTGGATCAAGCAACAACATCCCGCGCAAAGCCTGCTTGAGTTGATTAATTCAAAATGACTTCGAAACTTCCGGCAGCCTCCAACGCACCCATGAAGATATGCGGTTACGGCGCATTCGCGGTGCCGGTATTGAACATCACCTTGTGGCGCTCGCCGGTCATTGGCGCCTTGCTGGATCGGCCGCGCAAGATTGCCTGGCTGCCATGGGGTCATGCCGACGCATCGGGATGGCTGGGTTGGGGATGCAAATCCAGCACGCGCCGCGCTGCCTGGTTTGCCGGTTTGAGCGGTGGGCGCGTGCTGCGTCTGGAAGATGGCTTTCTGCGTTCCTGGGGCGTTGGCAGCCTTTATCCACCGTTATCAATCGTTATCGATGAAGTCGGCATTTATTACGACAGCACGCGTCCCAGCGCGCTGGAAGACATGCTGAATTCAGACGCCGACCTTCTTACCGATATAAACGCCGAGGTTATCAAGGCAAAAGCGTTGATCCTTCAGCATCGCTTGAGCAAATACAACCATGCACCGCTGTTTGATTGCAGCTCACTGCCTCGTGGGCCGCGTGTTCTGGTGGTGGATCAGACGCAGGGGGATTTGAGCGTCAGCCTGGGCGGCGCCAATGCCGATTCCTTTGCTGCCATGCTGGCGTCGGCGCGCGCCGAAAATCCGCAGGCAACCGTTTATGTCAAAACCCATCCGGAAGTCAGTTCCGGCCGCAAAAGCGGTTATCTGACCCAGGTGCAGGACGATGTGCGGACGGTGGTGTTGCGCCAGGCGATCAATCCACTCAGCCTGATCGAGCAGATGGATCGAGTTTATGTGGTCACCTCCACCATGGGGTTCGAGGCGTTATTGGCGGCCAAGCCGGTGACGGTGTTTGGCCTGCCCTGGTATGCCAGTTGGGGAGTGACTGATGATCGGCAAACGTGCGCCCGGCGCACGCGCACTCGTTCTGTCGATGAATTGTTCGCGGCAGCCTATTTTCATTACGCCCGTTACCTGAATCCGGAAACCCATCAGCGTGGCACCCTATTTCATGTCATCGATTGGTTGTTGCGGCAAAGGCAAGCAGCAGAGCAATGCCGGGGTAGAAAGATCGCAGTCGGCTTTTCCGCGATACGCCGCTGGGCGCAAGCCTCCTTGTTCGGGCCGGATACCACTCGCGTTGCGTTTGCGGCGGGGCCGGAAGAGCTGGCGGCGTTGCGGCCGGGGCGGGAGGATTGTCTGATCCATTGGGGACATCCGGCGCCAGGCTGGTTGAAGTCGGCGGCAAGCGACCAGGGTGCACGGCTGCTGCACATGGAGGATGGCTTCATCCGCTCGCTGGGGTTGGGTTCCGATCTGGTGCCGCCGCAATCCTTTGTGCTTGACCAGCGGGGGCTGTACTTCGACCCGAGTGGAACGTCCGATCTGGAAGACATCCTCAATACTGCTGACTTCTCGGCTGAGGAACTGGAGCGCGCGCAGCGTGTAAGAGCGTTCATCGTCAGCCACGGCATCACCAAGTACAACGTGGATCCGCTGCAAGCCCCCCGCTGGAATACTGCGGGACGTAGGGTGTTGCTGGTCCCCGGCCAGGTGGAGGATGACGCTTCAATTATTCAAGGTTGCGACAACGTACGCTCCAACCTTGCCTTGCTGGCTGCAAGTCGCGCTGCCAATCCGGATGCATACATCGTTTACAAACCGCATCCCGATATTGTTGCCGGCAACCGCAAAGGAAGTAATTCGCTATACAGGGAACGAAACATCGCTGACCACATTGAAACCAATATCTCACTGGTCAGTTGCATCGAAGCCTGCAGCGAGATTCATACGATGACCTCGCTCTCCGGTTTCGATGCGCTGCTGCGCGGCAAGCGCGTCGTCGTATACGGGCGACCGTTTTATGCCGGCTGGGGCTTGACCGAAGATCACCTGCCGATCAACAGACGACAACGACAATTGACGCTGGATGCCCTGGTAGCGGGTGCCTTACTACGCTACCCGTTGTATTGGGATGCACTTCTGAAAGGCTTTACCACTTGCGAAGCTGTGATGCATCGCATCGTAAACGAACGGGAAATTCTGTACACGAAGGGCATTACCGCAAGCCGGAACACAGGACAACTCAGACGCTTGCTGCGAAAAATCGGAAATTTGGTTTTTGCCCGGATCAGGTAAAAGCACGATTTCGTTTCATCAGGTTGAGAATGGTCAGCTTCGACCTGACGGTATCGTCGGCTTTGTTACATTCAGGCTGCAGTTGTAAAATTGAGGTCTCTTCTAAATATTTTTCGTAAGGTGAAGCGCAACCCAAAGGCTCAAACTGTCAAACCTGCATTCCACTTTTACTCAACCTTGAATTCATGAATCACGCGGGCATTGCGATCAAATAACAACATTCGCCTCTGGATACGCCCCTCGCCGGCAGACGAATGCGGCAAGGCATCCGTAAGTGCAGATGCCGAAGTGCATCGTTCATAAAAGGGATATTGCGTGCCAATCAACCACACAAAGATCGCCATCGTTGGCATGGCGTTCCGCTTTCCGGGTGACCTGAGCACCGAAGACGCGTTCTGGCAAGTCCTCAAGCAAGGACGCGATGTCGTCAGCCAGATTGGTGAAGACCGCTGGGCCACGGACGTATTGTCGCACCCCAAGCGTTCCGAACCGGGCCGCAGCATTTCATTTGCAGCCGGTGTTTTATCGCGGCTGGATGCGTTTGATGCCTCTTTCTTCGGCATTTCGCCGCGTGAAGCTGGACGCCTGGACCCGCAGCAACGTCTGTTGCTGGAACTTGCCTGGGAAGCCATGGAGAACGGCGGCATAGCGCCGTCACGCCTGGCTGGCAGCGATTGTGCGGTCTACGTCGGCATCTCCGGTTTGGATTACGGCATGCGCGCTTTGGATGACATGAGCAGCATGGACGCCTACTCCATGACCGGCAACACCCTCAGCATTGCCGCCAACCGCTTGTCTTATGTATTCAACCTGCACGGCCCGAGCATGGCGGTGGATACCGCCTGTTCCTCCTCTTTGGTGGCCTTGCATCAGGCCTGCCGCAGCTTGCGCGATGGCGAGTCTTCCGTCGCGCTGGTCGGTGGCGTGAATCTGCTGCTGCACCCCTATCCTTTTGTCGGCTTCACCAAGGCATCAATGCTTTCCGCCGGCGGACGATGTAAGCCATTCGATGCGTCTGGCGACGGCTATGTCCGTTCGGAAGGTGGCGCAGTCCTGTTGCTGAAGCCATTGGCTCAGGCAGAAGCCGATGGCGATGATATCCAGGCCGTGATTCTGGCGAGTGGTTCCAATTCCGATGGCGGCCGCAAGAGCGGCATCACCATTCCCAGCGTCGATGGACAATCCGAATTGTTGCGTCTGGTGATGCGGCAAGCTGGAATCACCGCCGCCGATCTCGATTATGTTGAAGCGCATGGCACCGGCACGGCGGTCGGTGACCCAATCGAAACCGCCGCCATCGGCCAGGTCATCGGCCAGGCGCGCGAAGCGGGCAAACCCTTGCTGGTCGGCTCGGTGAAAAGCAACCTGGGCCATCTCGAACCGGCATCCGGCATGGCTGGACTGATCAAGACCGTGCTGGCGTTGAAACACCGCAGCCTGCCGCCCTCGATTCACGTTGATACGCTGAATCCGAACATCGACTTTTCCGGCCTCAACCTGGAAGTCGTGACGGCTTACCGCGAACTGCCCGCTTCTGCCAAACCCCTTTGCATGGGCGTCAATTCATTTGGTTTTGGCGGTGCCAACGCGCACGTTGTGTTGCAGGAACACCGTGGCAACACGATCAAGCGCCGTGCCAAAAAGCCATCGACCGCGCCTGCCTTGATTCTCTCCGCGCGTGCGCCTGAAGCCTTGCTTGAATTGGCGCGTCAATACGGCGAGCGCTTGAGTGCTGCGAATCCACCCGATTCCCATGATTTTGCCTACGCCGCCGCATATCGTCGGCAATGGCTGGAAAATCGGCTGGCGGTTTTCGGCCGTGATGCCAAGCAGATCACAGAACGTCTTGCCGCTTATGCGCGTGGCGAAGCCAAACAGGGTGTGGTCGAGGAAACAGCACTTGTCGATGCGGGCAAGACCGCATTTGTTTATACCGGCAACGGTGCCCAATGGTTGGGCATGGGACGGGCTTTGCTGGATGAATCACCTGCATTCGCCAAACTGTTGTCTGAACTGGATGACCTGATCCGGCAGCACAACGGGATTTCAATTCTGGCTGAACTACGGGCAGAACCCGATCAGTCTCGCCTGGAACTCACCGAAGTTGCACAACCCGCGCTGTTTGCGCTGCAAGTTGCGGTCACCAGCCTGTTGCGCGCGCAAGGCCTCGACGCGGCAGCCGCCTGCGGCCATAGCGTGGGCGAAGTCGCCGCCGCCTGGGCGGTCGGCGCGCTCAGTTTGAAGCAGGCGGTACGGGTGATCTGCGAACGAAGCGGCGCCCAATCGGTGGCCAAGGGCAGCGGTCGCATGGCGGCTGTAGGATTGTCGGAGGAAGCGGCCGAACTCGCCGTGCAGGAGGCTGGACTCGCGGACAGCATCGTGGTTGCCGCCATCAACAGTCCCGACGCGGTGACGCTATCCGGCAGCTTTGTTGCGCTGGAGAGATTGAATGCGCGGCTGAATGCACCACCCAGCGCACAACCCAGCGCACAGCCCAATACACAACCCGGCACACAATCGAGCCACCAGAAGGTTTTCTATCGACTGCTCGAGCTGGATTACGCTTTCCATAGCCCGGCGATGGACCCGATTCAAGCCAGCGTGCTGAGCCGTTTGGATGATCTGGCGCCACAAACAGGCAATCGCATATTTGTCTCCAGCGTGACCGGTGGCGTGCTGTCCGGCAAGCAACTGAACGCGCATTACTGGTGGCGCAACATCCGCGAACCCGTGCGCTTCAAGCAAGCCATCGACGCGCTGGCATCGGTTGGTTGTCGCGTTTTTGTTGAAATCGGCCCACATGCCCTGTTGCAACGCTATATCAAGGATGCGTTGTCACAACTGGGTATTGCTGGCCGCGTCCTCGCCACGCTCAAGAAAGGCGACGACGGCCACGATCGCTTGCTTGAAACCGCCTGGCGGGCCTGCTTGCTGGGCGCGCCGTTCAAGCTTGAAAAGCATTTCTCCAAGCCCGCCAGCATCGTCCGCCTGCCGACCTACCCCTGGCAACGTGAGCGCCATTGGCATACACAGACCAGCGCGGGTTATGACCTGATCAGTCGCAAGCGGGTGCATCCCCTGCTCGGCTATCGCCTGAAGGATGGCGATGCCAGTTGGGAGAATCCGCTCGATCCGCTGGTGCTGCCCTATCTGGCTGATCATCAGGTTGGTGGTGCTGTGGTACTGCCTGGTGCGGCTTATGTCGAAATGGCGCTGGCCGCCTCACGCGAATGGTTTGGCCATGATCGCCACGAGATGGAAGAAATGGACATCGTCGCACCGGTGGTGTTCGATGGGGAACACGCCCGCGTACTTCGATTTGATCTGACTCCCGCCGATGGCGGTTTCCAGATCCGCAGTCGGCCTCGCTTGAGTCAGGATGCATGGACGCTGAATGCGGTTGGTCGCCTGATCGGCGAACCCTTGGCGAAACCACCAGCCAACCAGTTTCCCATCGAGAACACCCAGCCGGATGCAATTGAACTGGACACCAAGGCCCACTACGCGCTGGCCAGCCAAATTGGTCTGAACTACGGACCTGCATTTCAAGGTTTACAGCACGTCTGGGTCAACAACAATGAACTGCTTGCCCGGCTGCAACTCCCGACCGAGATCGAAACCGGCTTGGCTCAGCACATCTTGCATCCGGCCTTGCTGGATGTCTGCTTTCAGTCCCTGCTCGATATATTTCATGCCGATATCAGTGCCGGCCAAGGTGTCACGCTGCTGCCCGTCCGGGTAGGAAGACTGCGCTATTACGGCGGCGAACCGACCTGGTTCCGCACGCGGCTGAACAAACTCAGTCCGCGCTCGGTTCTGGCTGAATTCCAGTTGCTCGATGCGGCCGGCGAGACCGTCGCGCAGCTCACGGGTTGTCGCTTCCGCGCTGTTACGTTGAATCAGCAGGGCACGTCCCTGCCCGCCTTGTGGCGGCATGCCTACCGCTTGCAACCGCATCCAAACGATGAACAACCCAATTTCATCGAGATGACTCGGGAGCTGGTCCACCTGGCGCGCACGACCTTGGCAAGTCAGGAACCCAAGCTACATCGGCGTGAGTATTTCCTTGGCGTGGTGCCCTTGTTCGATGCCCTGGTCGGCGCATTCGCCTTTGAAGCATACCAACGCCTTGCTGCGGATAACCCGGATGTGTTGCAGGCGATGTTGTCCGACGCAAGCGGTGTACCTGAGGATGTGCGGCCGCTGTTTGCCTGGTTGACCCGGTTGCTGGAGGAAGATGGTCTATTGAGGCAGAACAAAGATCACTGGCAACTGATTGACGCCAACCCACCGCCACCAGCCGAGGCGATCTGGCGCGCCATTCTGGGCGACTTCCCGAATGCACTCCCGGATCTGGTTTTTGTCGGACGCGTCGGTCGCCATCTGGTCGAACTGCTGACGGGCACTCTGGATGCAGGCGTATTCCAGGCATCGCTTGCCAAGAGCCATCTACTTGAGCAGCACCTTGACGCGTCACCAACCTATCTCGGCATCAACCAGGCGGCGCGCGAGATCATTCAGTCCATCACTTCGAATTGGCCGCAGGATCGTCGCCTGCGCATCCTTGAAATTTCCGGTGGTTCCGAAGATTTTCCACGTCAATTGCTGGCCGATTTACCACTCGACCGCTGCGACTATGTGATTGCCGAAACCGAAGGTGATCAGCTTGCCAGCCTCGAATCGGAATACGCAAACCATGCAGTCATCCGCGTAGCGACACTGGATTTGGCCAACGGTTTCAACCTGACCGGCAACACCCCATTGCCGGCGCAATTCGATGTTGTCCTGCTGCACCACTGGTTGCATCGTGCTGCCGAGATCCCCCCCATTCTGGCCGCGCTGAAGCGGAGATTGGCATGTGGAGGCTTACTGATCATGCTGGAACGCCACCCGGATCGGGCAGCGGATCTGCAGCATGGACTGGATGCAGGTTGGTGGCATCAGGCTGATGGGCAGGAAAGACTTTCCAGTCTGTTGACCCCTGCCAGTTGGTCTGCCTTCCTGGAACAACAGGGCTTTGGCGAAATCGAGGTGCTGCGCGAACCCGCCGCCGATGGCATTGATACCGGGGCTTATGCACTGCTGGCGAAGAACCCGGATGCCACACCGCAAACCGCGCAGGAAGCCACGCAAACCTGGCTGCTGCTGGCGGATAGCAACGGAGCCGGCAGTGTGTTGACCAACCGCCTCGCCGCCAACTTGCGCAGCCATGGGCAACAGGTGGTGATGGCGACAGCCGCAACTGACACCGCTACAAACACAGCCACCCTGCATTTTGATCCGGCTTCAGCCGCGTCCTGCCGCGATTTACTGGCCGAGGTTCAACGTCAGTTCGGTCGTTGCGATCATCTGGTGCATTGCCTCGGTTTGTCGGACGCACCGACGTCCAGCGCATCCAGCTTGATGGATTTGCAGGTTCTGCGCTGCGAAAGCACCTTGCATCTGCTGCATGCGATCGAATCAAGCAGCGCTGCGCCGCCGCCCCGACTCTGGCTGATTACCGCCGGCGGTTCCACTTTCAGCACGGCATCGGACACCTGTCTGCATCAGCCCGGGCAAGCGCCATTGTGGGGACTTGGCCGGGTCATCATGAATGAACACCCTGAGTTGGCCTGCGTGCTGATCGACCTCCAGCCAGACAGTCTGGATAACGAAGCAACAGCTTGGCTGAGTCGTGAATTGCTGTCCCCGGATACGGAAAGCGAAATCATACTGACCAGCCAGGGCCGCTTCTTACCTCGCATGCAGCCCGCCGCATTGCCGGCGCTGCCATCGCCGGAAGAGAGTGAGACAGGCTACCGGCTTGATTTCAACGTACCCGGCCAGTTGCGCAATCTGCATTGGCGCCCGCAGGCGCAACGTGCACTGGCGGTTGATGAAATCGAGATCCGTCCGGTTGCCGTCGGCTTGAATTTCCGCGACGTCATGTACGCCATGGGCCTGCTTTCGGATGAAGCCGTTGAAAACGGATTTTCGGGCGCCTCTCTCGGCCTGGAACTTGCGGGCCGGGTGTCCCGCGTGGGGGCCCGGGTGGAAGAGTTCAAAGTCGGTGACGAAGTGGTTGCATTCGCCCCCGCCTGCCTGTCCAGTCATGTCATCACCCGCGCCGGCTCGGTTGCCGAAAAACCCGCAGCCTGGTCGTTCGAGCAAGCGGCAACCGTCCCGACCGTCTTTTTCACGGTGTATTACGCACTCAAGCATCTGGCCAATCTGCAGCCCGGCGAGCGCGTTCTGATTCATGGCGCGGCGGGCGGCGTCGGCATCGCGGCCATCCAGGTGGCGCGTTATCTTGGCGCGGAAATATTTGCAACCGCTGGCAACGCCGAAAAACGCGATTTCGTTCATTTGATGGGCGCCGACCACGTCATGAGTTCGCGCAGCCTGGCTTTCGCAGATGACATCCTTGCCTTGACCAATGGCGAAGGCGTGGATGTGGTACTCAACTCGCTGGCCGGTGAGGCGATCAACCGCAATTTCAGGGTACTGCGCCCATTCGGTCGTTTCCTTGAGCTGGGCAAGCGCGACTTCTACGAGAACACTCACATCGGCCTGCGCCCGTTCAAGGACAACATCAGCTATTTCGGCATCGATGCCGACCAGCTCATGGTTGAACGATCGGCCCTGGCAACGCGCTTGTTCCGCGAGGTGATGGCGCTATTCGCCGAAGGTGTCTTGCGCCCCCTGCCGTATCGCCCCTTCGCCGCCAACCGGGTGGTGGACGCCTTCCGTTATATGCAGCAGGCACGCCAGATCGGCAAGATCGTAATCACCATGCATGACGTCGATGTGCCGGTCAGCGTACCTCTTCGCACCAGGTTGCCGATACCGCCGGCCTTGTCGGCCGATGCGACCTATCTGGTAACCGGCGGCATCGGTGGTTTTGGCCTGGAGTCGGCGCGCTGGCTTGCCGGTCTGGGAGCAGGACATCTGGTGCTGCTGGGTCGGCGGGGTCTGAATACGCCGGGCATTGTGCCCGCCGTAACGGAAATCGAAGCCCTTGGCAGCCATGTGCATGTCTATGCCTGTGATGTCACGGATCGTGCTGCGCTGGCCTCTGTGCTGGCCGAGATCAGGCGCGACTTGCCGCCGCTGCGCGGTGTGCTGCACGCCGCGATGGTGCTGGATGACGGGTTGATCCGGAATCTCGATGCCGCGCGGTTCCGTGCGGCATTGGCGCCGAAGGCACAGGGCGCCTGGAATCTGCACCTGCAGACGATAGATCTGCCGCTGGATTTCTTCATCCTGTATTCCTCCGCCACCACCTTCATCGGCAATCCCGGCCAGGCCAACTATGTTGCGGCCAACCTGTTCCTAGAGTCGCTCGCCGCGCTGCGTCGGTCGGAAGGACTTGCCGCGACCTGCGTCAGTTGGGGTGCGATTGGCGATGTCGGCTATCTCACCCGCCATGCGGCGGTCAAGGAAGGCTTGCAGTCCCGCTTGGGCGGCGATGCGATTGCTTCAGCTCAGGCTTTGGCGGTCTTGGGCGCCATGCTGGCAAGCAACCAGAACGGACTCGCTGTGCTCGATTTCGATTGGCATAGCCTGCAGCGTTTCCTTCCCGTCGCGCAGACACATCGCTTTGACGACATCCGCCATTCGGCGGGCCAGCGTAGTGCCGGCAGCGAGCAGATGGAAGACATACACAGCCTGCTCGCCGGCCGGTCCGCCGACGAAATGCTGGACATCGTGGCCACGCTGCTGACCAGTGAGGTGGCCCAGATTCTGCAGATCCCCGCCGATCGTATCGACCGTTCCCGCTCGCTCTATGACCTGGGCATGGATTCATTGATGGGCATGGAACTGGTACTGGGCATCGAGAAGCGGTTTGGCGTTGCGCTGCCGGTGATGGCATTGAATGAAGGCCCCAGCATCCTGCGCATCGCTGAGCGCTTGACCAGCAGCCTTGCGCAGCCAAGTACCGATCAGGGTCACGATGCCAACCTGAAAGACATGGTCAGCAGCCTGGCGGCGCAGCATGCGGAAACCTTGTCGACAGAGATGATCGACGACACGCTGAATGACCTGCATCAGCAGGTTCGTCAGGGTGCTCGCCTGATTTCATGAGGGGGAATCGATGATCAAGGAAAAATCACCGGGCGGACTGTTCGGCCTCTCCGGTCAGGCCAAGGATGATTTGATCAAGCGCTTCCTGAACCGCAAAGCAGGTCAGGCCAATCCGCCCGAGGCCGAGGTGGATCAGGCGGCCGCGTTGCGGGCGCGCTCTTCCGCCAAGGGCATTCCGGATGCGTTCTGCCGCTTCGATCGGTTTCCCGGCTACGAAAAATTGCTGGTGCCGCAAGCAGCAGCACGCCGGATGGGCATCGACAATCCATTTTTCAAGGTCCATGACGGCGTAGCGGGCGCCACCAGCCAGATCGAAGGTCGTCCGTACATCAACTTTTCCAGTTACAACTATCTTGCCCTGAATGGTCATCCCCGCGTCAGCAAAGCCGCGCGCGATGCCATCGACCGCTGGGGAACATCGGCTTCAGCCAGCCGTCTGGTTTCCGGCGAACGTGCCATCCAGCGCGATCTGGAAGCCGCGCTGGCGGATTACCACGATGTTGAGGATTGCATCGCCTTTGTCAGCGGCCATGCCACCAACGTGACGACGATCGGCTACCTGTTCGGCCCCAAGGATCTGGTCGTACATGATGCTCTGGTTCACAACAGCATCTTGCAGGGTATTCAATTGTCCGGCGCGCAACGACGCGTGTTTCCCCACAATGACTGGCAAAGCCTGGATCAGTTGCTGAGCGAAATCCGGGGCCGATTCGAACGCGTGTTGATCGCCGTCGAGGGGCTTTACAGCATGGATGGTGACTTCCCCGATTTGCCCCGTTTTATAGAAATCAAATCCCGCCACAAGGCTTTCCTGCTGGTTGACGAAGCGCATTCCCTTGGAGTGCTGGGTGCGCGCGGTGGCGGTATTCGCGAGCATTTCAACCTGCAAGGCCGCGATGTGGACATCTGGATGGGCACACTCAGCAAAACCCTGGCGTCTTCCGGCGGCTACATCGCCGGGGAACGGGCGCTGGTTGAACATCTGAAATACGCCGCGCCCGGCTTCCTCTATAGCGTCGGCATCGCGCCGCCCGTTGCAGCGGCGGCACTGGAGGCGCTGCGCATTTTGAAGGCAGAACCGGAGCGGGTCAGCCGCCTGCAGGCGCGCGGCAGATTATTCCTGGAGCACGCCCGGGCAAGAGGCCTGAATGTCGGCACCAGTGCGGGATATTCAGTCATTCCGGCGATCATCAAGAACTCGCTGAAAGCGGCAAAGTATTCCAACGCACTGTTTCAACGGGGCATCAATGTGCAACCCATCACCTATCCGGCGGTGGAAGAAGGTGCCGCCCGCCTACGCTTCTTCCTGAGCAGCAGTCATACGGATGAACAGATTCTGGCTGCGGTGAGTGCGCTGGCGGAAGTTACCGGCCGGTGAGTGTGGTTTTCGGCACCAGCCATGCTGACGCGCCGTTGGCCAGTCTAGAGGTTTCCAGGGTGCACGCAGATGCGTTGGTGCTGCGCCAATTGGTTGATGTGCTGTGCCGCGCTTTTGATCACGATGCCCATATCAACTGGCTGATTCGGCAGGATGATGGTCGGAAGTTGGCGCTGGTCGAATTGTTTGATGTTCTGCTGTCGGAAATGGGTGGCGAATTAGGTGGCGAAAAGGGTGGCGAACTGCACGCCACCGCAGACCACCAAGCCGCCGCGCTATGGTTTCCCCCCGGCAAAACAAACGGGTGGCGCGCGCAAGCCCTTTTTTTTCGGCGTCTGCTGAAGATTGCCGGCCCGCTTCGCGCGGTGTTGCGCGGCATTGATCTGAAGCGCATGGATCAACGCCATCCGGCCGAACCGCATTTTTATCTGCAACTCCTCGGCGTTGCGCCGGAAGCCCGCTGCCGTGGTCATGCCAGCGCCTTGTTGCGGCGTTTGCAGAGTCTGGCGGGACAAGCAAAGCGCCCGATTTATCTTGAAACCAGCAGCCAGGACAATGTCGCCTTTTATGTCCGGCGGGGTTTCAACGCCATCGCGGAAACCACGTTATCCGATAATCTGCAGCTATGGTCTCTGCTCTGGCAGCCCACCGACCTTTGCTAAAGCTCCCCACATCCGTGCGCCAATTTCTTTTTCTGCAAGGCCCGTTGTCCCCCTTCTTCAGCGAAATCGCCAGTGGCCTGCGTGGCCTCGGCCATGGCTTCCATTGCATTCAATTCAACTTCGGCGATCGATTGTTCTGGCATCACCCAGGTGCCATTCGGTTTCGCGGGCGTCACGCTGATTGGCCAGAATTCATCGAAGACTTCTATCACCGCCATGGCATCACCGACATTGTCCTGCTGGGTGAGCAACGAACTTATCACCGCAGCGCCATCGAGGCAGCAAAGCGGCGCGGCATTCAAGTCACCGTCACCGATTTCGGTTATCTGCGGCCAGACTGGATCACCTTTGAGAACGACGGCATGTCCGGCCATTCCCGCTTTGCCCGCTCGCCGGAGGCGCTGCGCGAACTGGCGGCGCAAGTGCAGCAGATCGATCTGGCGCCACGCTTTCAAGACAGTTTCTGGGCCATGGCAAGAAATGACATGCTGTATCACCTGAGCAATTATTTTCTTGCCTGGTTGTTCCCGCGCTTCCATAACGACAAGCTGGATCATCCCGTCTTGTTTTATCTCGGTACCGGCCTGCGCATGCTGTTCTCAGCCCGCAACAATCGCCATGCCGATGCAAGCGCCAAAGAACTGCGGACCAGCGGGCAGCCGTATTTTGTCTATCCCTTGCAGATGGCCAACGATTTCCAGTTGCGCGCCTATTCCGACTTTCCGAATCAGGACAGCGCCATCGAAATGGTCATCACCTCCTTTGCTCAGCATGCGCCGAAGGAAGCTTTTTTATTGGTGAAGGTCCACCCCTGGGATCCCGGCCTGATCAATTGGCGGCGCCAGGTAGACCGCCATTCCCGGCGATTGGGGGTCAGCGGCCGCGTGCGCTATGTCGATGGCGGCAATCTGAACGCGATGGCTATGCATGCTTGCGGCATGGTCACCATCAACAGCACCGCCGGCCTGCGCGCACTGAGCCTGCACTGCCCGCTGATCACCTTGGGCCAGGCCATTTTCGACATGCCCGGCCTGACCTTTCAAGACGGGCTGGACCGTTTCTGGGTCGAAGCGAAGCCGCCTGATGCCGATCTATTGGCCGATTACCTTGCCGCAATGGCCGCCACGATACAGATTCGAGGCGTGTTCTACGCCCGTCCTGGCCTGGATGCGGCGGTTGCTGAAGCGGTGCGGCGGCTGCATGAAAATCGGGTCAATCAAATCCTGCCCAAGCAGACATGAATCATTCACCCAGCATGCGACATGTCATGATCACCGGCGCCAGTGGCGCCATCGGCCGCGCACTGGCGCTGGTTTATGCCGCGCCGGGGGTTCTGCTCAGCCTGACGGCGCGCGACGTTGACCGCCTGGCGGAAACCGCCGCACTTTGCAAGCAACTGGGGGCGGAGGTCGTCAGCGCGGCAATCGACGTCAAAGCGACGGCGACGCTGACGCAGTGGATTGAAACAAGGGATCAGCAGCAGCCGGTTGATCTGATCATTGCCAATGCCGGCATCACCAGCAGTATCGGCAACGATGGTCAAGCCGAGCCCTGGCATCAGGTTGAACAAGTGTTCCAGGTCAATTTGATCGCTGCTGTCGCCAGCATTCATCCGCTGACGATACGCATGGCGGCGAGAGGCCGGGGGCAGATCGCATTGATGAGTTCACTCGGCGCGTATGTCGGCATGCCGATTTCACCCGCCTATAACGCCAGCAAAGCGGCAGTGAAAATTTACGGAGAAGGCTTGCGTGGCTGTATGGCACCGCAAGGCGTCGGGGTCAGCGTGATCTGTCCCGGTTTCATCGCCTCCAACATGAGCAAGGCATACCCCGGCCCAACGCCATTCCTGCTGTCAGCCGACAAAGCGGCAGCCATCATCCGCAACGGCCTGGCCCGTAACCGCGCGATCATCGCCTTCCCCTGGCCGCTCACGCTCAGCATGCGCTTTCTGGCTTTGCTGCCAACCGACTGGAGTCTGGCGCTACAACGTCTGTTCAAATTCTGATTCACCGTCCTGACTTCAGAAGCAGCCCTGCTGGTCAAGCGTTGGGTAGACCATCAATATCTACTTCGACAAAAGCGGTATATGCATCGCATCCGACTTCCAGTTCACCTTGCAGTCCGGTTCGTAAACAGGCGCCCCATTGGCGTCCTCATTTTCTGCCGGGTGCTGGCGCACCTCACAATCCAGGATGATCGGGAGCGGCACCGGGCAATCGCAGTGGTAACGGTCAACCGGCGTCATCTCGCTGATTGAGATGCCCTTTTCACGTTCCAGCCGCAACAAACGCTCCAACAGGCTGCCCTTCCTGGCTTGTGGTGTCCCCTGATTGATGCGTTCGAAATACAACGCGCGCGGTTCAAAACCGTTTCTGAGCCGTACCGGGTTTTCGTAAAGCTCCACCGTGCGTGCCTCGCCGATCAGGTTTCCACCGCTGGCTGGGTCGGCGTATCGGGTATGGCCGAATTCATGCGAAATGATGGCCATCGGATCGACCAATTCATTGCTGGAGGGAAATTGGCAACTCAAACCTGCATCCCCCAGGCCGATTGCGCCCGGATGTGCCATCGCGCCAGGGCCGGCATAACCGGAAAACTTGAAGACTTGCGCATCGCCGGCAAATTGCGCGGTTTCTGTCAGTCGACCGGTCAACAACTTCGACAAGGGCGGCAGTTTTCCTTGTTTGAGCGAACGTTGCCAGAGTGCGTTGTTGTATTCCAGATAAGCTTTATTGAACAGACGCAGTGTGTCATCGGCGACTTCACGCAGCCAGACCGCACCCGCATCGCTCATCGCAAAACGTTCCAGCATGGCCAACTGCGGTGCGGCCAGCGGCAATCCAAGCGGGTGCGCCTCACCCTTGCGCGCCATGTTGACCCGCTTGGCGAGCGCAAATTGCTCTGCCCGCCGCGCCTGCTCTTCCAACGCATTGCGCGGTGGGGCATTGGAACGTCCGGCTCTTGGTGTGCCATCCGGGGCACAGATCAAGACGATTTTGCCACCGGCCTGCCAGGGCTGTTCCAGTGCATGGATCAAATCAACCTGCAACCTGATCGGCGGCGGCGGCGCGAATCCGGCTGGCTCAGGGGGACAGGCTGCAACGGCGGGCTGGGCAAAATGAAGTAAACCGCAGAGCAGCAGTGTCAATCCGAATTTGCGTTGCTTGGTAGTCATCCAGCCCTCCCTTCCGAGATTACCCTGACTTACCGTCGACCCTCCTGCGCCAGGTCATCGGCGCGTATTTCCAGGACCATCCGGCGAACACGACTAACCATAGCAAACCCGTCATTGAAATCCAGTGCGCTGACCAGGCAGCGACCGACAAATCCGGCAGCATGCGCAGCAAAGCAACAACCTGAATCGCCCAGAACAACCACCAGGTAACGCTATCCGCCAGCAAGGCGCGGCCGGAGTGACCAAGACTGACACGGCTCACCATACCAATCACCATGGCGCCGAAGAATCCAATGCCCAATGCGTGCAAAGGTGCCAACCCGGCTGACCAATCCAGGCCAAGAAAAGCGGCCAGGCTGCTGAGGCCAAACAGGCTGAAGGCGGCACCGGCCCAGAGGAAGGCGATATGCAGTACGGCCAGCAAACGCACCTGGAACCCGAGCCGCAAGCCCCAGCGCGCGGAGAACCAGAACACCAGCGCCGCCAGCGGCAGATCGACCAACCAGGTCAGCGCCATCTGCCCTGCCCCATCCAAAACAAAATGCAGCAGGCAAGCGACCCACATGACCCAAAGTTGCGGATAAGGCCGAATCAACACGTA
The DNA here is from genome assembly GCA_945897865.1 of Tepidiphilus sp. J10. Lineage (GTDB taxonomy): Bacteria > Pseudomonadota > Gammaproteobacteria > Burkholderiales > Thiobacillaceae > PFJX01. The sequence continues at coordinate 19,015 of CAMDHJ010000010.1, forward strand.
ATTCGTCACCACCCGACTGGTAAACCAGGGAATCATGCGATGGCAGACGGTCAGGAACAACGGTACCAGACAGCCCCACAGCCCCAACTCGATACCGAGCTGCAGCCATTCCCAATGATCCAACAGCAAGCCGCCCAGCATCAGCAACTCGCCCGCCGCGCCCAACATCAATGCCGCCCAGGTTGCCCAGGCATGGCGTGGGTCCGGATCCTTGCGGCCGTGCAGCGTCTTCAACAACGCCTGCATGGCAACGCTCCAGCCAAGCAGATGCAACACCAACCCGGCAGCACTCTGGCCGATATAGAGCAACACGACGCCAAGGCTCATCCCGAACAGGGTGAGGAGATATGACGAACGGGAGATGTCTGGCCCGCTCAGCCAGTTCGGCGCGGCGGTAAACAGAAAACCGAAGATGAAGAACGGAAACAGTCCATACACCATCAACCAGCCATGCAACAGCGGTGACGGCAAGCCCTGCTCTACCAGACCAACGTTGCCGGCCAACCGCAATTCCAGATCGAACACCCACCAGAGCATGGCCAGCAGGCTCTGGATGAAGCCGGGCAAAAAGAGAACCCGATGCGGCGCGGCGGTGTAGACAGACCAGATGTTGGACATGAAATAGCTACGGCAAGACTTGGGACAGTCATGCTAACAATCCGTCAGCATGCGGCATTGATCTACATCAACGGGGCCAGGAGAATGCGATGTCCAGCCAGAGTCGAAAGTCACGCCAATAAGCGGTTAGCCAATTTGGCTTTTATTCGATTCAGCCACCTTCGACGCAGCAATCAAAATAGGAATGGAAGATGGTAATTCTGCCCAACTGGCTGTACGAACCTCTGCCTTATGTTTATGGCATTGCGGGAATAGTAGCCTCCTATCGCCTTGATTCGGCCATGGGTCGTATCAGCGGCGTCCTGCTGATTACAGCGGGCATCGTGGTAGCGTATCAACGCTATGAATTCCGCCACTTCAACAAGCAGCGCCAGGAAAGACTGGATTGGCTGCGGGAACAGGCGCACAAGAAAAAAGCGCAGCGACAGGAATGGTTGCGGGATCAGGCGAAAACGCTACGTGAAGATATTGAACGCAAGCAGAACGATTTCTGATATCTCTGACAGCATCTGCCTGTCTTTGCCAGCCCCACTCGCCCCATGCGTATTGAAACCCTTCGTCAGCAATTGCGCAGCCTCGGCGCCAAACCCTGCCACGAACAGCGCGTACTCCGTGCCTGGACACAAGTTCGTTCGCTCGATACGCGCCACCGCCGCGCCGAGGATTTTCTGCCGCTGGCATTGCGCAATGCGCTACCGAGCTTGCTTGCCGATCTGAACGGTCTGGCGCGATTGGCGTCGGAACATCCCGGCGAAGATGGATCAGCGCGCTTGCTGGTTGCGCTGGCGGATGGGCAGACGGTAGAAAGCGTGTTGCTGCCGCGAGAAGGGGTTTGCGTTTCGACCCAGGTCGGTTGCGCGGTTGGCTGTCTGTTCTGCATGACTGGTCAAAGTGGCTTGATTCGCCAACTCAGCAGCGGCGAAATCGTTGCCCAGGTTGCCTTGGCGCGCACCCGGCGCAAGGTTAGACGTGTCGTGTTCATGGGCATGGGCGAACCGGCACACAACCTTGACAACGTGCTGGAAGCCATTGATCTGCTCGGCACCTCCGGCGCGGTCGGGCACAAGAACCTGGTGTTTTCCACGGTCGGCGACCGCCGCGTTTTCGAACGCCTGCCCTCCGGCGTGGTGAAACCGGCGCTGGCGCTGTCGTTGCACACCACGCGCGCCGATCTGCGCGCGCATCTGCTGCCCAAGGCGCAGCGCATCGACCCGGAAGAACTGATTGAACTCGGCGAAGGCTACGCGCGTGCCACCGGCTATCCGATCCAGTATCAGTGGACGCTGCTGGAAGGCGTCAATGACAGCGATGCTGAACTGGATGGCATCATCCGACTGCTCAAAGGCAAGTACGCGATGATGAATTTCATCCCATACAACTGTAACGAAGGTCTCGGTTTCGCGCGGCCGTCCTGGCAACGCGCCGCCGAAATGGCCGGGCGACTGCATCAGTGCGGCATCTTGAGCCGGTTACGCAATTCCGCCGGGCAGGATATCGATGGTGGCTGTGGTCAATTGCGAGCCCGCGCGGCAGCGTTGAAACCCGACAGGACGTCAGTGCAACAATCCCTCCATCAATCCGACTGAAAGCGGCCGCCCTGGCGCATCAGGTTTTCCAGTTTTTCCCGTTGCAACGGCTTGCTGATCAGATATCCCTGGATTTCGTCACAGCCCTGGATTTCCAGGAATCGAAGTTGTTCATCCGTTTCCACCCCCTCCGCGACCAGGTTCAGTTCCAAACCATGCGCAATCGAGATGATCGCCTTGATGATGGCGTGCTGGCGGTACTCACGATCGATTTCCCAAACGAAGGATTTGTCGATCTTCAGGGTATGGATGGGAAATTTCTGCAGATAACTGAGAGATGAATACTGGGTACCGAAGTCGTCGATGGCGATCATCACGCCATGCGCGGCCAGGGTCTGCAACTTGCGCGCCACCATATTCGGATCCCGAATGAACAGGTTTTCAGTCAGTTCGACTTCAATGACAGCAGGGTTGATATCGAACTCAGTCAGCATGGCAATAAATTTTGTGACGAAATCGTTGTCCTCCAGATGGCGCGGCGAAATATTGATGGCTACCCGTGGTGGCGCAATGCCTTCACGCTGCCATGCCCGCAATGTCTTGCAGACATCGCGCGTCACCCACTCATCCAGGCTACCGATCAAATCGGCTTCTTCCACCAGCGGTAGGAAATCCCCCGGTTGCAACAAGCCGCGTTGCGGATGATTCCAGCGAATCAGCGCTTCGACGCCGCGGATGCAACGATCCTGCAAACCCACCTGAGGTTGATAAAACAGGACAAACTGATTCTGGTCGATGGCCTGGTGCAGTTCGCTTTGCAATTGCAGCCGCTGATCCGTGCTTTCCCCCATCTCGGGCATGAAAAAAGAGTGGCCTTTGTGGCCTGACAATCGACCGTGATAGAGCGCGATATTGGCATGCCGAATCAATGCATCGGCGTTATCACCATGCGATGGGAACATCGCAATGCCCGCGCTTACCGAAAGGTGGGCTGACTTGTCGGCCACCTGGAAAGGCGCGGCAAACTCATGGTTGATACGATCTACGATCTGCAGGACATCCTGCTCCGACCAGATAAACGAGTTCAGCAACAGAAATTCGTCACCGACGAACCGGGCCAACGTGTCGCCGCCGCGCAGGCAACGCTGAATGCGCTCTCCCACCTGGCGCAGCAACTCATCCGCCTTGGCATGACCAAACAAGTCATTGATGTGCTTGAAGCGATCCAGATTCAGGTGCAGCACCGCGATCTGTTCACTATTTCGGCGCGCCCGGATCAACGCCAACGCGAGATGGTCACGAAACAGGTTCCGGTTCGGCAAACCCGTCAGCACATCATGATTGGCCCGGAAATTGGCCAGCGCCTCGACTTCACGACGGGCGGTCGTATCGCGGGCAACGCCATAGAAATGATCATGGTCTGCTGCCGCATCGCCGGATTCGTCTTCGGGCAGCCCAACCACCGCCAGATTGACCTCAAAGTAACGAAAACCGCTGGCATCGGCATGGCTTTTCAGGCGCAATTCAAAGCAGTGCATCGCGGTATCCAGCAATTTCTGCGCACTGAAGGCATAGCGCGCCCGTTCGCGATCATGCGCATGCACCAGACGCGAAAAATGACGACCAAGCACAGCTTTGTCCTCCAAACCCAGCAGCGCCTTCATTCGGTCATTGACGAAGGAAACGCGTCCATGCTGATCAAGGATAAAAATGATGTCGGGAGAGGCATCGACCAGGAATCGATGCAATCGCTCGGACCGGTTGATCCGATGTTGCGCCGCCAGGTGTTCACGTTGCAGCGTGGATTGCGCCAGCGCCCGGTTGACTGCGTAGAGCAAGAATTCGGGTTCAAGCGGCTTGCGCACAAAATCCAGGGCGCCAAGCCGGAGTGCCAATATCGCGGCATTGATTTCACTGCCACCGCTGACGACGATCATCGGCGTCGTGATACCCCGCTCACACGCGCTGCATATCACGTCGTGACCCGAGATATCAGGTAGCTGGAGATCGATCAGGGCAAGATCAAACTGTTCACCTGCCAACCTGTCCAGACCACTTGTACCAGTTGCCGCTACCTCGGGCAGAAAGCCATTGAAACTCAGGAGATAGCGCAAGCTCTCGGCAAACCCGGGATCATCCTCGATGATCAGGATCCGTCCCGAAGTCATCTGCGGCGCCGCCATCGGGCCGGCAGGATCAGCAAGTCTGCTGGCTTTCCAAGCGGTCATATCAAGCTTTCTCCGGAGGCAACGGCAACAGAATTTTGAATTGCGTGCCGGATTCACTGCTACTGCATTGCAGCATGCCGTCTAGTTCCTCAACCAGAGCGGCAACGATCGAAAGACCCAGTCCAGCGTGCTGTCCGCCTTTACCGCTCTTTACCGGCTGGTACAAGTTAGCCAGCACATCGGGCGGTATTCCCGGGCCGTTATCACTCACCGACAGTTCAACATATTGCTGCTTTTTACTCGCCGTCCACAGCGCAGAAGTCAACGTGATGCGACCCTTTTCACCGCCTTTTTCACCGCCTTTTTCACCAAACTCCAGCCTCTTCTCATGACTGTGCGACGGCGAGTCCGGCAAAAATGGTGCTAGCCGGGAGGGGTCTTCGCTATCGAGGGCAAAAGTCCGGCTGGCGCTCAGTGCTTCAGCGGCATTGAACAACAGATTAGTCAGTATTTGTTTCAGGATATCGCCCGACCTGGCCAGTTTCGGCAAATTGGGCGCCAGGTTCAGCCTGACCTCGATATCCCGCAACTCGGCCTTGCCGAGCCGACTGAACTGAACCAGGTCACGCACCAAGGTATTGATATCTATCTGCACAGATGCGGCATTCGGATTCAGGTTCGGCTTGGTGTCAAACGCCGGGATACTGAATTGCTGCAGAATTCCACCGACACGACGCAACTCGTTTTCGATCAAGCTGAATTCTTCCTTGACCTGATCTTTCAACGCGTCCTTCGAGGTGTCTTTCAACGCGGCCTTCGGCACATCCTTGGTCTGGCCAATCTGCTCGACCTGCATCCGCAGCACCGAGATGTAGTTGCGCACGATGCCAAGTGGATTACCCGCTTCATGGATCAACTTGCGAGCATGCTGAACCTGGCGTTGGCTGGCATCCTGCAACACAGCGCTGATCCGCTCATCCTGTCGGATTGCCGTCGCCAGGCATTTGCCGGCTTCGCGAGCGAAGGTGATCAGCAGCGTCTGCCTTGGCCCGAAGTACTCCACCGTAGCCAAATCCAACGCAACGGCGAGCACCCCCAGCGGTTTGCCGGAAAACATCAAAGGTAGGCAAAGCAAGCGTTCGCCGGCCAACAATCGAAGCAGTTGCGCATCGGCCAGATTGTCCGGCCGTGACGGCACCCCCGCGAGACAGATGCGTCCATGATAAGCCGCCGCGATGCGCGAATCGGCGCTGGAACAGGCGATTCGAATCGTATTGCCTGGCGCGGGTTCGTCCGCCAGCGGCAGCCAGTGCAATACATCGTCCTGGGGCATGAACAGGGCGCAACCTGAGGAGCCGAAAATCTGGCTTGCACCACGCAAAACATCGCGCTTGGCGGCTTCAAAACCTTCCTTGCCACCCCACTCCGGCTGGGCCAACAGGCCTTGCATACGTTGAGAAACGGCCTCCGCCAACTCACTCAGCGCAGGGGCGGCCTCGGCTTCCGGACGCATCATCGGTTCAATCTTGGCGGGTAGTTCCAGCCCAAGTTCATCGCCGATACGACGTGCCTCGGTCTCGGCGGCAAGCCGCAGTTCATCCACCTGGGCAGGCTCCAGACGCAAACGCTCAAGCGCTTCACTATGTGGCGTCAACTCCGCTTCCGAAAGCGTACAGAGCAGATTCGCGAGTGCCACGATCTGGGTCAGGGAATGCGCATCGCGAACGCGTTCAAGTGACTCATGGTGGTAACGAATACTGTCGGCAAACAGGGAATGCAGATTCCAGCGCCGTGCCATCCAGGCACCGATTTCAGCATGGTTGGCCCCGAACAATGCCTGTTCCCGCTGCATCAACGCGCCTTCAGCATCAGCCCCCAGCAATAGTGGCAGGTACTGCTCGGGTTCCAGCGTCAGCAACGCCAGTTGCCCGATGTCATGCAACAAACCGGCCAGGTAGGCTTCATCGCCATTTGCATAGTCTTGTTGTAATGCAAGCTGGCGCGCCATGACCGCCACACGCAGACTGTGGTACCAGAAATAACGGAGATCGAAGTCGTGTCCTTTCTGGAATCGGCCGAGCAATTCAGCAACAGATTGATTCAATGCCAAGCGTCTGACGATGCTGGTGCCAAGTACTGCCAGACACTGATCAATGTCTTGTAAACCGCGCTGGGGACCGTAAAAAGGCGAATTGGCGATTGCAACCAGTCGAGCCGCGACGCTGGCATCCTTTGCCACCACGGCGGCGATTTCGGCCATGCCGATATCATCTCGCTCACACAACGCCATCAATTCCAGTAATACCTGGGGCAATGATGGAAGTCGCAGCGAGATCAAACGATCATGGATGGCAGATTTTTCAGTTGGCATAACCAAACAAGCCAGGTTTCATTAAAAGCACTTGGACTCATTCAAAATCGATAACGAACCTCGCATTACGGCATTAACCCGATGATCTTTAATTGATTTTGTAAAATTCTTGACTTGCGTCGTGTCTGCATAAAAAAAACAGAAATACAAGGTATTGATGTACTGAAAATTGATCTTTGCAATTGTGCTATCGCGGCAAAGAATCTATCGTCCAGACGCATAGGCGTTTACCCATTTGGCGTTTACCAGCACGCCTGCATCACGCTTTGCAATCACCAAAGCCAATCAATCAAGGAGTACGGTCATGTTGAAAGCCCTGGCGGGATTTATCGTCGGCATCGTGGTCATTGGCCTGACCGGCTGGATGTTGATGCCGCAACTGATGTTCAGCGAACGCGTCAGCCCGTTCGGCATGGAAGAGACCGTCGCCCGGATTCAGCACAACATCCAGAACACCGGCAACGGCTGGGCGCTGTCCGGTCTGCGTAACCCGGCCAGAGCGGTGCAGGGTGACGGCGGCAACGTGTTGCCGGTGCTGATGATCGAAGCCTGCAGCACCCAATATTCCAAGCCGATCCTGAAGGAAGACACGGTGCGTTTTCTGTCTATCCTGATGCCTTGCAAGATTTCGATCTACAAGAAGAACGACGGCAAGGTCTACATCGGCACCATGAATGCCGGCCTGATGGGCAAGATGTTCGGGCCGATGGTCGGCGAAGTGATGGGCAAGGTGGCGGCCGACCAGAAGAAATTCCTGCATTTCGACCCCAATACGCCGGCGCCGAAGATGATCACACCCGCAATCCCCGCCAGCGGCGCCAGCATTCCCAGCCTGGGCGGCGGCGGCGGCTGCTGATGCGCCACCCTGACAAGCGAGGTATCAGCATGTTCATTTCAACCACGCGCGCGCTGACACTCGGCCTGATGCTGGTGTATCTGCCTATTTCCAGCAGCCTGGCCAGCACGCCGGCGACAACGCCAACAGCAATGCCAGTTCAGGCTGCGGCAAAAGCCGCGACCCACTCCACCGCCGACCACAGCAAGTTCGAAGCGCTGAAGAAGTCCTTCGCCAGCGGCCCGGAGGTCACCCAAGCCTGTTTGTCCTGCCATACCGAAGCCGCCAGGCAGGTACAGAAAACCAAGCACTGGACCTGGGAGTTCATGAACCCGGAAACCAAGCAGCGACTCGGCAAGAAACATGTCATCAACAACTTTTGTACCGCCGTACCGTCAAATTACGAGTTCTGCACCGCCTGCCACGTTGGTTATGGCTGGAAGGACGAGAAGTTCGACTTCACCGCGCAGGAAAACGTCGATTGCCTGGTCTGCCACGACACCACCGGCAGTTACCGCAAACTGCCCGGACTCGCAGGGCATCCGAATTACCAGGACATGGAATATCCGCCGCACTCGGGCAAAGTGGTGAAAGCGCCCAACCTCGGCGAGGTGGCGCGCAATGTCGGCAAATCCAGCCGCGCCAACTGCGGCGCCTGCCACTTCTACGGCGGCGGTGGCGATGCTGTGAAACATGGCGACCTGGACAGCTCGATGAAAAATCCGAGCCAGTATCTCGACGTCCACATGGCGAAGGACGGCCTCAACTTCACCTGCGGCACCTGCCACGCCACCGCCGGCCATGACGTTCCCGGCAGCCGCTATGCACCGACCGCAAGCGACGAGAAACACGGCGCCCACATGCGCGGCAAGAAGGACGTCAACCCAGCCACCTGCCAGGCCTGCCACGGCACCCGGCCACACTCGGCGAAGCTCGCCAAACTCAACGACCACGCCGACAAGATCGCCTGCCAGACCTGCCATATCCCGGAATTCGCGCGTGGCGGCATTCCGACCAAGATGAGCTGGGACTGGTCCACCGCCGGCAAGCTGGACAAGGACGGCAAGCCGTTCAAGCTGAAGGACAGTGGCGGCCACGATGCCTACGACAGCAAAAAAGGCGACTTCAAATACGAAGACAACGTCATCCCGGAATACATCTGGTTCAACGGCAAGGTGAACTACACCCTGCTCGATACCAAACTCGACCCGAGCCAGGTGATCCGCATCAACCACTTCGAGGGCAGCCCGGACGATGGCAAATCGAAAATCTGGCCGATCAAGCGTTTCACCGGCAAACAACCGTATGACATGGTCACCAACCAACTGTTGATTCCCCACACCTACGGCAAGGACGACAGTTCATTCTGGTCCAACTTCAACTGGGACAAGGCGCTAACTACCGGCATGCAAGCTGCCGGCGGCGAATTCAGCGGCAAGTTTGCTTTCGTCGCCACCGAAATGTCCTGGCCAATCACCCACATGGTGGCGCCGAAAACCGACGCACTCAATTGCCAGCAATGCCACGGCGCCAATGGCCGTCTCGACAAGGTTCCCGGCCTCTACATTCCCGGCCGCGACGCCAATCCCTGGCTTGACAAGGCCGGCTGGAGCATCGCCCTGCTGACCTTGCTTGGCGTCATCGCGCACGGCGGTTTGCGCTACCTGATGGCCGGCAAACGCACACACGGAGAACAAGAATGAGCGAACGCATCTACGTCTTCAAGCGCTTCGAACGCTTCTGGCACTGGTCGCAGGCGGCGCTGATCATTGCGCTGATGATCACCGGCTTCGAAATCCACGGCAGCTACAAACTGCTCGGCTTCGGCAAGGCGGTCGGCATTCATACGATCGCCGCTTGGTCACTGGTGACCCTGTGGGTATTTGCGATCTTCTGGCACTTCACCACCGGCGAATGGAAGCAATACATCCCGACGCTGGACAAGGTGGACGCGATGATCAAGTACTACCTGATGGGCATCTTCACGCACGCGCCACATCCGTTCAAACAGACCGCGCTGAAGAAGCACAACCCACTTCAGCGCCTGGCCTACCTCGGTTTCTGGGTGTTCATGTCACCGATGATCTGGATCTCCGGCTGGTTCTATCTGTTTTACGCCGACTGGGCGGCCTGGGGCGTCGATCAATATCTGTCACTGGAATGGGTCGCCTTCCTCCACACTGTCGGCGCCTTCATGATCCTGGCCTTCTTCATCGTCCACATCTACCTGACCACCACCGGCCACACCGTCACCGCGCACATCAAGGCGATGATTACCGGTTGGGAAGACGTGAAATAATCCCGCAGGTCGCGTTAATGTTCCGGCATCCAATTCAGCCAACCAACGCTATCCATGAACACTGAAACCTCCCTGCACGGCATGGATCACGACATCCTGCTGGAAACCATCGTCGCCATCACCGAACAACGCGACCAGCATTCGCTTGAGCTCAGCCTGTTCGCCTCGCTGCGCGAGATGCTGCAACCGATGTGCGGGTTTTTCCTCGACTTGTCCGCCGACGGCAGCACACGAACCCTGATGCCTTCGCGGAACGAGGACATCGTCCTGCCAGAAAGCGTGATCGAAGTGGCGCGGGAAATGTCCGAATACGACTTCCGCCAGGCGGAAACGCCCGACTTGATTTACATGCTGGCGGTGATCGATACCGGCAAGAATGGCAGCCGCCGCATCCTGCTGGTCGGCATGCCAAGCTGGAACGAGACCAGCGAGCGCCTGCTGGTTGGCATGGTTCGGGTGTATCAGAACTTCATGAAGCTGATGAGCGACAGCGAGAAGGACACGCTGACCGGCCTGCAAAACCGCCGCAAGCTCGAATCCTTTCTGGCCTCACGCCTGACCGCCCGCCTGCATGAACGCCGCGAGGGTGACAAACCCGCCGAAAAACCTGCCGCCGAACGGAATGCGCAAACCCGGGGCGAGTATCTGGCTGTGCTCGATCTGGACAAATTCAAGCGGATCAACGACACCTACGGCCATTTGATCGGCGACGAAGTGCTGCTGACTTTCGCCAACATCCTGCGCGCCTCGTTGCGCGACAACGACCGCTCGTTTCGTTACGGCGGCGAGGAATTCATCGTCGTCCTCAACGAAGTCAGCCCGGAACAGGCTGGCGCAGTTTTGGAACGGCTGCGCGGCAATGTCGAACGCCACAGCTTCCCACAGGTCGGCCAGGTCACGGTCAGCATCGGCTACACCCTGATCGACCGCCAGGACCTGCCCACCCGCATCATCGAAGAAGCCGACAAGGCGCTCTATTACGCCAAGGAACACGGCCGCAACCAGGTTCGCGACTACGCTGCGCTGCGCGACGAAGGCGTCGTGGACGACAGCCAGCACGACGGTTCGATCGAACTGTTCTGAGGTTTCCAGAGGCTGACGCCTCAAAACACCATCTGGAAACGCGTGCATCCTGCTTTGGAAATCACCCGCATGCTGCCACCGTGCGCCGTGACGATTGATTTCACGATCGCCAACCCGAGGCCAGCGCCAGCCTCACCATCGCGTTGACGGGAAGCATCAACGCGATAAAACCGATCGAACAGGCGCGGCAAATGTTCAGGTGCGATATCCACCCCGGGATTCTCGACACTGACGCTCAAATGTCCCTCTGCTGAAGCCAGCCGAACCCAGACCGTATTGCCTTGCGCGGTATGGCGGATTGCATTCGCCAGCAGATTGCTCAATGCCCGCCGCAACATCAATCGATCGCCGGTCAACGCCGGTGCCTGCGTGTCGCGCAAGTCTTCCAGCACCAACTTGACACCACGTTCTTCCGCCCAGGCATCGAAATAGTCGAACAACGCCAGCGTTTCACTGCCCAGATCAATCTCGCCATGCCCGGGTTTCAGCAAGCCATTGTCGGCCTGGGCGAGAAACAGCATGTCGGCAATCATCTGCGCCATGCGTTCATATTCCTCCAGGCTGGAATAGAGGATTTCACGATATTGTTCACGGCCCGCATCGCCCTCGCGGGCGCCGTTCAGCGCCACCTGGGTCTGGGTCATCAGATTGCTGATCGGCGTGCGCAACTCATGCGCGATGTCGGAAGAAAACTCTTTCAAGCGCCGGAAACTGTCCTCCAGCCGCGCCAGCATCGCATTGAATGCCGCCACCAGCGTCTCGATCTCGGCCGGCACCTGGCTCTCCGGCAGGCGTTGGCTGAGGCGACTGGCCTCGATCCGCGCCGCCATCACTGCCACCCGACGCAGCGGGCGCAGGCCGGCGCGGGTGGCGACCCAGCCCAGACCGGCTGTCAGCAATGCGGCCAGCGCGGTCAGCATGACCAAAGTGCGACGGAAGTCGCGCATGAAAGCTTCGTGATGGCTGATGTCTTGCGCAATGGCGATGCTAAACGGCGGCGCATGCGCCGTTTTCACCCCGGCCAGCACACCCCGATAAGCATGCCGAGCGTCGTCCCAGGCCAGCCATTGCAGCGTATCGCCGGCCCGCTGCTGCGGGAAACGCACGCTGCCGGAAGTGAACCAAACGCTGCCATCGGCGGCAAAAACCGTGACCTGCAAATGATGATGCCCGACCAGCGCATTTTCGAGTTGCGCCGGCACCGCAGCCAGCGCGGCGGCGTTGGTCGCGCTACCGATCAGGTTGCGCACCAGGCTCAACTTGCCCTCGATCTCATGCCGATCCATCTCGATGAAGTGATTCTCCACCGCGCGTTCCACCACCCAGCCCAGGCCCAGCAGCACACTGACCGCGCTGGCGGCGAACAGCAGCGACAGCCGCGCGGTCAGCGAAAGAGAATTCAGGTTCAAGTTCGAAATCAAACTCATCTAGGTTACGTCGCCGGTGCTTCCAGCCGATACCCCATGCCGCGCACGGTCTGGATCAGCTTCGGCTCGAATCCGTCATCGACCTTGGCGCGCAAGCGGCGCACCGCCACCTCGACCACATTGGTATCGCTGTCGAAGTTCATGTCCCACACCTGGGAAGCAATCAAGGTGCGCGGCAACACTTCGCCCTGGTGGCGCAGCAGCAACTCCAGCAAGGCAAATTCCTTGGCGGTCAGATCGATCCGCTTACCGGCGCGCAGGGCGCGGCGGCTGAGCAGATCAAGCTCCAGATCGGCCACCTTCAGCAATGTCGACTCGATACTGCCTTTGCCGCGCCGCAGCAGGCTGCGCACCCGTGCCAGCAGTTCAATGAATGCGAACGGTTTGACCAGATAATCGTCGGCGCCGAGTTCGAGCCCCCTGACCCGGTCGGCGACCTGATCGCGCGCGGTGAGAAACAGCACCGGCATGCTCATGCCGGCGCGCCGCACGCCTTCCAGCACCTGCCAGCCATCCAGGCCGGGCAGCATGACATCGAGGATCAGCAAGTCATAAGCCGGCTTGCCCGCTTCCATGTTGCAGGCCAGGTGCAACCCATCCCAACCGTCGCGCGCCAGGTCAACGACCATGCCGGCTTCGGTCAGGCCTTGTTTCAGGTAATCGCCTGTTTTGGGCTCGTCTTCGACGATCAGAATTTTCATTACAGATTTGTAATCTTGCGGTCAGGATTGAGTTGGTATGTGACCGGCAGGATGGCAGGCATGAAAACTAGTTACAAGTCGATCCGCCTGTTTGCCTGCCTGCTTGTCTCGCTGCTTGTCGCGCTGTTCGCGTCGCAGGCCAACGCCGGCCTGCTCGCCGAAGCCCTGGAACAGGCATGGCGACTACACCCCGAAGCCGGGGCGCTGGACGCCCGCGTGGCCGAGGCGAATGCGCGCGCCGAAATTGCCGGCGGCTTGACTGCCGGCCCCGCCGCGCTTTCGCTCGGCCATCTCAACGACAGCCTGGGCAGCGGCCGCGGCAAGGAAGAATGGGAAATCGAATTGGCCGCGCCGCTCTGGTTGCCCGGGCAAAAAACCGCTCAGGTGGATGAAGCTGCAAGCCTGCTCGACGAAACCTCTGCCCGCCGTGCCGCGTTGCGCCTGGAATTGGCTGGCGAACTACGCACCGCATGGTGGGAGCTGGCTGCGGCGAAGCAGGCCGAAGCGCTGGCTGCGAGCCGCCTGAGCACGGCGCGCAATCTCGAAATCGAAGTCCAGCGGCGTTACCGGGTGGGCGATCTGGCTCGGGTAGATTCCAACCAGGCTCGCGGCGAAACCCTGGCCGCGCAGGCCGAAAGCCTGCAAGCGGAAGCCGCCGCGCGTCAGGCTGAACGTACCTGGCGCGGCCTGACCGGCATGGCTGCGCCATTACAGGTGGAACCCGAAGCGCTCGCTCAATCGAGCCCGACCGCCGAACTGCATCCCCGCCTGGTCGCACTGGCCGCCAGCGCCCGTCTCGCCAACTCCCGGCTCAAGCTGGCGCAAACCCTGCGCCGCGATGCCCCGGAGATCGCCCTGCGAGTGCTGCGCGAACGCGGCGACAGCTCGGCAGCCTTCGGCAATGCGGTCGGAGTCAAGTTGACCCTCCTGTTTTCATCCGGCCCGCGCCTGCGTCGCGACGCTGCGGCCGCCCTCGCGGACGTGCAACTGGCCACGGCAACACAATTGCAGGCAACGCGGCAACTGGCGCTCGACGTGGAACAGGCCCGGCTCGAACTCGCCGCAGCGGAACAGCAATGGCAATACGCACAGGAACGCCGCGCCCTCACCGCCGATACGCTGCAACTGGCCGAAAAGAGCTTCAGTCTGGGTGAATCCGACCTGCCCGGGTTGCTGCGCGCGCGCGCCGCAGCCTACGAGGCGGAAGCGCTGTTCCATCGACAAGAATCAGCGCGCGGCCTGGCGTTGTCGCAACTCAAACAAGCGCTGGGAGAAATGCCTTGAAGCGAATCCTTAGCCTGGTCGCAACTATTCTGTCGGCCAGCGCACTGAACACCTCGCCCGCCTGGGCGCACGGCGGCGAGGAGCACAGCCATCCGGAAGAAGCGGCAGCCGTTGCCGCAACCAGTCCGCAAGTGCCACAGACGCCTCGGGCCAGCGCGCAGAGCGAGGAATTCGAACTGGTCGCGGCCTTGGCGGAGAAGACGTTGGCCGTTTATCTGGATCACTACGCCAGCAATGCGCCGGTGACCGATGCGCGGGTCGAACTGGAAAGCAGCGCAGTGAAGCTGGTCGCCCGGCAAACCGAACCCGGCGTCTATGGGCTGCCCGGCGAGGCGTTCGCCAAGCCCGGCAAATACCCGCTGGTGTTCTCAATCGAGACGACCGACAGCGCCGATCTGCTGACCGCGACGTTGACGGTCGCGCAAGCTGCCGCCGAACCTGTCAAACCCGTCGCACAAGCGCCGGACCAGCGAATCATCTGGGGCGCAGCCGGCGCGCTGCTGCTGGCCGGGATCGGCGTTGTGCTGTTCAGGAGGCGGACATGAACCACGTAGGGTGCGCCATGCGCACCGATCCAAGTTCAATGGTGCGCACGGCGCACCCTACGCTTCACCATGCCGTTGCGCTGTTGCTCGCCTTGTTCGCAGGCCAGGCCAGCGCGCACGGCGGCGAAGACCACAATCATGACGAGGAACCAGCTGTTGTCGTGACGCAAGTCAATCTCACGGGCATTCCTCAGCGCCTCGCCGATGGCAGCGTCTTCGTGCCAAAACCGGCGCAACGCCGACTCGGCTTGCGTACCCAACTGGCAGCGACAGAAGCGCTGGCGGTAACGCTGAGCTTCAATGGCACAGTGATCGCCGATCCCAACGCCAGCGGCCGCGTGCAGGCGATCCAGTCCGGCCGCATCGAACCCGGCCCACGCGGCTTGCCGGTGCTCGGCCAGAAAGTCCGCAAAGGCGAGGTGCTGGCTTGGCTGAAACCCGTGGCGAGCAGCCTGGAACGCGGCAATCAGCAGGCCTTGCTGGCCGAACTGGAAGCCGCGTTTGCCATCGCTGAACGCCGCGTGCGCCGGCTTGATCAGCTCGAAGGCGCGGTGCCGCAAAAGGAGATCGAAGCTGCCCGCCTCGAACTGGCCGCGCTGAAAAAACGCCGCGCCGCCATCCGCGCCAGCCTCGCCGCGCCGGAGCCGCTACATGCGCCGGTGACCGGTGTGATCAGTGCCGCGCAGGCCGTCGCCGGCCAGGTCGTCGAAGCGCGTGATGTGCTGTTCGAAGTGGTCGATCCGACCCGGCTGGCGATCGAAGCGTTGTCTTATGAAGCTTCACCGATCATTAAATTAAACGATGCCGTCGCGCAGTTTCCCGCTGGCAGCGTGCCGCTGCATTTCGTTGGTGCAAGCCAGCAACTACGCGAACAAGCCATGCCGGTGCTGTTCCGCGTGGCAAGCTCTAATGCGCCGCTGGCACTCGGCCAGCCGGTCAAGGTGATCGCAAAAACCGCCAATCGGATCGACGGCATCGCATTGCCGCAAGCCGCGCTGGTCAAGAATGCCGCCGGCGACGACGTGGTCTGGCTGCATGCCGCTCCCGAATTATTTACACCGCGCGTGGTGAAGTGGACGCCGCTGGATGCCTATCGCGTCGCCGTCGGCAGCGGACTGAAGGACGGCGACCGCATCGTCGTCGCAGGTGCCAGCCTGTTGGTGCAGATGCGCTGAACCACAAGCACCCGGCATGTTCAATCACATCATCCACGCCAGCCTGCACCAGCGCCTGCTCGTCCTCGGCCTGGCGCTGGGTCTGGTGGTGTATGGCCTGATCAGCATGCGGCAAATGCCGGTCGACGTTTTCCCCGACCTCAACAAGCCGACTGTCACCCTGATGACCGAAGCTGGCGGCATGGCGCCGGAGGAAGTCGAGCAGTTGGTCAGTTTCCCGATCGAGACCAGCATGAACGGCATGCCCGGCGTCACCCGAGTGCGTTCGGTTTCCGGTGTCGGGCTGTCCATCGTTTATGTCGAATTCGACTGGGGCAGCGATAAATTGGGAAACGATATCTGGCGCAACCGGCAACAGATCACCGAGCGCCTGAACCTGGTGCGCGAACAGATGCCGCCAGGCATCACGCCACAACTCGGGCCGATTTCATCGATCATGGGCGAGATTCTGCTGCTGGCGCTGCCGGTCAGCGCCAGCGCCGACCCGATGGCGGTGCGTGAATACGCCGACTGGGTGATGCGCCCGCGCCTGCTGACCATTCCAGGCATCAGCCAGGTGATTCCAATCGGCGGCGAAGTCCGGCAATACCGGGTGGAGCTCAATCTGGCGCAACTGCACAGCCTGGGCATCGAGCGCGAAACGTTGGAAGCGGCGCTGCGCGACTTCGGTGCCAATACCAGCGGTGGCTTCCTGCAAGCCGGCGGGCGGGAATACCTGATCCGCCAGATTGGCCGCACGGCGCGCATCGAAGATTTGCGGAATCTGGTCGTCGCGGTGAAAGCCGGCCAACCGATTCCATTGCAGCAGGTTGCCACGGTCAGCCTGGCCGCCGCCGTCAAGCGCGGTGATGCCGGCTATGCAGGTCGGCCGGCGGTGATTCTTTCGGTGCAGAAACAACCCGGCAGCGACAGCGTGGCACTCACCCGCGCGGTTGAGCGGGCATTGACCGAACTCAACCGCAACCGGCCGGCCGGCATCGACCCACCCAAGTTTCTGTTCAAGCAGGCGGATTTCATCGAGGCCTCGGTGCTCAATGTCGAACATGCACTGCGCGATGGCGCGATTCTTGTCGCCGTGGTGCTGTTCCTGTTTCTGCTCAATGTTCGCACTACGCTGATCTCGCTGCTGGCGATTCCGCTTTCGCTGCTGGTCACCGTGCTGGTGTTCCGTTATTTCAATCTCTCGATCAACACCATGACCCTGGGTGGCCTGGCGATTGCCATTGGCGAACTGGTGGATGACGCCGTGGTCGGCGTGGAAAACGTACTGCGCCGCCTGAAGGCGAACCAAACCTTGGCTACCGTCGGCGAGACGCCCGTAGGAGGGTCCGCTTGCGGCCCGATCCTCACCCTCAGACCGGCGACAGAAGTGATCGCCGCCGCGACGCTGGAAGTGCGTTCCGCCATCGTCTACGCTACCTTGATCATCGTACTGGTGTTCGTGCCGCTGTTCGCCCTGCCCGGCATCGAGGGCCGGCTGTTCACGCCGCTCGGCGTCGCCTACATCGTCTCGATCCTGGCCAGCATGATCGTTTCGGTAACCGTCACGCCGGTGCTGGCGTATTACCTGCTGCAAGGCAAACACACGCGTCTTCTCGACCATGGCGACACCCCGCTGGTGCGCTGGCTGAAGGCCTGGGACACGCGCCTGCTGGCGGCCTCGTTCACGCATGCCCGAGTGCTGCTGATCGGCGCCGCCATTCTGGTGCTGACAGCGGCAGCCAGCATCCCCTTCTTTCCGCGCACCTTCCTGCCGCCCTTCAACGAAGGCACTTTGACCATCAATGTGTTGCTCAATCCGGGCGCATCACTGGCCGAATCGAATCGTGTTGGTCAGTTGGCGGAACAACTGGTGGCAGCGGTGCCGGAGGTGACGCAAGTCGGCCGCCGCACCGGCCGCGCCGAGCTGGACGAACATGCTGAAGGCGTGCATTCCAGCGAGATGGATGTCGATCTGAAGGAGTCCGGGCGCAGTCGCGACGCCGTCATCGCCGACATCCGTTCCCGCCTCGCTACCCTGCCCGCTTCGATCAGCATCGGGCAACCCATTTCGCACCGGCTCGACCATCTGCTGTCCGGCGTGCGCGCCCAGATTGCGCTGAAAATCTACGGCGATGATCTGGACACCCTGCGTAGCCTCGCGGAAGACCTGCGCGGCAAGTTGGCCCAGATTCCCGGCGTCACCGATCTGGCGATCGAAAAACAGGTGCGCATTCCACAGATCAAGATTCGCGTCGATTACGCTGCGGCTGCGCGCTATGGCGTCGCCCCTGGCACATTGTTGCGCAGCCTTCAACAGATGATCGAAGGCGAGCGCATCGGGCAGATTGTCGAAGGTGGCGAGACAGGTGTGGGTGGTGGCTCAAGACGGTTTGATCTGATCTTGCGCCTGCCTGAAACAGAGCGCGGCCTGACCCAGCTGCCCGGGCTGCTGATTGACACGCCGCTGGGTGCGGTGCCGCTGTCGCGTCTGGCCAGCATTGAAGACAGCGACGGGCCGAACCAGATCAGTCGGGAGAATTCGCGCCGTCGCATCGTCATTTCCGCCAATACGGAAGGCCGCGACATGAGCGCAGTGATTGCCGATATTCGCGCCACGCTGGCCGCGATGCAGGCAAAAGGCGCGCTGCCGGAAGGCTACTTCACCGCGCTGGAAGGTCAATTCCAGGCGCAGGAGGCCGCTGCCCGACTGATTTCACTGCTGGCGCTGGTGTCGCTGACCCTGATCTTTCTGGTGCTGTATTCACGCTATCGCTCGACCACGTTGGCGCTGATCATCATGCTCAATATTCCGCTCGCCCTGGTCGGCAGCGTCGCGGCACTCTGGCTGTCCGGCCAGCCGCTCTCGGTCGCGGCGCTGGTCGGCTTCATCACGCTGACCGGCATCGCCACCCGCAACGGCATCCTGAAGATCAGCCATTACATCAACCTGTGCGCGTTTGAAAATGAAACCTTCGGCAAGCCGATGATCGTACGCGGCTCGCTGGAGCGCCTGACGCCGGTGCTGATGACCGCACTGGTCGCCGCCTTCGCCCTGCTGCCTTTGCTATTGGCGGCGGATGCGCCGGGCAAGGAAATCCTGCACCCGGTCGCCGTCGTCATCTTCGGCGGCCTGATCAGTTCCACCCTGCTCGACACCGTGCTGACGCCGGTGATGTTCTGGCTGTTCGGCGAGAAACCGCTGCACCGCCTGTTGCAAACCCGATCCACCGAGAACTACTGACCCACCAGGAGCCACACCATGAAAAAGCTAGTCTTTCCCTTCGCCCTCAGTCTGATGCTAAGTGCCGGCCAGGTCTGGGCGCATGCCGACCATCTGAAACCGCAATTCGGCGGCATCACCGCCGACGCGGACGCATTCCAGGTCGAACTGGTGAGCAAGGGAACCCAAATCATTTTGTACCTGAGCGAACACGGCGCACCGGTCGAGTCCGCCGGCGCCAGCGGAAAGTTGATTGTGCTGTCGGGCAAAAACAAGGAAGAAGTCGCACTGACGCCCAGTGGCTTTCAAAACCTCAGCGCGAAACTGAAGAACAAGCCGGCGCGCGGCAGCAAGGCGGTTGCCAGCATCAATGTGCCGGGCCGGGAAGCCGGCACGGTTCGATTCACCCTGAAATAGGCAACGTCGGCAGAATTGGCACGGCATGGAGCAATCGCTCGACTCAAGACTTTCCCTTTGCATCCGATAACGCGTCGACAACAACGACACTAACGGATGGGACATGTCACTCCCCCTGGAACGAGACGAAATCCAGCTCCTGACTGAAGAACTCGAAGTCACCATCGCTGCACACCTGGCCTGGTTCAAGCAGATCAACCGAACGCTGGTCTGCGCGAATGAGGTCAATAAAGCCGACCTGGCCGAAGACGCGCATTTGCGCACACATTTCGGCCAGTGGTATTACAGCCACGAACCGAATCCGCTACGCGAAAACCAGGACTTTCTGGCGCTCGGCACCACCCAGAAAGCGATGCACGACGTCACCCGCCTGGCTTTGCTTGAGGTTCTCGACAAGCGCCGGCCGGAACCTGAACTCTATGACCAGTGCATCGATCTCGCACTCCGCCTCAATACCATGCTGCGGCGGGTGCAACTCGACATCATCGGCGAACTGCTCAGCACCGACAGCCTCACCGGCTGCGCCAGCCGGCGCGGCATGTTGAGTCGTCTGCGCGAGGAACAGGAACGCTCGCTACGCATACAACGCCCCTGCTCGCTCTGCCTGCTTGATTTTGACCACTTCAAACGGGTCAACGATGAACGCGGCCATCCAGCCGGCGATGCGGTGCTGCGCCAGAGCCTGCGCTTCGTTACCGGTGTGCTGCGCAAATATGATTCGATCTACCGCTACGGCGGCGAGGAATTCCTGATCTGCCTGCCCGGCAGCCCGATGAAAGATGCCTTGCAAGTGATCGAACGCATCCGCGCCGGCCTCGAAAGTTTGCCGATACGCCTGCCCACGGGGGAAACGATGTACGTCACCGCTTCTTTCGGACTGGCTGAAATGCACCCACGGCGACCGGTCGAAGAAGCCATCGCCGATACCGACATGGCATTGATCCAGGCGAAGGAAAACGGCCGCAACCGCATCGAACTCTGGACTCAGCTTTGAGGTTTGCTGGTTTCCTTCGATGTAGACGGATATGCGGCAGGAACAACACTTGTCGAGCTTAACCAGATCATCAGTTTTTCACGAAGGATCACACAACAATATTCGAATTTTTTTGTTCATGTATTGGTCGTATCCTGCCCCCCGTTAACATTGTTGCCGTGAGAGGAAACTTGAACTCATCAAGATTGAACCCATCTCAACGGCAGTTGAATATTTAAGGGAATTCACATGAAACGCATTTTTTTATTCCTCGCCACCAACCTGGCCATTGTGCTGGTGCTGTCGCTCACCATGCGCCTGCTCGGGGTGGAACCGTATCTGAATGAAAACGGCCTTAATCTCGGCGCCTTGCTGATCTTCGCTGCCGTGATGGGCTTCGGTGGATCGCTGATCTCGCTTGCCATGTCGAAATGGATGGCGAAGAAATCGGTCGGCGCCGAGGTCATCACCGACCCGCGCACGCCGGAAGAACTTTGGCTGGTGCAGACCGTCGCACGTCAGGCGCAGGCCGCCGGCATCAAGATGCCGGAAGTCGCGATCTGGGATTCGCCCGAAGTCAACGCCTTCGCCACCGGCATGAACAAGAACGCCGCCCTGGTTGCCGTTTCCACCGGTCTGCTGCGCGGCATGACCAAGCAGGAAGCGGAAGCGGTGATGGCGCATGAAATCTCCCACGTCGCCAACGGCGACATGGTCACCCTGGCACTGATTCAAGGCGTGGTGAATACCTTCGTGATGTTCTTCTCGCGTGTCATCGGCCATCTGGTCGACAAGATCGTGTTCAAGACCGAACGCGGCCAAGGCCCCGCCTTCTTCGTCACCATGATCGTTGCCGAACTGGTGCTAGGCGTGCTTGCCTCGATCATCGTCATGTGGTTCTCACGCCAGCGCGAATTCCGCGCCGATGCCGGTGGTGCCACATTGGCTGGGCGGCAGAACATGATCGCCGCGCTACAGCGCCTGCAGCAGGCCCATACGCCGCCGCTGCCGGAAAAAATGGCCGCCTTCGGCATCAGCGGTGGCGGCGGTAGTAACTTCAAGCGCTTGTTCATGACTCACCCGCCGCTGGAAGAACGCATCGCCGCACTGAAACAGGCAAACGGCTAAATCAGCAAACGACTCAAACGGGAATGCCGCGCAACGCGGTCGACCTGATCCACCGCTTCAACGCCGGCCGCGATCCCGATCGGCTGGCGTTGAAATACCGCGCCATGGCAAACGATCCGTTCGCCTTTTTGCGCGGTTCATGTCATTTGTTCTATCAGGATTACGCAGCATCCGGCGTAAACCTTCCGTCTCCCGCAGCCTGGATCTGCGGCGATCTGCATCTGGAGAATTTCGGCGCTTATCTGAGCGATCCCGCGGATGGTCGGCGGCCCTGCTTCGACCTGAACGACTTCGGCGAAGCCCTGCTGGCGCCGGCGAACTGGGAGTTGTCGCGCTTTCTGGTCAGTTTGTACGTGGCCGCTGACACGCTGCCGCTGAAACCCGATGCCGTGCGCCATCTGGGCGGCGTATTCCTGAATGCCTATGGCGAGACTCTGCAGAGCGGCAAAGCCGGCCGGGTCGAGGTGGATTCCAGCAAGGGCATGTTGCGCGACCTGCTGCAGGGGCTACGCAAACGCAGCCACGCCGACTACCTCGACGAACGCACACAGAAGAAGAACGGCCGCCGCTTGCTGCGCCTGGATGGCAAGAAAGCGCTGCCGGTCGATGCCGAAGATCGCGCCAGAATCGAACGCCTGATCGCGGAATACGCAGAAAGCCAACCTGAGCCGAAGTTTTTCAAACTGCTCGACGTCGCCCGCCGCATTGCCGGCACCGGCAGTCTCGGCATCGAACGTTATGTGCTGCTGGTGCGCGGCAACGGCGAGGGTGATGGTGAGGCTAAGGGTGAAAGCGATCGCGACGCGGACAACCCCAGTCTGCTCGACCTACGCCATGAACCGGGTTCGGCGCTGGCTCCTTATGTCGATCTGCCGCAACCAGCCTGGTCGAATGAAGCGACGCGGGTGGTTGAACTGCAACGCCGTATGCAAGCCCATACGCCGGCTTTTTTGAGCGCATTGAATCGGGACACGCATTCCTACGTACTGCGCGAACTGCTGCCGCATCAGGATCGCCTGGATTTACAGGCATGGAACGGCAAGCTGGGCCGCCTGGAAAAAGTCATCCGCACAATGGGCAATGTGTTGGCTTGGGCGCAACTGCGTACAGCCGGACAGCAAGGTGCGGCCGAGACTACGGAATTGATTGATTACGGCGCTTGCCTGCAGTGTCGCGTCGCTGAGTTGTTCGACCACGCTGAATGCTATGCCGATCAGGTGGAACAGGATTGGCGTGCGTTCTCCGCTGTCGTGTCCACCAAACTCCACCACGATTAAACCTGGAATCCTCAGTTGGGATTGAATATTGTGAAATTTCAAGCAGTTGCGTTACTGATGTAGGTGCGAATTCATTCGCACACAAGCAGTTGATTTTGCGAATAAATTCGCACCTACAGTCCGGTCAACTGCGTTTTTTAGGTTGAAACGTCAACCAGCAGAACTTCAGGCTGGTGTGTCTGGCTTCCCTTGCAGCAACCGCCAGCCCAGCTTGCGCGCCTCATCAAGAAGCAGCACGCTGGCCGCCACCAGCGCCGCCTTGAGCCAATCCACCAAGAGCAGATCCGTGGTGCCGAAGATGTTTTGCGCAGGCGCCCAATGCACCACCAGAACCTGCATAAGCAGCACGCCAGCCAGGGCCAGCCACAATTTGTTGTTCTTCAGGAACTGCGCGTTGAAGGCACTGCCATGCTCGTTGCGCGCATTGAACACATTGAAGAACTGGAACAGTACAAAGGTGGTGAACGCCAGTGTCAGCGCATAAGTCTGGCCTTGCTCGGCAAGCGCTTGCTGGAACAGCAGCAGCGTGCCGAGCATCATCGTGATGCCATACAAGGCCAGGTAGCTGAGGCGTTTCAGGGTCAGAATTTCAGCCGCTTGCTGGCGCGGCGTATCGCGCATGATGCCGTCGCGCGCAGGCTCGACGCCCAGCGTCATCGCCGGGGGACCGTCCATGATGATGTTGATCCAGAGCAGTTGAATCGCGGTGAATGGAGCCGGCATGCCGGCCAGTGTCGCGCCGAGTACGGTCAGGATGGCGCCAATGTTGGTAGAGAGCTGGAAGCGGACGAACTTGACGATGTTGTCGTACACCACGCGACCCTCTTCGACGGCGCGCACGATGGTGGCGAAGTTGTCGTCGGTCAGCACCATGCTGGCGGCCTCGCGGGTAACGGCGGTGCCGGTGATACCCATGGCAATGCCGATATCGGCGGCTTTCAACGCCGGTGCGTCATTGACGCCGTCGCCAGTCATCGCGACGACATGGCCATCGGCTTTCAGGGCCTTGACGATGCGCACCTTGTGGCTGGGTGAAACCCGCGCAAACACGCTGATCGTGTTGATGCGTGCGGCCAGGCTGGCATCGTCCAGCGCATCGAGTTCGGCACCGCTGACCACCTCACCGTCACGACCATCGACCAGGCCCAGCTCACGACCGATCGCGGCAGCAGTGGTCTTGTGGTCGCCGGTAATCATCTTGACCGCGATGCCGGCCTGCTGACACAACACAATCGCGGCAGCCGCTTCCGGACGCGGCGGATCCAGCAGGCCGGCCAGACCGAGGAAGGTCCAGTCGCCAACCCAACCATTCAAATCACCGGCCGGATCGAAATCTCGCGCCGGTATACACCGCCGCGCCACCGCGATGACGCGCAGGCTTTGCTCGGCCATGCGTTCGACTTCGCTTTCGATGCGCTGCCGCATCGGCTCATCGATGGGGGTATTGATCAACGCCTCCCCCTGCCCGGACAGCCAATGCGAGGCATGTGCCAGCAGCACTGCGGGCGCGCCCTTGATGCACATTTCGATATGCTCGCCACTGTGATGAAACGTGGCCATGAACTTGTGCACTGAATCGAATGGAATTTCGGCGATGCGCGGCGCGTGCGCCTGTTCCGCCTCAGGTGACAGGCCACCCTTTTGCGCCAGCACCCAGAGCGCGCCTTCGGTCGGATCGCCGACCAGTTCTGCTTGCCGCACCTGAGAATCGGTGCAAAGCGCCATCGGCAGCAGATAGGGACGCAGATTAGGACGCACATCCAGCGTTGCCGGCAAACCGATTTCACCTGTCGCAGCATAGCCTTCTCCGCTGATCTGGAAGGATGCATCGGCAAACCAGCCGGCGCGCGCGGTCATCTGGTTGAGGGTCAAGGTGCCGGTTTTGTCGCTGCAGATCACCGTCGTCGAACCCAGGGTTTCCACCGCCGCGAGTTTTTTCAGGATCGCCCGGTTTTGCGCCATGCGCCACATGCCTATCGCCAGCGTCACGGTGACCACCGCCGGCAAGCCTTCCGGAATCGCCGCCACTGCCAGCGCCACTGCGGTCATCGCCGATTCTGCCCAAGGCTGGCCGCGCGCCAGATCGAGGCCGAAGATCGCCACCACCACGACACCGGCAATGCCGGCCAGCTTCTTGCCCAGCCTATCGAGTTGTTTCTGCAACGGCGTCGGTGCAGCTTCGGCGCTGGCGATCATGCCGGCCAACTGACCCATTTCGGTCTGCATGCCGGTAGCGGTGACCAGCAATTCGGCGCGACCGCGCGTCAACACTGTATTCATGAACAACAGATTGATGCGGTCGCCAAGCGGCAGATCATCCTGCTTCAGCGCCGCCGTGATCTTGCCAACGGCATGCGATTCACCGGTCAGCGCCGACTCGATTACTTCCAGGTTATGCGCGGCCAGCAGGCGGCCATCGGCCGGAATCTGGTCACCCGCTTCGAGCATGACGATGTCGCCGGGTACCAGCTGGCTGGCTGGCAGCATGACGCTGCGACCATCACGCCGCACGCGCGCAGTTGCCGCCAGCATGTCTTTCAGCGCCGCCAGTGTGCGTTCGGCGCGGTACTCTTGGTAGAAACCCAAACTGGCGTTGAGAACGACAACGCAGAGGATAACTACCGCGTCCTTGACGTCGCCGATCAGCCAGGCCAGCACCGCCGCGAACAGCAGCACAATGACCAGGAAATTGCGGAACTGATCGAGAAACTTCAGCCAGGCCGGGCGCTTGCGCGCTTCTGTCAGTCGGTTCTCGCCATGGGTCAGCAGACGTTTATCCGCTTCCTGGCTGGACAACCCCCGCGCGATGTCGCTTTGCAGCGCATCTACAGCGGCGGCATGACCGAGACGGTGCCATAAGCGCGCTGGCGTTTGGCCGCTCACCCCATAAATCCTAGTGCTTCGGGATCTCGATTTCCGCTGGCTTGCATTCCGGCTCCGGCCCATGGCCGCCGGAGAGGCGATCCATCAGCGCGAACATCACGCCGGAGAACACCAGGGTCAGATGGATGATCACCACCCACATCAGATCATGGTCACTATGTTTGCTGACGTTGACGAAATACTTCAGCAGTTCGATACCGGAAATGGCGACGATGGAGCCGATCAGCTTGAGTTTGAGGTCAGAGAAGCTGACATGGCCCATCCAGTCCGGACGGTCCTCATGTTCATGCGTATCGATCTTGGAGATGAAGTTTTCGTAGCCGGCAAAAATGATGATCAACAGCAGATTGGCGACCAGTGTAATGTCGACCAGCGTCAGGATGGCGATCATCGCTTCGCCACTGCTGCCGGTGAATACTTCCGGCAAGGCGGCGATGAAGGCCTTGGCGAACTTGATCAGCAACAAGCCGATGCCGGCGATCAGGCCGACATAGAACGGCGCCAGCAACCAGCGGCTGTTGAAGATGAAGAGTTCAAATCGATGTTCAAAATGTCTCATGTCGTTCCTGGATTGATTGATCGAGCCAACTGTGGATTCTAAGCAATAAAAAGGGTGCGGCAGGCGCACCCTTTTCGGGAAAGGCAGATTCGTGGTTCAGTATGCGGCTATCGCATGACTGTCGGATTAATAATCCTTGAAGCCTTCCACCTCGATCGCCAGCTTGACCTCATCACCGATCATCGGAATGGCGTAGTTCATGCCAAAGTCTGAACGTTTGATGACGGTATGCACATCAGCGCCGCACATCGGCCGCCGGGTCAGGAACTGCAAGGTGCAGGCGTAGTTGCGAATCTCCAGCGTCACCGGTTTGGTGACGCCGAGCAAAGTCAAACTTCCGACTGCGGCGACCGGCTTGCCCTCCTTGAATTCAACCTGGTTGGATTGAAAAATGATTTCCGGAAACTGTGAAGTACGGAAGAAATTGGAACCGAGCAATTTCTTGTTCAATCCGTCATGACCGGTATCGCCGGAACTGGCATCTACCCGGACATCGATCGCGCCTTGCTGTTTTTCCGCGTCGAACATGGCTCGGCCCTTGCTGCGGTTGAATTTGCCGCGCATCACCGAGATACCCTGATGGCCGATTTCGAAGCTGGGGAAAGTGTGTTCCGGGTCGAGGGTAAAGGTTTCAGCAGCCGAAGCGGCTGGAATCAAGGCGCAGAACAGCACTGCAGCAAGGGATGTTTTCAAGCAGGTATGCATCGGTATTTCCTCACGGGTTCAACAGAATTTTGAAACGGGCTTCCAGGTCGTCCGCCACCACCGATGGATCAGCCCATTCGCCGCCGCCGATGTCGAATTGCGAACGTTTCATCACGGCGCGTCCGGAAACCAGCCAGCCACCACCGCGTTGCTGCGTCATCACCACCGGCACGCTGAGCGGCCGCGTGCGCCCCTTCAGGGTCAGATCGCCGGTCACCGTGTAGCTGCCGGCGTTATTGCGTTTGATGCTTTTCGAGACAAACCGGGCTTTCGGATAACGCGCGGTATCAAACCAGGCCGGACGCTTGGCTTCACCATCGCCTTCCTCGGAACCGGTATTGATGCTGGAGATATCGAGTTCGACCTGAAATATGCCCATTTCCGGCTTGGCCGCATCGAATGCCGCGTTGACCGTGTACCTAGAAAAACCACCTTCGACTGGCACGTTCATCTGTTTGATGATGAAAGCGATCTGGCTTTTGCGGTAATCGACTTTCCAGTCCTGCGCCGACGCGGTCATTGAAACCGCTAAAGTCGCCAGAAAAGCCAGGGTTAAGAAGTATCTCATGTCATTTCCTTGTTATTGCTTCTTGGATTGCTACTTGGGTTGCTTCTTGCCGAGCCCGGGAACCATCCGCGCCAGCACGCCATCGCGCCGGATATGGTGGTGATACAAAGCCGCTGCCGCATGCAGCACGACCAGCACCACCAGCAGATTCACCGAACCTTCATGGAGTTCCTTGAAAACTTCCGCCAGCGCCTTGTCCTTTCCTACCAGATCAGGCATCGGCAACACGCCGAACCAGACTATCGGAAATCCGGCCGCCGAGCTGTGCAGCCAGCCAAACATGGGAACAGCGATCAGCAGCAGGTAAAGCACACCATGCATGGCTGCGGAGGCCTTCACTTCAAACATGGTCAGTTCGATGCGGTGATCGAAGCGATCTACGAATCGAAACAGCAGCCGCAGCGGCAGCAGAAACAGCACCGACATACCTACCCATTTGTGCCAGGAGTACAGCTTCAACTTCAGCGGCGACAGCGTCATGTCTTCCAGGATGGTCGCCAGCACATAGGCGGTGATGATCAACAGCAGGGTCAGCCAATGCAGGCCGATCAACGGCAGGCTGTAACGATTACGCATAAATACTCCAGGTTCGGAAAGGGGCGGCGGATCAGCATCGTGCTGGCTGTGCGTCGGATACTCAGCCGCAATGGTTACCGCCCGGCATTAACATCTTCTTAAAACCAGCGCTTCACCTGGCTGCAATAAGTTTGATATTCATCGCCGAATTTGGCCAGCAAATGCGCTTCTTCATGCCGGATGACGCCGTAGCGCATCACCAGCCAGACCAGAGGCGCCAGTAGCAGCGGCCAGGCCGTGCCAAGCAGCAGCGTGACACCGAGGTAAATAAACCAGTCGAAAACATAAATTGGATTGCGCGAGTAGGCGAACGGCCCACGCGTAACCAGATTCGACGCTGCCCTGTACGGATTGACCGTGGTGCGATGGCCCCAGATCGCCGCCAGCGCCCAGACAAAACCGACAAGGCCGATACCGATCAGCCCCCAGCCGATAAAACGACCGAAGGGCTCGAAATCAAACCCCAAGGCAACATGCTGCTGCAGCCACCAGGCGGCATACAAGGCAATCGCATAGACCAGTGGCGGCGGCGCCAGCGTGAGAGGGCGAATGGCGGGATCGCGCATTATGTTTAGCGCAGCGAAGGATTGGAAATCGCGCGCAGGAATTCGTTGCGCCATTGCGCATCCTGCTGGAAGCAGCCGGAGAAGGCCTGCGTCACCACCCGCTCGTCGCCGCGCCGGTCCTCGCCCAGCAACAGGCAGAGCTGTTCCGCCTCGATGATGCAGGCCGCGCCCTTGGCTCTGCCATGCGTCACCAAAGCCTCGACGATGTCGCGCGTCATCCATTCCTGATAGGTGAAACGATGGCCGATCGCATCGACCAGGCGCGCGATGCGGCCGAAACC